>NZ_DLGH01000010.1:0-118566 GCF_002482605.1 Thiomonas sp. UBA7699 | reverse complement strand
GATGGGTTCGGCAAACGCTTACAGTGGATCGATGTCGCACGCAACTATGGTGTCAGCGACCTGCCGATCCACTACTTCCCCGGGACCGTCGCGAAGATCTGGACGCCCGATATGGACGGGACGGGGATGCTGGAACTGCAGCTGTCCGATCAGTCGACAGCGTCGCCGGAGCTGACCTTTGACGAAGTCACCGACGCTTACGCGTATGCCCAGGCGCGTCGAGGTGACGTGGAACATCAGCGGACCCTCCTGCGGCTTGCGGCACGGCAGCGCCGCAAGGACATCGTCAACGCAGCGTCGGCACTAACCGCCGAGGCAGTGGGCCGTGCCCCGGGCGCGACGCCTACGCTGACCGAAGCCCGTCAGATGGAGATTGCCGCAAACGCCAATCCACCGGCCCCCACCGGTCCTGACGACGGCGGCCCGCCAGCGGCAGACGCGGGCGATGAATCCTACTTGGAAGCGATGCGAGCGATCCTCGGAACCATGCGTGATGAGGAGAACCATGATGACGGCGCCTAACCGTAGTGATCCGTACGAGGGCAACATCCTGGTCGAGCCGCTCGGTCCGATCTTGTCGCGGCCCGAGGTGCTGAAACGCACGCTGACCCTGCCACCGATCCCTGACGAGATCGCCGCGGTCCCGCTGCACATCCGACCACACCATCTGATGTCGGTTCGGGACTTGCATATCCCGTCGCCCGAAGGCGCACGTGTTGCCGAGACCATCGATCTGATGCTGCGCCAGGGCTATCGTTACCGGCACCCGTCGCGCGCGTCGACATGGGCCATCGTCGGCAATGAGCCGATGCGCGCCCAGACACCGCAAGCCGTGCCCATGGCGGCCGTCGTCGTCGGGCACTCCGGCGTCGGCAAAACGGAGGCGATTCGCCGGGCCTTTGGCTGTTATCCGCAGCAGATCGTTAGTCACCAGAGCTTCCCGAAACTGATTGGGCCGCACCATCAGGTCGTCTGGCTGTCTGTCGACGCCCCTGCGAGTGGCCGCCTCGCCGATTTCGCGGCCAATCTCATGATCGCCTGGGACGATGTCTTCGCGCGCTGCGTTCCGGGCCATGCGCCTCGATTCGAGACCGCCTTGGCGCGTGGTCGCCGCGACGGAGCGCGCATGCTAGACGAATGGCGGCAGGTGGCTGCGTCGCACTTTCTGGGGGTGTTGCACATCGACGAGGTGCAGAACTTCTTCCGCCTGCCGACGCTGGCGCAGCGCCGATCCAGGAAGAGTTCCACTGTGGATGACCATGTCGAGCTCAGCCTGATTGAAGACCAAACCCTGAAGGCCATCCTGACATTGACCAACACCTGGCAGATCCCGGTGATTCTGTCCGGCACCAACGATGGCGTTGCTGCATTGAACAAACGCTCAAGCAACCTGCAACGCTTCGTCACCTCTGGCAGCCACCGGCTGGACGAGTTTCGATTGGCAGATGACGAGCGTTACCAAATGTTTCTGGCGCAGCTGGGACGCTATCAATACCTGCGAAAGCGTCTATCCGTCGACGACATTCATGAACTCATGCTCCAGCTCACGGCGGGCGTTCCTAGGCTGATCATTGCGCTGTGGGTCGGTGCACATCGCGTGGCCTTCGAGCGCCGCGACGATGCCCTTCGCCCCGAGGATCTGCGCCGGGCGGCCGAGACGTTTCTGGCGCCGGTGGCGCCGGCCGTTGCGGCGTTGCGCAGCGGAGACCCCCGGCTGATGCGGCGCTACGAGGATTTGATGCCGCGGGATAACGATGTCTGGAATGCGTTCTGGGCGGGATCTACGGCGCGAACCTGACTTGCACCTGCAACCGCCGCCGAGTTAAAGCGTCGCTGTCAAGCCCAAAGCGCACAGGTTGAGCCCTGGGCAGATGGCATTCCAGCGTCTGCGTCTGGCGCCGACCCGATTGGAACGGTTTCGGCCGAAACGGCCTGTCCCGGAGGTCGGGCAGGCTTGTACCTGACAGATGCAGACCGATTGGATCGGCCCCTTGGTTCTTGCATCTCGCCAAGCGCCGATTGCAACGGCGCGGCCGCCAGCCGCAGAAGCTGTTCCAGTTCGTCCACCGGGATGTTGGCATTCTGAGATGCGGTGAGCAATGACTCACCGTCGACGAGAAACGCCCATGCCGCGTCGCGAAGGCGGCACTGTGCGGGACTGCCCAGCGAAGGCAATCCCATGGCCTTGAGGCGACGTCCAACGTTGCCCCGACTGGTTCTCATGGCCGCGCCGATTGCGGTGGCGTCACCCCGATGCGCGACATAGATCCTGCGCAGACTATCGATGTCGCGCGGCCAGTCGGTTCCACCGGGATCGGCAACCGGTGAGGCAGCACGACTGGAATGCAGGGCATAAATGGCCTCATCTGCGGATCCGAACAACGCGGCAAGCATTGCGGCATAAACCGCTGGACTAACCCGCAGGCGCTTGCCGAGCAGCGCGCGATCGACGCTGATGCTGAGGGGCCGTGCGCGATCGGATGCACCGATATCGGGAACAACGGTCGCGAGCCATGAGGCATCAAAGCGCTCGCGCAGCAGCGCCGTGAGGTGAGGGCGCCTTGCAGTGCCTCGGCCGACATGCCAGCCGGCGTTCGCCGCACGCTTGCGAAGCAGCGATGAGACGTCGCGTTCATCGAGCGGCGCCGGTGCATCGGCTAATTCGGTGCAGATCGCCAGGAATCGGGCGATCAAAGGATTGCCCTGCAGCCGTGCGACCCACGCCTCGTCCACCGCTGTGCACCGCGCGTTGAATTCCGCGGGGGAACGCAAAAGCCCATCCGTCGCGTCGCTGTAGCACAGCGCGCAGCCATGTTTGTCGCACCAGAACACGCCCGGCAGTTGATGGGTGCGCCGCCAGTAACTGAATCCGTGGAAATCGAGATCCTCGCGGACACACTGTCGACAAAAGAAGCTGCCGTCGCGCGCGGTTTGCATGCCGGTCATGCGCAGGGTCTCGCGGGATTCGGGTGCGCCGTGGGCCAAAGCGGGCGATTCCTTTTCCGCGGCGAAGGCGCGCTTGAAGCCCAGGAGCGAGTGACGTCGGACGAATTGGGTTGGCGCCAGACCAGCAACCTGGGCGAGAAATTCAACGACGGCGGGGTTCGATTTGCCGCTGCCGACTGCGCCGGCCCACAGCGCCAACTGTCGCGCCGCCTCCTTCGGCCCGAGCCAGCCGTTGAGCCGCATGACGCGCCCGTGGTAGCCCAGGGCGAATTCGTCAGGCAGGACTGCCGGTCGCAGGATGTTCATTCGGACGTTTCGGGAGGCCGATGTTCCCGGGCATCGCAGGCAGATCGGAGGATGGCCAGAGACCGGATGACGGTGGACAACGCACGGGCGTGTGCCGCCGAGCCGTCCCAGGTGCTGCGAACGGCCTCGATGAGTTCATCGCTGCGCCGGACAGCGTCCGCCGTGACGCCCTCCACCTGGCGCTCGACATAGAGACAGACATCCTCCAGCAGCCGCGAGGGCCGTTGGCTGTTTCCACTCAGGATGCGACTGACCTGTGATTGGCTGGCGCCAACGGCCTCGGCGATCTGGGATTGGCTGATATGCCGTTCTCGACAGATCTCGGCGACCCAGGCGACGCGGATTTGGAGGTTCGATTGAAGCATGCATAAAGCATAGCAATAGGCATAAATGCATGCAACTCCGGCGGTCTCAGGGAAACAGTGCCGCATCGTCCGGACTCGGCATGGTGCGCCCGATAACGTGCTCGAGAAGCTGCTTGGTCAAAGGTAGGCGGTGCAGCACGCGAAGTTTCGGTCGAAGGTCGGGGACGATTTGATAGATCTGCCAGAGACGTAACCGCTGGCCGGGATGCGCCGTGCCGAGCTGCAGCACGGCCCGCTCGATGTGGTCGCGAAGCAATCGATCCCGTTCGAGCCAATCGACCGCGTTGCGGCGACTTCCCGGATCGGCGAAGTGGTGTGGCGGACCGTTGGCTTTCAGCCAAGCGCGGTCGTGGCGATACAACCACGCATACGCTGAGGGATCCAGTGCCCGCAGCAGCTTGATGCCCGCACCAGGATGATCGTGCTGCGTCGCCAGCCACGACTTGCGCGCCCGGTGTTGCGCAGCGTCCCACTGGGCTTGTCGCCAGGTCGCGCGCAGGCCGACCTCGGTGCGCAGGACGCGCGTGATCGTCGCAACCGACACGCCATGCCGGCTGGCCACGGCCTGTTTGTCGGCGCCGACGGTGAGATCGGCGATGACAGCGCCAAGCCGCAAAGCGGTGAGGATCTTGGGGCGGCGTGTCACGGTAAGTCCGGCGCGCACAGCCCAGGCCCGGGCCGTGCCGATGTTGATGCCGACCATCGCTGCTGCGGTGCGGGCGGATTGTCCGGAACGCATTGCCTCGATGACGACTCCGTGTCGCCGATCTTGAGCGCTGTCCGCATAACCCTTGGACGCGGTCTCGGGCGCAGCCACCGCCAGAGTCGCATGGTCCGTATCGATCGCGGCCAGCAGAGATCCGAAATCACCGAACAGCCAGGAGGCCGCGACAAGAATTCGCAGGGGATGGGTTCCTTCGAGGATGGAGCGCCGAAGTCGGCTGATCTGCGACCGCGCCGTGCTGATTGTGGTCGGCAGCGCCCGCAATTCGTCTGGTCCGACAAGTTGCGTGCAATAGGCCAAGAAATCGTGTGCGCTGGGATCGATTCTCAATCGGTCCTGCGGTGTGACCCAGCCGCGCGCGGCGAACGCCGCCTCAACCGCCTGTTCCATCGTGGCTCCGCCGAGCCAGCCGACTGGGCGCTCGCAGTCGACGACCCTGCAGATCAATCGGGCCAGTACAGGAAGGCGGGAGGTCGCGATTGACGGCTGCAAAGTGCCCATGGGTCGGAGCGTCTCCTTCGTTGGGAGGTGCCAATGGAAGCGCTCGACGCCCGTCGACTTGACGGTGCTCTCGAGTAGGGAAGCTTCGTGCACTGGACAGATCCAGACGCCGGGATACTGATGCGCCAGATGCCAGTACGCCCAGCCGTGCGCGACGTGGTCGGCCTGCATGCAATCGGGGCAGGCCTTGAGCGGGTGGTGTGCCCGAAACCGACTGGTCAGGAGGCCCAGCCGGAACTTGAGGTGCGCGACGGATCGACTCCGCATCGCCGAGACGGTTTGCCGTGCCTCCTGCTCGTCGAGAAACGGCAGGTAGAAGCGAAGCAGCGTCCGAGCGGTCGCAATCGACTCGGCCGTGCCCCATTGCCCGCCGGTTCGATCAGCCAGATCATCCAGCGACGCTGGAAAGTCGTGCTGCGTGCCGGCACGGCGCCCACCAAACAGCAGCTGGCTGGTCTGCCAGGCGTGCGGATGACCCCAGAGTCGGTGATGGCGGCTGCAAAGGCTGAACAGCGATTCGTCCGGGAGCCATTGCAGCGACGGTGTGACCGGGAGATCAAGGTTCCTGGATTCCATCGTGGCGCCTCGTGAATTGCGGCTGCAAGTAGCGTAATCGGACTCTTACGGGCGCATCTTCTGCTCATGCGTTTGCGGCCGTCTGTCGAACCCTTGCTTTCGGCGATCGAAATTTCGACAAGGTCCGAGCGGGTGGAGCCGAAACAGCGCGTCGAGGGCGATGCGCGGATCGAGGCACGCGTAGGCTAGGTATCGAATGGCCGGCGAGGTGCGGCTTGCGCACGCAGAATGGCCCGCCATTCGGAGGTTGGCTGAATATAAGAGAGTTGACCTGGATATTTCCGTTGGGTAGTGTTGCGGCTATTCATCGCCGCAATACCAGCGACGTCCATAATTGAAAGGAAAACTGCATGCGTAGCTTCAAGGAGTTCCAGGAACAAATCGCGGCCCTGCAACAGCAGGCCGCCGCCCAGGGCAAGGCGGAAGTTGCCGCCGTGATCGTCGACATCTGTGCCAAGATGGACGAATACGGCATCGCCGTGGCGGACATCGGTGGCCGAAGCGGCCTGAGCGCAGCGAAGGGCGCCAAGGTCGCGCCGAAATATCGCCACCCCAGACCAGGCAAACCTGGTCGGGTCGGGGCAAGCAACCGCGCTGGCTGGCCGACGCCATCGCCGCGGGACAAGGCATGGAAATCTTCGCGCTTTAACCCAGTCTGGTCAGTTGCTCAATGAAGCGCGCGTTCCGGCTCATCGCGCTGCTGGGCCTGTTTGCCGCGGGTCGTGTCGCCAGTGCCGGCAATCTCTCCGGCACTTACGTCGGTTTGCACGCAAACGCGGCAGATCTTCTCCAGATCGTCGAGCGTCCGGATGGGGCGCTGCTCGGGCATTTCGAGCAGGTGATCCTGTCGGGTGACGGCATCGGAATTAATCGCATGAATGCCTCGGTTTCCGGTGCCGTCAACGCGGACACGCTCGTGCTGACATTGAAGCCAGCCGAGTTCCTGGGCGGTGCGATACCCATGTCCGGGACGATTCAGGTTGGGGCGGTGCAGCTCTCCGGCGGGTCTGGAGGGAACAGCTTTGATCTGATTTTGCGGCGATCCAGCCTGGCGGTCTATTCGCGGCACGTGCAGCAATTGACCGCGCGGGCCAGCGAGGCGGCTGCGGCCAAGGCGGCGAAAGACGCCATGGCCAAGACGCAAAATGCCATCCAAGACGTCACCGCCTGGATGCGGCACTACGTGCGGGATGCGGACGTGCATCTTCGGCGCATGCCCAAATTGTCCGCGGCCTATGCCCGGCTGACGGCAAAGATGCAGGCCGCTTTGGATGATGAGGCAAGAGAACCGCCCAACAGAGTTGCGCGGGCACAGATCGACGTCGGAATATCGCAAATGTCCGTTGCGTTCCACCAAGCGCAAATCGGGTTGCAAACTCTGGAATCGTCGTTCGGATATGCCGGAGGGAAGATCACTTACCCAGAAGCACAGAAGGACATCGCACGTGCGCAGCAATACTGCGGTTGCACTGGTCAGGCGTTGACGCCGATTTGCGGGGATTTTTCGACGGCATATGCAAATTTCCAGGCGACGGTAAGTGCGCTGCGGCAAGACTTCGCCAACACGGAGAGTGCCTGGAACGCCGAGGACCAAAAGCAGCAGGCGATCGAGAGGCAAGCCGATCGCTTGAATCAAGGCGGCTGATTTCCTCCGCTCGCAACCCAATCGCCGAAGCGGTTTCATCGGGTGCATTGAAGGCGCATTGATGTGTCCGACGCCTACAGCCCCAACCCTAGGCTGAAAACGCACGATCGCGCTCGCTTCGCAGGCTCGCGATGTTGTCGACCAACCGCATAGGCGGCAACGGGCGAAGTGGAAATGTTGGCGTTGTGTCCGCTCCTCGGCCATAGATGCCACTCAACCCTTCAGGTTTGAGCGACGGGTTTTGGATGCTAATCAGACTTCGCCTGAATTACGATAGTCAGAAGCAATTCAAATCGTTCAAAATATGGCTGTGATCGTTTATCGTATATGCCATAGCGGTATGCCTTGGGCAGATGGAACATCTACACAACTGGTATAGGCATTAGGGCGGGCGGGCAAATTGGAGTGCTTTCACATCGACGAGAGTGGCTACACGGGATTCGATCTGCTCAACGCGGCACAGCGCTTTCAAGGTGCGGCAGCGGTGTCTATCGATGACGATGAAGCTGCACGACTGATTCGAGAACATTTCCCCAAGCTGCAGGCCCCCGAGCTCAAGTACCACGCCTTGGCACGCCGGCCCGGCTACCGACAGCCATTGATGGAGTTGCAACGTGCCGTGCTCACGCAGCACAAGTGCGTAACCTACGTCTGCGACAAGCGCTTCCTGCTGCTCCTCATGTTCTTGGACTATGCCGTCGAACCGTTCTACTACGAACGCGGACACGATTTCTACAAAGATGGCCAGAACTACGCCTTGGCTTCATTGCTGCATACCGTCGGGCCCACTTTACTTGGCAAAGCGCCATTCGATTATCTGCTTGCGGCTTTCCAACGGGCGGTCAAGGAAAAGACTTCGCAGTCCTTGGATGCGTTAGTGAAAGCGGCTAGGCAGCTCAATTGGCGCGAACTGCCGGAAGCGTTGGGCCCTCTAGCGCAGAACTCGCCCGAATGTCTGTCCGCGATTGCCACACCGGGCGTCTCCACCGATGCCGCAATGGTGGTTCTCCAGTCCCTGATCAGCCGGATGGAAGTGATGGCAGCGGGTCCGTACCGGGTCGAGCATGACCAGTCCAAAAACCTGCTCACGTACCACGACCTGCTGCAGCGCTACATCGAACATCAGGATGCAGTCGAATTCAGGTCGTCGCAGATTGCGAGCATCCGTTTCCCCCTCAAGTTGTCGTCCGTTACCCAGGTCGATTCAAAGACCAGTCCAGCTGTGCAGATCGCCGATGTCATGATCGGCGCTGTCGTCGAAGCGGCAAACGGACTAAACGGCCTGCGCCCATCGTTGCTGGACCCGCAAGCCGTTATGTCGCTATACGCCGACGACCAGTTCATCCACTTGGTGCCGTCGATCGATTTTGATGAACAGAAGCGGTTACGCGAAGGGACGCAGGCGGCAGAAATGATCGACTACTTCGCCACGCATTTCACTACGAAAATTTCGTGAAACTGCTGCATTTGATTCGATAGTTACCCATCATAAAGGAAGCATTTAGTGTTAAACGTGGACAGCTACGTAGGTGCCGTCATACGGCTGGCAACCCTGCAAAGGCAAAGAGGACAAGCTGGGCGGCTGCTTTTTGCCACCGTGTCCCTGCTTCCTCGTGGCAGACCGTTGCCACCCCCGATGCAGGGGCAACCACATAGGTATGCTGTCGGAAAGACCGGCGAGAACGTCTTCTTTCGCCGCGCATTGCTGACCGTTCACGATGCAGTCGATTGGTATCGAAGCCTCGGGCTTGGCGAAGACACAACCCCCATTCCATCAAAGGCCGAAGAACGCGATAGCCGGTACGATGGGATCAGGATAGAAACCGCAAACCTGACTGACAACCCGACATGGCCGCACCTCGGCCTGCCGATGAGTGAGGGGATGTTTGCCTTCCATTCTGGGCGCAGCCACCCCGCGCCCTTTATCGGTAATGCGCCCGCTCGCATTCACCGCCGTCTCGGCGGCCAGGACGGCTTCGACGTGATGCTGGCGGATGATGCCGCCGTGGCCTTTGTTGCCAGGCGATTGCATGTCGATCTGCGACTGTACCGGGAATATCTGGGTAGCGTTGCCCTAGTCGCGCCGGACCCCGTGCTCAAGCAAATCGATCACTTCATGATTCCGGCTACTGCCGATAGCGGCGAACGCATTTTCTACCGTTTTGTCCCGCGTGCAGGCGCATTGCTTGCGGGCCTGAAACTCACCACCTTCGACGAACAAGCCTATCTGCTGACCGATCTCAGCACCTATGACATCCCCGCCGATGGCATTCTGGATATCGACAAAGGGGACTGCATCGGGAGCTATGGCTATGTGGTGACTCACCCGGAGCATGGTGTGCTTGCCTATAGCCCACCTTATTCATTCGTTCGCCAAATCGGCTTCAATTCACATGTTGTATCGAGTGGGGGCATGAGGGTCAGTGTCCAAACCGGTGAATCGGCCAACTCGCTACGCATGGAATATCAAGCAGCTCAACGCTCGTCACTTTCTACACAGAGCCTCATTGGCAACGCGGCGCGCGTTCCCAATGTCGGCGGACGTATCACCATTGCGGCCGCGCACCGTGAAAAGATTGCCAGTGCCAAGCAATACGGCCAGCGCTGGTTTTCCGATGGCTCCCGCGAGGAAGCCATGCGCTTTGTCCAGGGCGAACTGATGCGGGCAAGAACCCGAGTCATGATCGCCGATCCCTACCTCGCTGGATTGCAGTTGGGGCAATTCCTCTATGCAGTTAATCCAGAAACGACCACCGTGACCTTGCTGACCTCCGGCCTTGCATTCAAATCCCAGGCGCAGGAGCCATCGAAAATTGACGATTTCAGCCAGCGGCTTGCTCAACTGGAAAAGGACGCAAAAGTCACTGCCAAGACCTACGTGCTTCAGTCCTCCGTTCTGCACGACCGCTTTTTGGTGATCGATGATGCCGTTTGGTTCCTCGGCAACTCGCTGAACACCTTGGGCGACAAGGCATCCTTGATCGTCAAGCTGCCCAACCCGGATGAGGTCATTGGTCAACTCGAAGGCATGCGGAGGCAAGCTATACCTTTTGACGACTACAGACAGCGCCAAACCAAGCATCAAGAAGACAGCGCGTCATGAAGAAGTTTGGGCTCGACATCGCTATCTCCCCCAAGGCGGAGCGTCCATTTCCGGCCAGGGAAATTCTCTGGGGCAGCCAGGAAGGCGGCCAAAACAGCTTCCCGACATCAACGGCGGCTTGGGAACGAAAGTATTCCAACGACCCTGTTCCATTGCAGAAATTCGGCAAGGCAGTGGCTGACGCCCAGGAGCGCGTCTGGATCGTCGACGAATATTTGCTGATGCCCGACGAAGGGAAGGGGAGTCCGACAGATCGAGTCGACAAAATCTTGACTTGGCTACCTTTATGGCTTGCCGCTAGCGATATTCGGTTGCTGACGAAGCGGCATAAAGAAGTTGGCGACGACGATTTGAAGAAATTCCAGCAACAGGCACGGGCAATCAGTAACCACGTAGCGCGGCGCGAGATGGAATGTCGCATCGAGATCAGGATGCACCTCACACAAGCGTGCTGCAATTACATCCACGACCGCTTCGCCATCGTCGACGACGAGCTATGGCATTTTGGCGGAACGGCAGGCGGTTTCCATGCCACTGTCAGCGCCGCCAGCCGGGGCTGGCGGGCAGCGGATCATGGCGCCATCGATTTCTTTGAGGAAATCTGGAACGCGGGGGGACGGAAATGAACGAGCAATGGCCGAGCGAACGCCACGCCGTACAGCGACAAATGATTGCGGACACTTCGTTCAAGACTAAGCAGGACTTTCTTACACTGTTGAACGCGTTTCCAAGTGGTCTGCCACGAGCCTTCGATGATGTCGTGAGCTGGATCGTGGAACAGGATGGCGATCTTGCCGAACTCGAACTGCGCATGACTTCAGTAGTTGATGCGACCGATTTACGAGCTTATGCGGATAGCCTGCCCTTGCTGATGACCTGCGCCTGCGCAGCCGCCCTCGCCAAAGCCCCCTCGTTGCATACCTGGGGCAGGGTTAGTACGTTCAAGTACAACTCCTGGCAACTCGCACATTGGCTGGGTGAAGCTATGACGGCGTATGTGAACGTGAATTCCCCGGTCTGCCATAACTATGTAGCGCTTGCCCGAGAGGCTTTTGCAGGGCTGGATAACTTCTCACTGCAATCTAAATCGGATCGCATCAATGAAGAACGATCCGCTGCATGGACCTCTTGGAATGAATGCCAGGACAAGCTCGACGAAATATGGTGGGGTTTGCGCGGCTGGCATGGCTTCATGAACTACGAGGATGTGCTTCCGCTATTCCAAGTGTTCTACGAACTGAGCCCGGACGAATTCATTCGTACACTGTCGGGTTCTTCCAATCCCTATCTCGTCAGCGCTTTACTCGTCGTGGCGGGTATAGGCGCATTCTCTCCGCGATTCTCGGAATGGAAGCGAACGCTTGCGGCGGCACCAGTTGCTTTCGAGGATGATGGAAAATGGAATGGCTCCGTCCTGATGCCGCTGCTTCTGGTCGAAGCCCGCAACCAGCTGTTGCAGGTGCGGCAGAACTTTAGAACTCCAGCCCCAACGCCTGACGAGCTTCACGGGATCAGCCAGCAAGTTGCCGATACTGCCGAAGTTATCGCAGCCGCGTTGGCTGCGCGCCAGGATGCATCCGCAATTTTTTCTCGCTGGACGCCCTGGCTCATGCGGCAAGTCCTGAGTCATACATCAAAAGACACCGCCGACGTAAAGTCCTCGGCGTTTGCCGATGACGCCTTGATTGATGCGATTGGGCGGAATCTGGGAAATTGCGCTCTGCCGCAAACAAGTCCAGCAGATGCTGCCTCATGGGAATCCTGGTGCTACCGCTGCGCACGGTCCTCCTTTGCCTATAACGAGCACATCTCCGTGCCTGCCTGGGAGGATTTCGGAAACGAATGGCGCCTTGCGCCCGACGACTGGGCGGGCAGGAACGGGGGGCTCCTACGCGACCACGCCAACCTGCTTACAACCTTGAACAAGGAAACTCCGGGGGTTGCCGCCAACTTATTGGCCTACCCCATAGCGCAATCGTCCTCGCCAGGGGGGGCGTGGATCGGCCTGTGGAATGACGCCATCACCTTGCGCGAAATTGTGGAATTCGGCGATTCGGACGCAACTTCGGACGAATACAGTTCCCGTTCGGAGGCCGGACGGCTACTACTCTTGCTCTTCCGCATCGGTCTGGCCATCTTCGATCAAGGCGCGTCCCAGTGTTCCAGCAACAGTTCGCCTGAAGCCGAATCGCTTGTCGATTTATATAAGGCGCTTATCTCGGCTGCTCATGAAATGCGGGAAATTGACAGCACGCTGAACCATGATGAATGGCTCTCGGTGGTCCAACACTTGGCGGTCAGGAGAATGATTTGGGAGCAGATATCTGGCGACGAAAGTAAATCCGTGAATTTTATAATCTTCAAGCCCGACGACACCCCGACCGTTGTCGATCTCCTTGTAGAAGCAAAAGGCAATGTGATTGAACTGGTCGCCATCCTGCAATCTCTCTTGCTCAATGGCCCGGATGTTTCAAGACTGAAGGCCGATCTCAATTCGGCATCGATCAGTTTGGCCGACATCGTGCGATCGATCAGGAGGCTAAACCAATTCCATTCTCGCAGATACCCTATTGATCAAGCCCAGCTGCAAACACTTGACGATTTCGGCAGATAATCAAAAAAAGAGAGCTGCGTCAGAAAGTGGTCGTTACACCTTCGCAGAAAGACTGACGATTATGGATAAGTACAAGGATTTCCGAAAATCTGGGTTGTTCAAATTTTCTTCTGATGTCGAGGTGCCCGGCGAGCTTTCGCTTAATAGCGGAGCAACCTCGCTTGACCTGTACTCAACTTCGTTTTTCAGTACACATGGGAGTCAGGACATCGTCGGGGTGTTTCACGACCGAAGCAAGGTTTCGTTAATTGACTGCATCACGATGTCTGGACCAGGTTGGGGTACTAGAGTAGAGGCAAAGATCATTATCATTTCTCGAGTTTCTTTCCGCACTTCGCACTTTTCGGCGAGGAGCACCTCACGTCTGCTGACCGAAAGATAGTCGAGGTCAGTTTTGCGGTCGACGATGCAACTGCAATCTTCTATGACTTCGATGCTTTCGGATCAGTCATCAATGCACGCCCTTACATGGAAAGGATTATTGAAGCCAAGGAGTACGGGCGGACGATCGAGATTGGCGAACACCCACTCCTTTTTTACTTTACGGGTAAGCACGATATCTTTTCGACCGACACAGCACTCGGCAAGATATCGGCAACGCATGGCATCACCTACTCCTCCCCAGGGCCTAAGGGGATTCATGTTCAGAATACGATCCGTCTGAACATCAGTTTCCCGACCGAGCAGAGTGTAAAAACGGCCATTAGGGCTGTTATCGATACGTTGCGCTTTTTGGAAGTCGTTGCTGGTCGGCCGCAAAACATTGTGGACATGGCTTTTCGCCTCACGGCTTCAACCGATGAGCGTCCCCGAATCCTCGACGCTTACTGGTCCCTGCCTCCACGCAGGAATAAAGATGATGAGTCCACGGAGCCTCATCCCGCCGACCTTCCGTTGCAGGCAGGCAAAGACCCAGACAGTTTTGTAACCGTGCTGGCCCGTTGGCTTGAACGCCACGACGAGTGGCGCAATGCCCGAGCGCGGCACGCTACCGCATCGGCATATCAGAATCGCTACGACACAGATCGGTTGATCGGGGCAGCCAACATGTTCGACATCATGCCAGACTCGGCTTGCCAAACAGCCGAGGAATTGCCGCCAGCACTGAAGGAGGCAAGGGATGCAGCGCGAAAGGCGTTCAAGGCATTGCCATCAAGTCCTGAGAGGGACAGTATCCTCAACGCGCTTGGCCGTATAGGAAAGCCCTCCCTCAAGCGTAAAGTCCGCAGCCGTGTAAAGTTGATCGTCGACGCTGTAGGTACGAAGTTCCTCAATTTGGAGCTGGTCACTGACCAAGCGGTCGACTGTCGCAACTATTACGTGCATGGCACGCCGGGTAAGTTTAGCTACGAAATTCATTCTGATCAGCCCATCTTTTTTACCGATACGCTGGAATTTGTCTTCGCTGCTTCGGACCTGATCGAGGCGGGCTGGGACATCGCGGAATGGATCAAGCAAGGGACCACGATGTCCCACCCGTTCGGTCGATATCGCGTCAACTACGCAGCGCGTCTATCCGAGCTGAAAAAACTCTTGACCTGAGCGGCAGGTAACCAGGACATTGCAGCCCCCAATCGCTCATCAGACGAACGTCAGCAAAGGCCGATGTCCGGGCCTTTGGCGGTTTCGGTCAAAAGTACCCTCGGAGCTGGAAAGCTCCCCGCGACTGGAGTGTCGGGCCTAATCCTTGGGTTGTCACTCAAGGGTCAGCAAAATTGCATGCTCGATAACGCGTGGTTATAGCCTGCGCGACATCCAGTCCCCGTATCGCCCGCGATGTCCAGTGCCATGCCAGCAGTGCAATGCGTGGGGCCAAATCGGCCCTCAGGCCGCGACGCTGCGTGGTCGCTGTTTGCGACTTCATGTGCATGCCTCGCGAGCCCGCATTCTGCCTTGATCGTTGTTAGCGACTTTAATGTGCTGTTTGCGACTTTAATTGCACGGAACAGGAATATCGAAGTCTTGCTCATCTCACTCCACCGTCACGCTCTTGGCCAGATTGCGGGGCTTGTCCACATCGGTGCCGCGGGCGGTGGCGGTGTGATAGGCCAGCAGTTGCAGGGGCACGACGTGGAGGATGGGGGAGAGCGCGCCGTAGTGTTCGGGCAGGCGGATGAGGTGCACGCCTTCGCTGGCTTCGATCTGGCCGTCGGCGTCGGCGAAGACGTAGAGCTCGCCGCCGCGGGCGCGCACTTCCTGCAGGTTGCTCTTGAGTTTGTCGAGCAGCGCATCTCGCGGGGCGACGGCGACCACGGGCATGGCTTCGGTCACCAGGGCCAGCGGGCCGTGCTTGAGTTCGCCCGCGGGGTAGGCCTCGGCGTGGATGTAGGTGATCTCCTTGAGCTTGAGCGCGCCTTCGAGGGCGATGGGGTAGTGCATGCCGCGCCCGAGAAACAGGGCGTTTTCGCGGCGGGCGAACTGCTCGGCCCAGGCGATGATCTGCGGCTCCAGCGCCAGCACGCTTTGCACGGCGGCGGGCAGGTGGCGCAGGGAGGTGAGCATGGTGGCTTCGGCCTCGTCGCTCAGACGGCCTTTGGCGCGGGCCAGTGCGCCGGCCAGCAGGTAGAGCGCGACAAGCTGTGTGGTGAACGCCTTGGTCGAGGCTACGCCGATTTCGGCGCCGGCGCGGGTGAAGAACTGCATGGCGGTTTCGCGCGCCATCGCGCTGGTGGCGACGTTGACCACGGCCAGGGTGTGGGTGTGGCCGAGTTGTTTGGCGTGTTTGAGCGCGGCCAGGGTGTCGGCGGTTTCGCCCGACTGGGAAATGACGACGACCAGTGCGCTCGGGTCGGGCACTGAGTCGCGGTAGCGGTATTCGCTGGCGACCTCCACCTCAACGGGCACGCGGGCGATCGATTCGATCCAGTATTTGGCGGTGAGCCCGGCGTAGAAGCTGGTGCCGCAGGCCAGAATGCGCACGCCGCTGATGGCGGGAAACACGCTCTCGGCCTGCGCGCCGAACAGTGCCGGGGTGATGGCCTGGATGCCGTCGAGCGTATCGGCGATGGCGCGCGGCTGCTCGAAAATTTCTTTCTGCATGAAGTGGCGGTAGGGGCCAAGCTCCACGGCGGCGGTGTAGGCGGTGATGGTGCGTACTTCGCGTTCGACGGGCTTGTGGGCGCGGTCGACGATCCACACCTTGCCCAGTTGCAGGTCGGCCACATCGCCGTCTTCGAGGAAGATGAATTGGTCGGTGGTGCCGGCCAGCGCCAGCGCGTCGGAGGCGAGAAAGTTTTCGTTCTGACCCAGGCCAACGACCAGCGGCGAACCGTCGCGCGCGCCGATGATGCGGTGCGGCTCTTCGCGGCTGAATACCGCAATCGCATACGCGCCGTGCAGTTGCTGTGTCGCGGCCTGCACCGCCTCGAACAGATCGCCGGCGTAGAGGTGATCGATCAGGTGGGCGATGACTTCGGTGTCGGTCTGGCTCTCGAACTGGTAGCCGTCTGACTTCAGCATGGCGCGCAGCGCCTCGTAGTTTTCGATGATGCCGTTGTGCACCACGGCGATGTGCGCCGACTCCGCCGTCTTGTTCGGCCCGGCCGAGAAATGCGGGTGCGCGTTGCGAGTGGTGGGCGCGCCGTGGGTGGCCCAGCGGGTGTGGGCGATGCCGGTGAAGGCTTGCAGGTCGTGCGTTTGCGCGTCGAGCTCGGCTACGCGCGACACGCTACGGGCGCGCTGCAACTGGCCGTCGGCATAGACGGCGATGCCGCAGGAGTCATAGCCGCGATATTCCAGGCGGCGCAGGCCCTCGATCAACACCGGAACGATATTGCGTTGCGCCACGGCGCCGACGATTCCACACATGAACAGACTCCCTAGGGTTGCGTTGGCTGCCATGATAGGCAGGCGGCTGTGAAATGAGTCGGCAATATTTCACGAAAAATGATTGCAGATTCCACCGCGATTGGTGAATGGAATAAAATTGCAAAAATGACTAAAAAATGGAATTAAAATGGAATCGATTGAACTTGACGAGGCCGACCGGCGCTTGCTCGATGTGCTGCAGCAGGATTGCGCGCTGAGCAACCAAGAGCTGGCGCAGCGCGCCCACCTCACCCCGCCCACCTGTTTGCGCCGGGTGCGGCGGCTGGTGGAGGCGGGGGTGATCGAGCGGCGCATCGCGGTGCTCAACCCCGAAAGGGTGGGGGCGGGGCTGACCGTGATTGTCGAGATCACCCTGGCCGAGCAGGCGGCCGAGCGCATGGCGGCGTTCGAGGCGCTGGTGGCCGAAGTGCCCGAGGTGCAGCAGTGCTACCGCGTGTCGCCTGGGCCGGACTTCGTGCTGGTGTTGCTGGTCGTGGACATGGCGGCCTATCACGCCCTGGTGCACCGGTTGTTTACCGCGGCGAATCAGGTGCGCAATGTGCGCGCGTTTTTTTCGGTGCACCGCAGCAAGTTCGCGCCGCGCGTGCCTGGGCTTATTTCTTCTTGACCGGGCGGGTCCAGCCGTCGAGGGTGACGGCCTTGGCGCGCGCGACCGTGAGCTTGCCCGCCGGCACGTTTTTGCTCACCGTGGAGCCCGCGCCCACCGTCGCGCCCGCGCCGATGGTGATGGGCGCGACCAGCACGGAGTTGGAGCCGGTGTGCGCATCGTCTTCAATCACGGTGCGGTGCTTGTTGGCGCCGTCGTAGTTGGCGACGATGGTGCCCGCGCCGATGTTGACCCGCGCGCCCACCGTGGCGTCACCCACATAGCTCAAGTGGTTGGCCTTGGAGCCCGGGCCCAGTGTGCCGTTTTTCACTTCGACGAAGTTGCCGATGTGCACGCCATCGGCCAGGGCGGTGGCGGGCCGCAGCCGGGCGAAGGGGCCGATGATCGCGCCCGCGCCGATGCTCGCGCCGTCGAGATGGCAAAAGGGATGCAC
Source organism: Thiomonas sp. UBA7699 (assembly GCF_002482605.1). Lineage (NCBI taxonomy): Bacteria > Pseudomonadati > Pseudomonadota > Betaproteobacteria > Burkholderiales > Thiomonas > Thiomonas sp. UBA7699. The sequence goes on along the minus strand of NZ_DLGH01000010.1, from coordinate 100,918 downwards.
CACCGTGCCCGCGCCCACACGCACATCGCGCAGCACGGCGTAGGGTCCCACGCGGGCGCCGTCGGCCAGATGCACTTCGCCTTCGAACACGCAGCCCACGTCGATGAACACATCGCGGCCACAGTGCAGCGCGCCGCGCACGTCGATGCGGCTCGGGTCGGCCAGGGTGACGCCCGCGTCGAGCAGGCGGCGCGCAGTGCGCAGTTGCACCACGCGCTCCAGATGCGCGAGCTGGCTGCGGTCGTTCACGCCGAGCACATCGTCCGCGTCGGCCACGGTGGAGGCGCGCACCGGCACACCGTCGGCCACGGCCAGGGCCACCACGTCGGTGAGGTAGTACTCGCCCTGCGCGTTGTCGTTGCGCAACTGGCCCAGCCAGCGGCGCAGGGCGGGCAGGGGCGCGCACAGAATGCCGGTGTTGCATTCGCGCACCGCGCGCTGCGTCGGCGTGGCGTCTTTGTGTTCGACGATGCCCTGCACCGCGCCGTCGGCACTACGCAGAATGCGGCCATAGCCTGTCGGGTCGTCCAGCTCGACGGTGAGCAGGGCGAGCGCGCCCGTCTGCGCCTGCGCCACCAGCGGCGCCAGGCTGGCGGCGGGCGCCAGCGGCACGTCGCCATAGAGCACCAGGCACACGCCGTCACCCGGCAGGTCCGGCAGGGCTTGCTGTACCGCATGGCCGGTGCCGAGCTGCGGTTCCTGCAGCGCAAAGCGCAGGTGCGCCTGATGGGCAAAGGCCTCTTGCACCCGCTGCGCACCGAAACCGGTGACCACCACCACGCGCTCGGCTGCCAAGTGATGCACGGTATCGAGCACATGGCCGAGCAGCGGTTTGCCCGCCAGCGGCTGCAGCACTTTGGGAGCGTCGGAGCGCATGCGCGTGCCCTTGCCTGCGGCAAGGACGACGACGGAAAGGGCGGAGGAGGGGGTTTGGGCGATCGTCATGCCGCGCATTCTAAGGAGCGCCGGTGACGCTGCTGCGCCATTTGCCGCATGAAAAACCCCGCATCAGCGGGGTCGGCAAAACGTAAAAATGATCAGGCTGTGGCGGTGCGCACCACCGTCTTGGGCACTTCGGTCACGATGCGCTGCATAAGGAATTTGGGCAGGCCGATCCACATATCGAACAGGGCCACGCCCATCTCCATCATGGCGATGGGGCACGAGAGCGCACCGCCGATGAGCACGAACCAGGCGAAGTCGGGGTTCTGCTTGGTGAGGAACCAGCCGGAAAAATCGAGCAGCATGGCGATGAACGGCGTGATGACCGAAATGGCCTTGATCTGGCTATGCACCCTTGTTTGCAAAAACAGCCAGCCGGCCACCCAGAAAATCAGCCCCAGCATGGTCAGGTGCACCATGCCGGTCATCAGCATCGAGTTGTACGACATGCCGGTGTCGACCTTGGCCACCGCCTTCACGTCTTCATACGAAGCCAGCGGCGGGTTGTGCAGTTGCTTGCTCATGGCCACGCTGTGGCACATCAGGCAGTGTTGCGCGAGGATGGGCTTGATCTCGGTCTCGTAGCCGGCCTTGGTCTGCCCGCCGACCACCCAGGTGTCGATGGTCTTCTGCAGTTGCGGCCACTGCTCTTTCGGCACGCCCGCGTTGGTGAGCATGGTGGGCAGCACGGTTTGCAGCTTGCTGCTGTCGCGATTGCCGTAGTACGAAATCTGGATGTCCTTGAGGGTCACCCCGGTCTTGCCGTCCAGCCCGGCGTGGGTGACGTAGAGATAGGCTTCGGCACAGAGCAAGCCGATGCAGACCAGAAAAATGAAGCCGGTATGCAGCAGTTTTTCCGGCACGGTGAGCAGATGAAGGGAACGCATGAGTAAGGCTTTCTCGCAAGGTGTCAGCGGTTGTGAACGCGTCTGTGTTTTAACTTTTGTCAAAAATGCGGGGTTATCCTAGTGCGTAAAAACCCTTAAGTGCAATGCCTGAGTTGCACGAAGGGACACAGGCAACGTTCTGTTTCTATTGAGATTTACCCCGTGCAGTATGGTGGTGGGTTGCGCACCATGACGCTTTTCGCTTCATCCGTATGCGTATTCGTATACCAGGGCCCTTGGCCTTTACGGCGCGTGCGCGCCGCCCCGCTATTCTTGTTCCCTATGCATGCTCGTTACCGCCCCGCTGCGATTTGGCGACTCACACGAAAAGAACTTCGCAGATCGTGGCTGAATTACGGCGTGCTCTGGGTGGGGGCGATCCTGGTGGGGTTGGCAGCGGTGCAGTTCGCCAACTGGACCAACGATGTGCTGGCTATCTTTCTGGGTTGGATCGACGGCAGGGCGTGGTTGGCCCTGCTTATCACCCCGGCGTTGACCGGCGGCGCGGTATGGATGACCCGCAAATGGTTCAGCGGCAGTGAGGGCAGCGGCATTCCGCAGGTGATTGCGGCGCTGCATGGCCAGCCAGACCCCACCCGCATCCGCCGCCTGTTCGGTCTGCGCATCTTGATCGGCAAGATCGGTCTCGGGCTACTGGGCATGCTGGGCGGCCTGACGCTGGGCCGCGAGGGGCCGACGGTACATATCGGCGCGTCCATCATGATCGAGATGCGGCGGTTTTATCCGCGCGTCTCGCTGCGCATGGAGCGCCTGTTGTTGCTCGCGGGCTCGGCGGCGGGTCTGTCGGGTGCGTTCAATACCCCGCTGGCCGGGATTTTGTTTGCTATCGAGGAGCTCACCCGCAGTTTCGAGGTGCGAACCAACGGCGTGCTCATCACCAGCATCGTGTTCTCCGGCCTGGTCTCTTTGGCGCTGGCGGGCAACTATCTGTATTTCGGACAGATCACCGCGCCGGACATTTTTCCGCTGGCCTTCGTCTTGCCGGTGGTCATCGCCGCGGTGGTCTGCGGTCTGGCCGGGGCGGCGTTCAATCTGGCCTTGCTCAAACAGGTGCGCTGGATTCCTGCCAAGCTGATGGCTTGGCGCGAGCGTTCGCCGCTGGCGTGGGGCGCGGGGCTGGGCCTGCTGGTGGCCATCATCGGCATCGCCTCGGCCGGGCAGACCTGGGGCAGCGGCTACGAGCAGGCGCGGCATTTGCTGATGAATCACGGCGAGCAGGTGAGCTGGTATTACCCGCTGGTGAAGTGGCTCACCATGGTGCTGTCCTACATCACCGGGCTGCCCGGCGGGCTGTTCTCGCCTTCGCTGTCGATCGGCGCGGGGTTCGGGCAGTGGGTCAGCCAGTGGTTCGGGCAGTATCCGCAGTCGGCCCTGGTGGCCATTTGCATGGTCGGTTATCTTGCAGCGGTGACGCAGTCGCCGCTGACTTCGTTTGTTATCGTGATGGAAATGATCAACGGCGGCGGGCTGGTGATTCCGCTCATGGCCACGGCGCTGATCAGCAGCCGGGTGGCGAACTTGTTCACCCCGCCGCTGTATGAAGCGCTGGCCGAGCAGAAGTACTTTGCGCCCTTGCGCCACACGCCGCAGCCCGAACCAGTGGCCGTGGCGGTGGATGAAAAGCCGCGCTGATTGCGCGCTGATCCCGGCTTTGAACCGGGTTTGATGGGCTGAATGGAGTGCCCCCAGACCTGCCGCGAAGCGTCAGGCCCCCCGAGGGGGGATGAGAAAACTTGGGGCGGCCCGGCGTTTTCTCATGAGCCCTCATGTTTGAATCACAACGACAAGGAGACTTTCATGGCAACACATCCTGCAACGCCCGCAGCCCCGCCCGCCGAAGCGGTCTATCGCCGCATCGGCTGGCGCATCATTCCCTTCCTGATCTTGTGCTATTTCGTCGCCTATCTCGACCGGGTGAACATTGGCTTCGCCCAGTTGCAGATGAAGGGCGACCTCGGGTTTTCCGACGCGGTGTACGGGCTCGGCGCGGGCATCTTTTTTCTCGGCTATTTTTTGTTCGAGGTGCCGAGCAACCTCATTCTTCACCGGGTTGGCGCGCGGGTGTGGATCGCCCGCATCATGATCACTTGGGGGCTGATTTCCGCGCTCACGCTGTTCGTCACCACGCCGACGCAGTTCTATGTGATGCGGTTTCTGCTCGGCGTGGCCGAGGCCGGGTTCTTTCCGGGCATCATCCTCTATCTCACTTATTGGTATCCGGCGGCGCGGCGCAGCCAGATGACCGCTTGGTTCATGAGCGCGGTGCCGCTGTCCGGCTTGATCGGCGGGCCGGTGTCGGGCTGGATCTTGCACCACTTCCACGGTCATCACGGCTGGGCCGGGTGGCAGTGGTTGTTCGTGCTCGAAGGCCTGCCGGCCGTGGTGCTGGGCATCGTCACCCTGTTCTATCTCGACAACGGCATCAAGCATGCCAAGTGGCTGAACGCGGACGAGAAAAACGCGCTGCAGCACGCGCTCGACCAGGAGGCGCAGACCAAGCCAGCGCACTCGGCGCTGCAGGGCATGGCCGATCCGCGCGTGTGGCTGATGGCGCTGATCTACTTCTCCGTGGTCATCGGCCTGTACGGCCTGAGCTTCTGGCTGCCGCTGCTGATCAAGTCCACCGGCGTGACCGATCCGCTGACCATCGGCTGGCTGGTCGCGCTGCCTTACGGCGTGTCGGTGGTGGCGATGATTCTGGTGGGCCGCAGCTCGGACAAACGCCATGAGCGCCGCTGGCACGTGGCTATTCCCGCACTGATCGGCGCCGTGGGCCTGGTGCTCTCCACGTTCTGGAGCACCGACACCACGCTGGCGATGGTGGCGCTGACGCTGGCGACCGTGGGCATCATGGTGGTGCTGCCGCTGTTCTGGGCGTTGCCCAACGCCTTCCTCGCGGGCACCGCGGCGGCGGCAGGCATTGCGCTGATCAACGCGCTGGGCAATCTGGCCGGGTTCTTCGGCCCGTCCATCATCGGTTGGGTGAAGCAGACCACGCAGAGCACCAACGGCGGCATTCTGGTGCTCGCTGCCTTCATGGTGCTGTGCGCCGTGCTGGTGCTGCTCACGCCGAAAACGCAAAAATAAAAAAGCGCGCGCGAACCAGTCAGATTCGCGCGCGCCTTGCCGCCGCTCTCGGCCGCAAGACGGTCAGAGTTCAACTTGCAGCCGGGTGGTGTTCTTCACCTCGTCGATCACGGCGAACGAGCGGGTTTCACGCACGCCGGGCAGGTTGGCGATAACGTTGGCGACAAACGTCTTGTAGGCCGCCATATCGGCCACGCGCACCTTGAGCAGATAGTCGAAATTGCCGGCCACCATATGGCATTCGAGAATTTCCGGGCGCACCTTGATGGCGGACTGGAATTTCTCGAAACTGTCGGCCACCGAGCGGTCGAGCTGCACTTCGACGAACACCATCAGCCTCGCGCCGAGCAGGTTGGGGTTGAGCCGACCTTCGTAGCCGAGAATGAAACCGTCACGCGTGAGCCGCTTGACACGCTCCAGCACGGCGGTGGGCGAAAGATTGACCAGTTGGGCCAAACGCAGATTGGCAATGCGGCCATCTTCCTGCAGCAGATCGAGCAGGCGACGGTCGATGCGGTCGATGCCGCCAATTTTTTCAGACATGGCGAGCCTCCGCGGTGGGGGTGGGAAGCTGCAGGCAGGGCAGTAGAGAGTTCATCATGGCCTCGGTGTGAACGGTTGTATTAGTGGAGGTTTGAAATTTAGCGCATCAGTGTCATGCGAGTCGAAGTCTAGCGACAATTGCCTGACAATCACTCCGGTTTATAGAGGGCAACACCCGTAAACAGTGCTTCATTGCCGGGGAATCGGTGCCATTTCCGGATTGACGCGCAACTTGATTTTATACACCGCTAATACGAACTGTTCACTGGCCCCCGAGCCGTCAGGTTGACGGGTTTGGCCCGGGGCTCATGAGAAAACGCCGGGCCGCCCCAAGTTTTTTTGTCCACCTCGCGGCTTGCAAGCCGCTCGGATTCGGCTCCGTCCAAGCTGCCACAGGGCAGCTTGGAGCCGCGGGCCTCATCCCCCTCGGGGGGCCTGACGCGAACGCGGCAGGTCTGGGGGCGCTCCAAACATTCACGGTTTGAGATAGTTATGCGCCACCCGTCCCAGACCCAGGGTGAGGTCGGTGATGATGTGAACACCCGAAACCACTTCGAGCACCGGCAGCGATGCCACCGGGGCCAGCGCGTGGGCGTGGAGTTCGAGCGCAGCGGGGCCTTCCCAGGCGCCTTTCACCACCATGTCCTCCAGGTCGTACTGCACCAGTTCGCAGATGCGCGGGGTGCAGTCCACATCGGGAATGATCTTGAGCAGGAAGTTGGGCTGCTGCAGCGAGGCCAGCACTTTGGCGGTATCGAGCGCGCGGTGTTTGTAGCCCATGGTGCCGGTGGCAATGCGCACCGGGCCATAGTCGAGCGTGCCCAGCAGGGTGTCGGCGACCACGCTGAGATGCGGCTTGGCGAGCTTTTTCGGAAAGCCCCAGATCTCGCGCCCACCGGCAATCGGCGCTTCGTCGTCGAGGTACATCGCAATCTGATAGGTGGCGGGCTTGCCCTTGTAGAGCACGGGTACGACCTGGCCGGATTCGGTGTACGCGCCAAACCCAGTGGAGTCGGGCATGTGGATGAACTCGAACTTCACCAGATCGCTCGCAGGCTCCAGCGGCTCGGGAATCATGGCGCGCAGCACCTTGGGATCGGTACGATAGGTCACCACGAAAAACTCGCGGTCGATGAAACGATAAGGGCCGGGCGGGTAGGCGGGGCTGGTGAGGGGCATGGAAAAGGCGGATTTGGCAACGTCGGCGGCTTTCATGAGGTGTCCTTTGGTCAGGGCTGCGGGATGTCGTTCTGAAATTGGGCGCGCCCGATCTCACCGGGCCCGTCTTACTGTCAGTGTGAAGACGAGGTCATCGGTTCCGCGCAAGGCGGTTTGCTTCAGCCTCGGTTCAGTTGCCCGCATAATGAACCTGATCAGCTGAAACCACCACCTCATGTCCAGACTCTTGATTGCATTGATCTTTGCGGCCCCGGCGCTTGCCGGTTGCGGTGTCGTGGCCGCACCCTGCCGCATCGCATCGGCGGGTCTGAAAATGGTGCCCGTCGTGGGCCATGTGGCCGCAGCGCCGACTGATGTCTGCGCCGACGTGATCGACCCGTGACGGAGGTGTCATGCCCTCATTGATTGCCGCGCTCGATCAGGGTACGTCCAGCTCGCGCACCCTCATCGTCGATCTGCAGGGCCGGGTGCTGGCCAGCGCGCAGCGCGAGTTCACCCAGCACTACCCGCAACCCGGCTGGGTGGAACATGACCCGCTCGACATCTGGGCCACGCAAAGCGCCACCCTCACCGAAGCCCTGGCCCGCGCCGCAGCGAAGCTGAGCGATCTCGCCGCCATCGGCATCACCAACCAGCGCGAAACCGTGGTGCTGTGGGAGCGTGCCACCGGCAGGCCGCTGGCCAACGCCATCGTCTGGCAAGACCGGCGCACTGCGGGCATCTGCGCTCAGCTCGCGGCTGACGGCCACGCGCCGCTGCTGCAAGAGCGCACCGGCCTGTTGCCCGACGCCTATTTCTCGGCCACCAAGCTGGCTTGGCTGCTCGACCACATTCCCGGCGCTCGCGCCCGCGCTGACCGTGGCGAGTTGGCCGCAGGCACCATCGACAGCTGGCTGGTGTGGAACCTAAGCGGCGGCGCGACCCACCTCACCGATGTCAGCAATGCCAGCCGCACCCTGCTGTGCAATCTCCACACCGGCGATTGGGACGACGAGTTGCTGGCGCTGCTGCGCGTGCCCCGCGCCGTGCTGCCCGCCATCGTGCCCAACTGCGGCGCGCTGGCCGTGGCGCGTCTGGGCGGTCTGGACATTCCCATCACCGGCATGGCCGGCGACCAGCAGGCCGCGCTGTTCGGCCAGGCCTGTCTGCAGCCCGGCATGGCGAAAAACACCTACGGCACCGGTTGCTTCGCGCTGCAGCACACCGGCACGCAGGCGGTGCGCTCGCAGCAGCGTCTGCTGACCACCATCGCCTGGAAGCTCGGCGCCGATCAGCCCTTGCATTACGCCCTGGAAGGCGGCGTGTTCATCGCCGGGGCCGCGGTGCAATGGTTGCGCGACGGCCTCGGCTTGGTGCGCAGCGCGCAAGAAGCGCAGCAACTCGCCGACAGCGTGCCGGACAGCGGCGGCCTGCTGCTCGTGCCCGCCTTCACCGGCCTGGGCGCGCCGCACTGGGACGCACAGGCGCGCGGCCTGCTCATCGGCATCACCCGCGGTACCACGGCGGCGCAGGTCGCCCGCGCCACCATCGACAGCCTGGCTTATCAAAGCGCCGAGCTGTTCGCCGCCATGCAGGCCGACGTCGCCGCGCAGGGCGGGCCGCCGCTGACCGAACTGCGGGTGGATGGCGGCGCGGCGGTGAACGACACGCTGATGCAGTTTCAGGCCGACCTGCTGGGCGTGCCCGTGGTGCGCCCCGTGCAGGCCGAGAGCACGGCGCTGGGCGCGGCCTATTTGGCCGGGCTGGGCGCAGGCCTGTGGCCGGACGCGGCCACGCTGTCGACGCTGTGGCAGGAACAACGCCGCTTCACGCCGCAAATGAGCACCGACGAGCGCGAGGCGCGCATGGCTCGCTGGCGCCGCGCGGTGGAGCGCGCCCGCGACTGGGCCGACGACTGATTTTTGCCTGCGGCGCAGATGTTGCGTTTGCTTTCACCTGAAGGGGTGAACCTGGGGAGACAATTTCACCCTAAACAGAGTCGAACCTGCCCGCCACGCGGCGGACGCACAGGAGAACCGCAATGGGTGAATTCAGTATTTGGCATTGGCTGATCGTGCTGCTGATCGTGATCATGATCTTCGGCACCAAGAAGCTCAAAAACATGGGCAGCGATTTGGGCGAGGCCGTGCGCGGCTTCAAGCAAGGCATGAAAGAAGCCGACGCCCCGGCGGAGAAAACCGCGGAGGCCGACGCTGCGGCAACGGCGGCCACACCGCCGCCCCAGGTCACGGCTTCGGCCAAATCGCCACTGGGCACGCGCGCCGAGCAGGCCGAAGACATCGCCTTCAAAGCGAAGTAAAACGCCTATCCCCGCGCGCTGCCCGCGACCATGTCGATCAGCATCAGGCGGCATTCGATCGTGCCGTTGAACAGCACGATGCGGCGTCGGGGCTTGAGGCGCAGCGCCTTATCCCAATGCAGATCGGCGGCCAGCAGCGCCACATGCCAACCAGCGAAACGCTGCTTGAGGGTGCGGGCGAGTTGCGGGGCGAAGTCATCCGCGGCCTCGCCTTCGGGTGTAATGCGCTCGTTGTAAGGTGGGTTGCTGATGAGCCAGGCCGCTTGTCCGGCCGGCAGGGCGGCGGCGTCCACCGGGGGAATGGCCGCGATCACGTCGCCCGCTTGCGCGGCAATTGCGCCGTCCACCCCGGCGCGGCGGGCGTTATCCAGCGTCATGCGCACGTTCACTGGGTCGATATCGGCGGCGAAAAACTGCCCCGGCGCGACGGGCTGCACGGCTTGCCGGGCCTGCTCGCGCATCGCGTTCCAGGAGTCCATGTCGAAGCCATGCAGGGCTTCGAAGCCGAAGATGCGATCGAGCCCCGGCGCGCGGTGGGCCGCCATTTGCGCCGCCTCGATGACCAGCGTGCCCGAGCCGCACAGCGGGTCGAACAGCACGTCGCCCGGCGTCCAGCCCGAGAGCTTGAGCAGGCCGGCGGCCAGATGCTCTTTCAGCGGCGCCGCGCCGTGCTCGCTGCGCCAGCCGCGCTTGAACAGCGGCTCGCCGCTGGTGTCGAGGTAGAGCAGGGCGTCGGCCTCGCGTAGATGCAGGTGGATGCGCACATCGGGGTGCGCGGTGTCCACGTCCGGGCGCTCGCCCGTCAGCGCGCGGAAGCGGTCGCAGATGCCGTCCTTCACCCGCAGCGCGGCGAACTTGATGCTCTCCAGCGGCGAGCGCTCGGCGGTCACGTCCACGCGCAGCGCCTGGGTCACGCCGAACCATTTTTCCCAGGCCAGATCGCGCGCCAGATGATAGATGTCTTCGGCATCGGCATAGCTGCAACTGCCGCCCAGCAGCAACACCCGGCTGGGCAGGCGGCAGTGCAGGTTCAGCCGCATGGCGTCCGTCAGGCTGCCTTGCACGGGCAGGCCGCCGGGCGTCGGCATACCCGCTCGCAGGGTGGGGCTGTGCTCGGCTAGCGCCTTCACTTCGTCGGCCAGTGCGGCCTCGACGCCGCGCGGGCAGGGCAGGAAAAAATCGAAGGCGTTGGGCGCCGCTGGCAGCTGTGCGGCCGCGCTGCGCTTTTTGTAGACGGAGGAATAGGGCGATTGCATGCCGCCATCGTATGACCGATGGCAGCAAGACTCCCCCTCCCGGCCTCCCCCACTTCGTGGAGGAGGTGATTTCTGCTCCCTCCCCACTTGTGGGGAGGGTTGGGGTGGGGAGATTGCGGGCGTCGATCAAACCCGCATCAGCAGCCCCGCCCCGCCGTAAGCCAGCCCCAGCACGCCCGCCGCCAGCCAGGCCCACGCCTGCCAGCGCAGCTTGCCGCTGAGGGCGTCGTGCGGCTCGGTGGTGAGCAGAAACAAGCGGCGGTCTTTCGGCTTTTTCAGCACATGCGTCTGCGGCTGCGCGGCGCGTTCGCGGCGTTCGGCCTCGACGGCGGCAGCGGCCTGCTGGCGTAGTTGCTCGAACTCGGCCATGTCCAGCTCGCCGTCCCGGTTGGCGTCGAAGGCGCGCCGCTGTTGGGGGTCGGCCTTCCACGCGGCGATGCGCTCGCGCACTTCCTCGTGGGCCGAGGCCTGCAGCGGCGAAAGGCTGGCAAACCAGCCCAGGGCGTAGAGCGTCTGGCCCGGCAGGATGAGATGTTCGGTATAGCGGTGATCGTTGTCGCCCGTCATCAGCACCTCGCTCGTGCCGGGAATGAGCTGCGCGGCGGCGCCCGTCCAGGTGTTGCGCGATCGGGCGCGTACTTCCGCGCCCTCGGGGTCGACGATGCAGCGGCCTGTGTCGTCATCGAGCCAGAACTGGGTCGTGCTCTTGCCCTGTTCCTCGACGGACCAACTGTTTTTGTTGTCGTCGTCGCGTTTTTCGATTTTGTAGCGATACCAGCAGCACGGCGTGCGGGTGATGGGCGAAAACAGCGGCGCGTCGGGCGGCAGCGCCCGGCCGATCAACTCCACATAGCCCTGCGCCGCCGAACGGATGCGCGCCGTGGGCATGTCCTCCATCACCCGGCGGCGGCGCTGCAAGCGGAAAAACTGCACCAGCCCAACCGCGCCCAAAGCCAGCGCCATGAACAGCACCTGCGGCGCCGCGCCGCTGGGCGACAAGCCGCTCAACATAGGTGCGCAGCAGCATTGCCGGGCATCAACGCGGCCAGCATCACGACGCGGCGAACAAGCCCTTCAGATCGACATCGGCCCGCTCGGCAGAGGCCACCTTGAACAACTCCGCCGGGCCGAAGGCCAGCAGCCGCGCCACGATCACGTCGGGAAACTGCTCGATGCGCACATTGTTCGCATTCACCGCCGCGTTGTAGAACTCGCGCCGGTCGGCAATGCTTTCCTCCAGCCCGCTGATGCGCGCCTGCAAATGCTGGAAGGTCTCGTTGGTTTTCAGGTCGGGGTAAGCCTCGGCCACCGCGAACAAAGCCCCCAGACCGCTGCGCATCGCCCCTTCTGCGCGGCCCAGCCCGCGCACATCCCCGGCTTCGCGCGCCTCTTGCACCTGCGAGCGGGCGCGCACCACGCGCTCCAGCGTCTTCTGCTCGAAATGCATCGACTGCTTGCACACCTCCACCAACTTGGGCAACTCGTCGTGACGCTGCTTGAGCAGCACATCGATATTCGCCCAGGCCTGCGAAATTGCATGCTTGAGATTCACCAGATTGTTGTAAATCATCACGCCGTAAAACAGCAGCGCAACGAGCAGAACGAGGACGACGAGCGTGACGATCATGGGCGGTTCCAGTTGAAACGGAATGTTGCGCAGTTTACGTTTGGCGGGTGAAGCCGCGCCGTTCCAGCGACTCAGCCGCCCGCCGCCGTTGCGCCCATGGCACTGCGGAGCGCCCCGCCCCGATCACTCCGGTTCCGGCTTGCGCCCCGACCGCAGCCCGCGCCGCAGCGCCTTGTTGCTCTTGCGATGCGCCCCCGCCTTGCGCTGCAGCGCCGGCGCCACCAGCGGGTTGCGCGGCGTGGAGGCAGGCAGTTTGAGCGACTGCGCGCGGGCGCGCTTGCGGGAGATTTTCATGGTGCCAACCCGACTCCACCCCAGACCTTAAAGAAGCACCAATGCTTGCAGAGTCACCGGCTTTGCATTGGGCTGCCCGGCGAGCAGCAGCACGCCGTTGCGCTGCCCGGCCGCCAACTGTCGGGCAGCATTGAGCACATCATCATCAATCGACAGCGTTGTTCTCATGCCGGTGTCTCCGAGCATCAACTTTCCTCCTCGCGGCGGATCATGTGGTGAAGTAGGGGAGGTGGAACTGGATGTCGCTCCGCGCCTAGTCGCTATTTTTTGGCGTCGCGAGAAAGGTGCCCTCCCGTAAACCTTGATCTGCCAGCCCTGATGCATAGAGGGCTAAATCAAATCCGAACCAGGTTTTCGATGGGTCGATCGTTACGACGGTACCTTCGGCATGATGATCCCAAGGCCGTAGAACGTTCACATCTTGCGGTTTGATTCGCGATTGTGGCATTGAAAAAAACAGCCGTGAAACCGGGTCAAAATCATTAGGATTTTTCTTTTGCAAGGCGCGCAGATTCTCCCGGGCATGGCCGCAGTCATTCGGGAAATAGGCGCATAACCGTGCAAAGCTGTGCGCCGCAGATGTAGTATCGTGTGCCATGCCGTAAAGTGTGGCAAGCTTGGCAATAAGCTGTGGGCTCGAATACGTGGTGACGACCCGTTCTCCAAGCGCTATCTTGTCAGACAGCATGAAATCGTCGGTACCCATCTGCGCGAACACCAGTGCATCCGCATAAGGCGAGAAACTCGGAACGTTTAGGGTATCGCGGACCGCACTGCGAAGATTGGCAGAGTTGGCGGTCGCCGCATTGGAGAGAAAGACTTCGCTACTGACCTTGGAGATGTCCGCGTAAGCGCGTGCAGACCAGGCACAAAACCCTAACGCAGCTATCAAGAGCGCCCCAACTGGCCAACGCCACTGCGGGCTTGGGGTCAGCTTTGCCGCGGGCGTGTCGAGCACCGCCCAACACATAGCAAAAGGCACGGCAAAAAAAACATACCAAAGTGGATACTCTGTAAGGCTATAGCCGAGTACCATCAGGCAAACACCCAGCGCGAACAATCGCCAATCCTCCCAGGCTTGCAACCCCCGACTCGCCCACGCTCTCCAGGCACGTGCCACGCTAATGGCAGCGGGCACAATGACAGCCAGTAGCCCCAGCAGTCCAGTCTCGGCAGCCAGTTGAGCGAATAGATTGTGGGCGTTGTTGGCAAAAAGAGGCTGGGCTTGGGAAAGAGCGAGGCGGTAATCCCACTGCACATAATTGCCCAAACCGACACCGAGCAGGGGGTGTGTCTTGAACGCCTCCCCAGCGATCTGCCACAGGCCCAGGCGTTGCCCAAGACCACGATCTGCTAGGCGCTGAAGCCCCGGTGGAAACAACTGCCCTAAACCGAATCCAGTGTAGATGACCCATTGCAGCAGCGCGTAGAGCGCTGCGGCTCCAATCAAACCCAGCAGTGCAGAAATGACCCGTCTGCGCGGCGCGCTGATCATCATGCCGCCCATTACCCCGGCCACCGCGAGAAATGCCATGCCGATACGGCTTTGCGACAACACGATGCCGCTAGTCAACAGCACGACAAGCGGCACCGACAAGACCAACATACTGCGGCGCCGCTTGTCGGCACGTAGCCCGTAGGCAAGGGCGAGCAAGCCAAATCCTAAAAAAAGAGCGGCTTGATTGCGCTGGGCGATATTGCCCATCGGTGCCTGCAGAGGGCTCCGGGGAAACAGCCAAATCGCCACCATATCCGGTAGGAACACCTGGGCCCACATGCTCAGAGCGGTGCCGACGGCGCCTAAGACGAATGCCCTGGCGAAGACCTGCATCAGCCGCTCGCTCAAACCCTGCCCCGCCCAGCGCGCAGCCAACAGTGCTGCAATCGCGGCGACAGCAAGACTTCCCAAGGGCCAGATCATGGCGTCGGCATAGGCGGTGCGCTGCAGCGCGATGTCGAGCAAACCGAGCAGCGCCAAGCCGCCAAACGGCAGAGCGATCCAGGGCACAACGACGCCAGGCCCTTTTGCAGGCACGGCAAGTTGCAAAACGGCTGCGAGCAAGACTGCAGCAGCGACAGCGAGCTCTTGATAGAAGGTAGAAATCGGAAAATAGTGCTGAGCGGAGATGGCAGCACCTACCCAGGCCAACAGCAACAACCCAGTCGCGCCAGAGAAAGCCACGACGTTGCGTTGACCTGGAAGGAATGTCATTTGAGTCATGGGCAGATTGGGAAGAGCGAATAAAAAACCCGCCTTGCGGCGGGTCTTAAGGTGGAAAGCAAATTAGATGCCTTTACACGAAGACGGCAGGTATTTTTGAGCAATATCACTGGATACACAAGTCCAAGAGATGGATCCGCCGGTTGTGGCCCCAACAAGTGACAAAGCTTTTGTGTTAATCGCGGCATTAGCCTTCTGCGGCGACGTATTGCTGAATGTGCTGGTAATGGCGACATTATTTCCGCTTTTCGCAACTACCACACTACTTACATAATTTCCGCTAGCTCCATTCTTAGGAAGCCCTAGAACAGCATTGCCTGTTGGCCAGGTGCCATGATTCGTTTCGTATTCAGCAACAGTGGTTTTTGCGCCATCCATCAGGCTTAGACCTTCTGAGACCTGCGCGCGAACCGTGTAGTCTTGATACGCCGGAATGGCGATCGCCGCCAAAATACCAATAATCGCCACGACGATCATCAATTCGATCAGCGTGAAGCCTTGTTGCAGTTGCTTTTTCATCTGAAACTCCTGAGAGTGGAAAGTAAAAAAATCAATAACGGTTGGGCAAAAAAATAACCGCAGCCTGGGGCGGAACAAAGTCTGGAGATGCTGCGGCCCCAGACTGCGGTGGACTGACATCACCCCCCGATGGGCAGGACAGATAGAGCACATGCCGTGCCAGCCATTTTGTGTCTTGTTCGCCCCGACGTTCCGTGAACTGCTTCACGAAATACGGCGCATCGGCCCTCTCACCCGCCGACAATCTTTGCCGGGTCTGCCAATTTTTGTCAGGTGAGGCGAAAATTGGCGATGCGCGCAAGCGCCCAAGCCGCCGCGAGGGGCGATTTGGCGCAGGTCAGCTTGCTGGCGCTGCTGGAAACCAAGTGGGTGTTGCGCGGCGGGGACAAGGTGGGCTGGCCGGAGGGGATCGGGCTGTTCAAAAAACTGCTGGAATGCGCCGACCTGCTGATTGAAAACGAGGATGGGTGGATCGCTGCGGGCGCAACCCCCTCCTAGCCTCCCCCACTGCGTGGAGGAGGAGCAAACACGCCCTCTACACTTGTGGGGAGGGTAGGGGAGGGGGAAGGTTTTTGCGCGGAGACCAAGACGCTCTGAATTCTCAAACTCGCGCCTGCCAGCATCCGCGCCGAGGCGAAGCCTCACTTCGTGGACAGTCCGGGTTTAACTGCACGAAGTCGGCAGATAGGCGCGGGGGACGCCGTTGGCGTTGGGTGTGCCGCCTGGCGCGGTGGTGCAAACCCAGCTCAGTGCGCCCTGCGAGCCTGTGCCTGCGAGGTAGAGGGTTTTGCCGCTGAGGTTGGCATTGGCATGGTTGCCGTAGGTGATGGTGACCAGCCCGGCCGATGCGTTGCCTGATATGGAGATGCTGCTGACATAGTTGCCGGAGATGGTGGCTGGGTCGGTCAACCCGGCAGAGGCATTGGAATTGGGAAAGACGCCCCGTTGCGCGTAGTAATTCCAAATCGCATTTTTCGCCCCGCCCGCCAGACTCAGCCCCTCGGCCACCTGCGCGCGGATGGTGTAGTTTTGATAGGCGGGTATGGCGATGGCCGCCAGAATGCCAATGATGGCGACCACGATCATCAGCTCGATGAGGGTGAAGCCGCGCTCAAGGTGGCGCAACGAAGGAAGGGCAGGCGCGCGCATAGTCTGTGCTCGATGGGGCAGGGCCGGTGGATTTGTAAACAATCGTGATTCTGGCTCTGCAATTTGAAGGCCATCGACGCCGGTCGCAACAAGGGCCGCATTGTGTGAAAAGCTTCACAGTTTTTCGCACCAAAGGGCTGGTGCGGTGACGGTTTACGGCGCAGATGAGCCGGATTTGTCAGCCTGCGGCGGGTGAATGACAATTTCTGGAAGGTCGTTGCAAGTCTGACTAGACCAGACTAGTCTTGTATTCCTTTGCCGCGCCAAGCGGCTTTATTTCCGGGAAAACGACATGAGCACGGTCAATATGCTGGATGCGAAGACCCATTTGTCGCGGCTGATTCAATCTCTGGATCAGGGGCGTGAGCGCGAAATCGTGATTGCCCGAAATGGCCAGCCCGTGGCCCGGCTGCTGCCGGCGGAGAAGACGGGCGCGGGCAAGCGCCTGGGGGTGGCGAAAGGGCGTTTTGTCGTGCCACAAAGCATCGACACTCACGCCGACGAAGTCGCGGCGCTGTTTCTCGGTGGCGCGGCACCATGAACGTGCTGCTCGACACCCATATCGCGCTATGGGCCATTACCGATGATGATCGCCTGAGCGCCAGGGCGCGTGAGATGATTCTGTCCGATCGCACCACGGTGTGGGTCAGCGCGGCGTCGGTGTGGGAAATTGCGATCAAACACGGTCTGGACCGAGGGGATATGCCGGTTTCTGGGCAGGAGGCGCTCGGTTATTTTCGGGAGGCGGGGTATCGTTTTCTGCCGGTCGAGCCCGAGCATGCCGCCGCTGTGGAGGCTCTGCCTCGGCATCATCAAGACCCGTTCGACCGTTTGCTGGTGGCGCAGGCCGTGACCGAACCGATGCATCTGCTGACGCACGATGCGATGCAGGCCCGTTATGGCGACCTCGTCGTGCTGGTTTGACGCCGGGTTGCCCGCTTGTTTCTTTCAGACTGACGATAGGACACCGCTATGCAACTCATCGACTCCATCGTGACCGAGGCCGCCGCGCTCACCGCGCTGCGGCGTGATCTGCACGCGCACCCCGAGCTGTGCTTCGAGGAGCAGCGCACGTCCGACGTGGTGGCGGCGCGGCTGGCCGCCTGGGGGGTGGAAGTACACCGCGGTCTGGGCAAGACCGGGGTGGTGGGGGTGATTCATGGGCGGGGTGGCGACGGAAGTGGCCGGATGATCGGCCTGCGCGCCGACTTCGACGCCCTGCCGGTGACGGAATTCAACACCTTCGCCCACGCCAGCCAACACCCCGGCAAGATGCACGCCTGCGGCCACGACGGCCACACCGCCATGCTGCTTGCAGCGGCGCAGCATCTGGCGAAGTCGCGCGACTTCGACGGCACGGTGGTGTGC
The DNA here is from genome assembly GCF_002482605.1 of Thiomonas sp. UBA7699. Taxonomy (NCBI): domain Bacteria; kingdom Pseudomonadati; phylum Pseudomonadota; class Betaproteobacteria; order Burkholderiales; genus Thiomonas; species Thiomonas sp. UBA7699. The sequence continues at coordinate 83,526 of NZ_DLGH01000010.1, read as the reverse complement.
ATCTTCCAGCCGGCCGAAGAGGGCGGCGGCGGGGCGCGCGAGATGATCGCGGACGGCCTGTTCGAGCGCTTTCCGATGCAGGCGGTGTTTGGCATGCACAACTGGCCGGGCCTTCCCGCAGGGCATTTCGCGGTGAAAGCCGGGCCGGTGATGGCGTCAAGCAACGAGTTTCACATCAAACTCACCGGCAAGGGCGCGCATGCGGCCATGCCGCATCTGGGCATCGACCCGGTGCCTGCGGCCTGCCAGATGGTGCAGGCGTTCCAGACCATCGTCACCCGCAACCGCGCCCCGCTCGACCCGGCGGTGATCTCGGTCACCATGATTCATACCGGCGAGGCGACCAATGTGATTCCCGAATATGCCGAGATTCAGGGCACGGCGCGCACCTTCACCACTGAGACGCTCGACCTGATCGAAACCCGCATGCGCGATATCGCCACCCACACCGCGGCGGCCTTCGGCGTGGGCTGCGAGTTTGCGTTCAAGCGCAACTATCCGCCCACCGTCAACCACGCGGCCGAGGCCGAGTTCGCCCGGCGGGTGATGGTGGAGATGGTGGGGGCGGAGGCGGTGCACGAGTTCGTGCCGTCGATGGGGGCGGAAGATTTTTCTTTCATGCTGCAGGAGAAGCCCGGCGCCTATCTCATCATCGGCAACGGCGACGGCGACCACCGCATGCCCGGCCACGGCGAAGGGCCGTGCACCCTGCACAACCCGAACTACGACTTCAACGACGACCTCATTCCGCTAGGCGGCAGTTTCTGGGTAAGGTTGGTACAGGCGTGGTTGAAAAGCAGGGCCGGGCAGCAGGACAATCGGCGCTGATTGGGCTTCGATGAACAGCGGAGAGCGTGATGGCAGCGAACTTGCAAGACTATGCACCGCGCATGAGCGTGCAGGAGTATCTGGACACCGAACCTTTGTCGGAGGTGAAGCGCGAATACCTCGACGGCATGGTGGTGGCGATGGCCGGGGCGAGCGACCGGCATGGGTTGATTTGCACGGCCTTGGCCATCGCGCTGGGACCGCTGGCGCGCAAGTCGGGTTGCCAGTTGTTCATCGCCGACATGAAGGTGCGGGTGCAGGCGCTTCGCGGCACCTACTTTTATTACCCGGACTTGGTGCTGAGTTGTGACGCGCAAGACCGCGAGTCGCCGTATTACCGCAGGCGACCCTGCCTGGTGGTGGAGGTGACGTCGCCCAGCACCGAGCGTATCGACCGGCGGGAAAAACTGTTCGCCTACCAGCAGGCGCCGGGTCTGCGGGAATACTTGATCGTGGACAGTGCGAGCGCGACAGTCGATCGCTACCACCGCGCCCAAGGCGAGCCGGGCGAAGAGTGGGATTTCACCCGCTGCACCGCAGGCTCGCTGCGGTTGGACTGCCTGAATGCCGATCTGGCGCTGGCGGAGGTTTATGCCGATGTGCCAGAACTGGCGGCAGCCGTCTCGGCAGTCGCTTCGGCGGTCGCGGCGGCAAAATCGACCCCGGCGTAGAGATCGGCCAGCGAGAAAATGAACGAACGCCCGGCGGCGATGCAGGTGAGTTGGGCGTCGAGCCCGCTGGCTTCATGCAGCGTCCACGAGCCGTCGGTGTTGCGGCTGAAGGCCTCGACGTGAGGCTGATTCTGCGCGACGAAGAGCATGGTCTGCAAACTGGGCAATAGGCGGTAGGCGGCGAATTTATCGCCGCGGTCGTGGCCTTCGGTCGAGGGCGAAAGCACCTCGAAGATGAGCAGCGCGTCTTGTTGCACGGTACGCCGCCCGGCGTCTGCTGCCGAGCAGGTGACGAACACATCGGGATAGAAGCTGGCGTCTGCGGCTTCGACTTGCAGCTTGACGTCGGCCATATACACCCGGCAAGGCGTGCCGCGGGTTTGGCTGCGCAGGGCGATATAGGCGTTGCCCGAAAGCGTGTTGTGCACGGTGCCGCCACCGGCCATGGCGAAGACTTCGCCGCCGATGTATTCGTGGCGCTCGGTCTGGGTTTCTTCCCAGGTGAGATAGTCTTCAAAGGTGAAATGAGCTCGGGACAGCACGGCGGACATGGCGTCTCCTTGGTGAGCGTGACCAGTATGAGCGTGACAAGTTTACGGCGCAGACCCTTCGGTCGCGCAGGTCTTGACGATCTGCCCGCCGAGTTGGCCTGACACTTTTTGCAGCGCGCCGAGTTGCTCGGGCGTGAGCGCGGGCAGGCGCAGTACGGTGCGGCTCAGTCCGGCATTGCGCTGCACTACCCTGGCGCCCTGTACGCCTTGCTTGCGCACGATCTGCAACTGCTGCTGCGCCGCGGCTTCGTTGGCAAACACGCCCAGCGAAATTCCGGGCTCGTAGCGCGGGCGGTCGGTCACCGGGGCGAACACCTTGACCTTGCCTTGCTGGGTGATTTCGTCGAGCGCGGCGCGCATGGCGCTTTGGCTGGGATAGGGGCCGAGCAGCACCATCCATTGCGCGGGCACAGGCGTGTTGAGGACAGTGGGCTTGAGTCCGGCCTTCACCAGTGCGGACTGCGCCTGCGCGAGCGCCTCGGCTTCGAGCGCGCCGTAGGGGCCGATCTGTCGGCAGACGGCATTCGCGGTACGGGCGGGCTCGGCGCTGGCCGGGGCGGACGCGTCGATCGGGGCGGACGGCAGGCTGGACGGAATGGCAGGTGCGGAAGGCGCGGGCTGCGGCGGGATGGCGGGCGTGGCGGAGGCGCTGGCCAACGGGGTGATCTGCACCTGCTCGGGGTGGATTTGCAGCGCCAGGCGCTGCGGCTCGCGCTGCGTCACTGGCCCGAGCCCGACCCCCGCCATCCAGCCCTGCGACCAGGCGAAAAACACGAGGTTGACGAGCAGCAGGGCAAGGAGCAGGGTGCGCATGGGTCAGTGGGATTCAGGGCGTTCGGGAGGACGTTATGGAGGGCGTTCGGCCCCGTCATTTTGCCGCGTCCGCCATACCTGCGGCGCGCAGGCGCAGCGACACGTCGGCGCTGAGCACGCGGCGTTCGCCCTCGGGCGTGCTCACGCGCAGCGCGCCATCGGCGGCTATGCCCAGCGCGGCGCCGGAAAACAGCGTTTGCCCATGATCGAGCACCGCAACCGTCTGGCCGCTCCAGGCGTGCAGCGCGTTCCAATGGGCGAGCGCTTCGCTCACGCCACGCGGGCCTTGCTGCAGGCCGTCGAGCAGCCCGGGGGCGAGGGCGGCGAGTACCTGCTCCCGCGAGAGATCGAGCCCGGCGACGTTCAGTCCCGTCGCCTGCGGCAGATCGGCCGGGGCGCGCAGGTTGAGGCCGAAGCCGATGACGGCCCAGCGCGCCTGCGGCGTGTCGGCCATTTCCACCAGAATGCCGCCGAGCTTGCGCCAGCCGTTGGGGGCGTCCGCCGCGGGCAGGAGCAGATCGTTGGGCCACTTCAGGCGCACTTGCGCAGCGCCGAGCGCGTGCAGCGCCTGCGCCAGCCAGACGCCCACGGCCAGACTCAGCGGGCCGGGTTCACGCTTGCGCGGATCGGGCCAGGCCAGCGAGCACAGCACGCTGCTTTGCGCATCGTCGGCCCAGGGGCGGCCCTGGCGCCCACGGCCCGCGGTTTGCTGGCCGGTGGCGAGCAGCGTCGGGCCATCAAGCCGCCAGGCTCGCGCCTCGGCCAGCAGATCGGCATTGGTCGAGCCGGTGCGGGGGGTCCAGCGCACGGTGCAGGCGGGGTGGCTAATGGCAAGCTGGGCGCGCAGCGGGGTAAGGGGGTCGGAGGTGGCCGCTCTCCCCTGCCCAACCCTCCCCACAAGTGGAGAGGGAGTGAACGCGCATTTCTCCTCCCCCACTTGCTGGGGGAGGTTGGGAGGGGGAGATTGGCCTGCGCGTTGTTCAACCGCAGATTGAATCGTCAGCAACACGCCCGCGATATTGACCAACACATCGTTATTCCAGAAGCGCAAAACCTCATAGCCTCTTTGCCGAAAAAACGCATCGCGTAGCGCATCGTGGGGGCATTCGTTGTGCTGTCCGCCGTCGAGTTCCACAACCAGGCGGGCAGCAGCGCAGGTGAAGTCGGCGATGTAGGGGCCAATGGGCACTTGGCGGCGAAATTTGCTGCCCAATTGCCCATTGCGCACGCGGCTCCAAAGCAGGCGTTCCGCGTCGGTCATGTCGCGCTGTAATTGGCGGGCGCGGAGGGTGAGGGGATGGATCACAACCAGCACCCCTCCCCAGCCCTCCCTACAAGTGGAGAGGGAGCAAACACCCCTCCTCCGCGCGGTGCGGGAGGCCGGGAGGGGCATCCGAAGTAGGCGCGAAGCGCTGTTCTCACCTCCTCCACTTGTGGGGGAGGCCGGGAGGGGCGGCCTACAGCCCGCGCAGCGCAGTTCTCACCTCCCCCACAGCGTGGGGGAGGCCGGGAGGGGGATGGGTCTTTGCTCATTTGCCTTTGCGCCTCTTGGGCGCGAGCAGGGTGCCGCGGCAGTTGGGGGCGCCGCAGCGGCAGGCGTAGTCGCGCTTGAGTTTGGCGGTGTAGCGGGCGTCGAGTTCGAGGGCGTAGTCGAAGAACAGCTCTTCGCCGGGGGCGATGTCGCGCAGGGCGTCGATGAACACGCGGCTGCCGACTTGCTGTGCCTCGCAGTTGGGGGCGCAGGAGTGGTTGATCCAGCGGGCGCTGTTGCCTTGCACGCCGCCGTCGATCACGGTGTCGTCGCCCAGCGAGAAGTAGAAGGTGTGATTGGGCTGGGCCGGGTCGCGCGGGTGGCGGCGCAGGGCTTCGGGCCAGTCGATGCGCTCGCCCTTGTATTCCAGCAGGCGCTGCCCCGCATGGATGGGGCGGCGGGCAAACACCCCGCGTCCGTGGATGGGAGAATCTTGCACCTGGGTGTAGGGGCCGCCGGAGGGAGCAACGGCGGAGGCGGGGCGGCTTTTGGGCATCGGTGGTCAGGGCGAGACGGGTGGGAATGCGCGGCGGCGAAGAAACTCGGTAAAGTAAAAAAAGAGAACGCGAGAGGTGGAGGAGACAAACCGTCCGTGATCGTTCTCGTTATGGTCGAAATCGAGGCATTCTAGGGAGCCGTCATCATGGATCAATCTCGTCGTACTCAGTTGAAAGGGTTTGCCGCCGCGCTCGGCGCTGTGGCCGTGCCCGCCTGGGCGCAAAACGTGGCCGAGCAGGCCAGCGCGCTGGAGAAAAAAGACAAGAAGGCCGTGCCCTTGCCGAAGGAGGGCAGCGTGTTTACGCTGCCGCCCACGGTGGAGTTGCTGGGCGGCAAGACGCTGCACACCAAGGACTGGGCGGGCAAGGTCATCGTGCTGGAATACTGGGCTACCTGGTGCCCGTTCTGCGCGCGGCAGATGCCGCATGTCGAGGCGCTATACAAGAAGGAGCACAGCCGCGGGCTGGAAGTGCTGGCCCTGTCCATCGACAAGAAGGCGGCCGATATTGCGCCGTTTCTCAAGAGCAAGAACTACACCTTTCCGGTGGCGTGGCTGTCGCCCGCGCTGGCCAAGGTGCTTCCCAAACCCGCGGGTCTGCCGGTCACCATTGTCATTGGCCGCGACGGCCGGGTGAAGATGGCCGATTCGGGCGAGCTGTTCGCCGAAGACATCGCGGGCATCGCCAAATTTCTTTGATCGCATCCATTCCGTCCTATGAGTAAAACCCTGGTCATCGCCGAAAAGCCCAGCGTGGCACAAGACATCGTGCGCGCGCTGACGCCGCAGTCGGGCAAGTTCGACAAACATGATGAGTATTTCGAGAACGAGCAGTATGTCGTGACGTCGGCGGTCGGCCATCTGGTGGAAATCAAGGCGCCGGACGACTTCGAGGTCAAGCGCGGCAAATGGAGCTTCGCCCATCTGCCGGTCATTCCGCCGCACTTCGATCTGAACCCGATCGAAAAGACCAAGAGCCGACTGGCGGCGGTGGTCAAACAACTCAAGCGCAAGGATGTGACCGCGCTGGTGAACGCCTGCGACGCGGGGCGCGAGGGCGAGCTGATTTTCCGCCTCATCCTGCAATACGCCGAGGGCAAGAAGGCGCTGGACAAGCCGGTGAAGCGGCTGTGGCTGCAGTCGATGACGCCGCAGGCCATCCGCGAAGGGTTCGAGCGTCTGCGCGCCGATGCCGACATGCGGCCGCTGGCCGATGCCGCGCGCAGCCGCAGCGAGGCCGACTGGCTGGTGGGCATCAACGGCACGCGGGCGATGACCGCGTTCAATTCGAAGGACGGCGGCTTTTTCCTCACGCCGGTGGGCCGGGTGCAGACGCCCACGCTGTCCATCGTGGTGACGCGCGAGGAGCAGATCCGCAAGCACATTGCCCGCGAATACTTCGAGGTGCACGCGCAGTTTGGCGCGCCCGCCGGGGCGTATGCGGGCAAGTGGTTCGATCCGGCGTTCAAGCGAGGGGAAGATGCAGACGTCCGCGCCGACCGGCTGTGGGACAAGGCGCGCGCTGAAGCCATCGTCGCCGCCTGCAACGGACAGCCCGCCACGGTGCGCGACGAATCCAAGCCGTCCACCCAGCTCTCGCCCGCGCTGTTCGACCTCACCTCTTTGCAGCGCGAGGCCAACGGGCGCTTTGGCTTTTCCGCCAAGACCACGCTCGGCTTGGCGCAGGCGCTGTACGAAAAGCACAAGGCGCTGACCTATCCGCGAACCGACTCGCGCCATCTGCCCGAAGACTATCTCGCCGTGGCGCGGCAGACCGCGCAGGCGCTGGCCGAGGCGGGCGGGGCCATCGCGCCGCACGCACGCCGCGCGCTGGAGGCCGACTACATCCGCCCGAGCAAGCGCGTGTTCGACAACGCCAAGGTGTCGGATCACTTCGCCATCATCCCCACCACGCAGACGCCCGGCGCACTCACCGAGGCCGAGGCCAAGATTTACGACCTGGTGGCGCGGCGCTTTCTCGCGGTGTTCTTCCCGGCGGCGGAATCTCTGGTGACCACGCGCATCAGCACCGTGGGCGCGCATCAGTTCAAGACCGAGGGCAAGATTCTGGTCAAACCCGGCTGGCTGGAAATCTACGGCAAGGAAGAGCAGGGCGCAGATGACAACCTGCCCGCCGTGAAAGAGGGCGACGCGGTGCAGGCCGAGACCGTGGAACTCAAAGCCCTCAAGACCCGCCCGCCCGCGCGCTACTCCGAAGCGACCTTGCTGGGCGCGATGGAAAACGCGGGCAAGATGGTGGAAGACGAAGAACTCGCCGAGGCCATGTCGGGCAAAGGGCTGGGCACGCCGGCCACGCGCGCGGCCACCATCGAAGGCTTGCTGGCCGAGGCGTATATGGTGCGCGAGGGCCGTGAGCTGATCCCCACCGCCAAGGCCTTCCAGCTCATGACCCTGCTGCGGGGACTGCAGGTGGAAGAACTCACCAAGCCCGAACTCACCGGCGGCTGGGAGCACAAGCTGGCGCAAATGGAGCGCGGCCAGCTCTCGCGCGAAGCCTTCATGCGCGACATTGCCGGCATGACCGAAACCATCGTGCGCCGCGCCAAGGAATTCGACCGCGACACCGTGCCCGGCGACTACGCCACGCTGCAAACGCCCTGCCCGAACTGCGGCGGCGTGGTCAAGGAGAACTACCACCGCTACGCCTGCACGCAGTGCGATTTTTCCATCGGCAAACATCCGGGCGGACGCAGCTTCGAGCTGGCCGAAGTGGAGCAGCTGCTGCGCGACAAGCACCTCGGCCCGCTCACCGGTTTTCGCAGCAAGATGGGCCGCCCGTTCGCCGCCGAACTCAAGCTGGCGCAGGAAGACGGCAAAGGGCAGTGGAAACTCGAATTCGACTTCGGTGACAGCGCGCCCGGCAGCGATGGGGGCGAAGCGCCCGACTTCAGTTCGCAACAGCCGCTGGGCGCCTGCCCCAAATGCGGCAGCGCGGTGTATGAAGCGGGCAGCAGCTATGTCTGCGAAAAGAGCGTGGGCCCGGCGCCGAGCTGCGACTTCCGCAGCGGCAAGATCATTTTGCAGCAGCCCATCGAGCCCGAGCAGATGCGCAAACTGCTTCAGACCGGCCGCACCGATCTGCTCGACGGCTTCGTCTCGGCGCGCACCAAGCGCAAGTTCAAGGCGTTTCTGGTGAAACAAACGGGTGGCAAAATCGGCTTCGAGTTCGAGCCGCGCCCGGCCAAGGCGCCAGCGAAAAAAGCGGCCGCCAAAAAGGCAACGGCGTGACAACAGGGCGTCATGCTGCAAGCGCAAGATGCACGGGATGATCAACGCCGCTCACCATCATGACGATTCGAATTCCATTTGATCTGCGCTGGTTCGCGCACCGCGGCGGGGGCGATGCCGCGCCCGAGAACACGCTGGCCGCTTTTGAAGTCGGCTTCAAGGCCGGTTTTCGCGCGTTTGAATGCGATGTGAAACTCAGTGCCGACGGCGTGCTGTGGCTGCTGCACGACGACACGCTCGACCGCACCACCGACGCGCGCGGCCCGGCGGCGCCCTGGCGCTGGGAAAACCTGCAACTGGTGGATGCCGGAAGCTGGCACAGCGCGACCTTCAAGGGCGAGCCTCCGGCCTCGCTCGTTCAGGTGCTCGACTTCGCCGCGCGCCATGCGGTCTGGCTGAACCTGGAAATCAAGCCCAACCCCGAGCAGGATGCACAAACCGGCGAGGCCGTGGCGCGCCGCGTGGTGCAGTGGCTGGCCGATCAGCCCTCAGCTCCGCGGCCCTTGCTGTCCTCCTTTTCGCTCGCCGCGCTGCAGGCGGCCCGCGCGGCGCTCGACGCCCGGCAGGCCGATGTGCCGCTGGCCTATTTGGTGGAAACCTACGACGATCAGGCGCTGGCGCAGGCCGTGGCGCTGGGCGCCGAGGGGCTGCATACCGATTGGCAACAGGTGACGCCTGCGGTCGTGGCGGCGGTGCATGCGCGCGGACTGAAGCTGCGCGCCTATACGGTGAATGACGCCAATCAGGCGAGAGCGCTGCTGGCTGACGGACTGGACGGTCTGTTTACCGACCGCCTGGATCTGCCTTCTCGTTTGTAAGTCCGGCGTGCCAAAGCTCAGATAGCAACGCCCGGCTGTACTGGCTGGCCACGGCGTGGATGAAGCGGCCGAAGTCGATGTGGGCGGTGTCGTCGGCGCGGTCGGAAATGGTGCGCACCAGCGCGAAAGGCACGTCGTAATCGCGGCAGACCTGCGCCACTGCGGCACCCTCCATCTCTACCGCTAGCGCGTCGGGCAGCGCGTGGCGCAGCGCGTCGCTGTCGGCGCGGGTGGAGATAAAGCGGTCACCGCTGACAATCAGCCCGCGATGCACGCACGGGGCGTGCAGCCCGAAGGCCTGGCGGGTCTGGGCATCAATCAAGGGCTCGGCCTGCGGTGACAAAAGCCGCTGCGCAGCGGCGTGCAGGCGGTCGGTGAGCGCGCGGTTCGCGGCGAAGTGCGTCAACCCCGTGTCGGGCACTTCGTATTGCGGATAGAGCGGTCGGGCATCGAGGTCGTGCTGCAGCAGCGTGTCGGCAATCACCAGATCGCCCACTGCCACGCCGTCTCCCAGGCCGCCAGCCACGCCGGTGAACAGCAGCGCGTCGCAGCCGAATTCGACAATCAGGCTGGTGGTCGTGGCGGCCGCCGCCACTTTACCGATGCCGCACAGCACCAGCACCACTTCGCTGCCCCACAGCGTGCCCAGGGTGTAGTCGCGGCTGCCGTGACGCACACCGCGCGGCTGCTGCAAACATTCCAGCAAACCCTGTTGCTCCTGCGCAATGGCGCTGACGATGCCGAAACGCGCCGCGTTCATCGCTTGCGCCCGATGCGGCTTAGCCGGGTCAGGCCGAACGCTGTTTGCTCTGTGTCAAACCGTAAACTGTGTACGGATTTATTCTCACGCATCGTCAACAACAGGGAGAAAGACATCATGGGATCTGCTTGGCAAGGATTGCTCGGCACCGATTATGGTCTGTTCAGCTTGATTGGCAGCATTTTCATGCTGGGCATCGGCGTATTTTTTATCTGGTTTTTCAGCCGCAAAATTCAGCAGAGCGCCGACGAGCATGCGCGTGAACTGCGCAAAGGCGCAAACAAGCCGCCAGTCAACAACGGCCGCGGCTAAGAGCGTCTGGTTTTGGCTGACGCTGCCTATTCGGCGACCCCTTCGGCGAATCCCTCGGCAACCCCTTCGGCTGGCTGATCCTCCGGGCTAACCCTGCGCGCTTCAGCCGCGGGTTGACGTATGCTCTCGCCGGTTACAAAAAAATACTATTCATTTCACAACACAACAAATCAACGGAGATCGCCATGCAGCGTCGTCAAGCAGTCATTGGTCTGGGGTTGGCCGCAGCCGGTTTGGGTCTGAGCCCCTTGGTGCGGGCGCAACAGCCCATCGTCATCAAGTTCAGCCATGTGGTTGCGCCCAACACCCCCAAAGGGCAGGCCGCCGAATACTTCAAAAAATTGGCGGAAGAGCGCACCAAGGGCCGGGTGAAGGTGGAGGTCTATCCCAACAGCCAGCTCTATAAAGACAAGGAGGAAATGGAGGCGCTGCAGCTCGGTTCTGTGCAGATGCTTGCACCTTCGCTGGCCAAGTTCGGACCGCTGGGGGCCAAGGAATTCGAATTGTTCGACCTGCCCTACATCTTCGACGACTACACCGCCCTGCACAAGATCACGCAAGGCCCCATCGGCGCCGGGCTGCTGAAAAAGCTCGAATCCAAGGGCATTCTCGGTTTGGCCTATTGGGACAACGGCTTCAAGGACATGAGCGCCAACAAGCCGCTGCGCAATCCCGCAGACGCCAAGGGCCTGAAGATGCGCATCCAGTCGAGCAAGATTCTTGAGATGGAAATGCGCGTCATCGGCGCCATTCCGCAAGTGCTGGCGTTCTCCGAGGTGTATCAGGCGCTGCAGACCGGGGTGGTGGACGGCACCGAGAATCCGCCCTCCAACTTCTACACCCAGAAGTTCTATGAAGTGCAGAAGGCCATGACGCAGACCCAGCACGGCTATCTGGGTTACGCAGTCATCGTCAACCAGAAGTTCTGGGAGGGCTTGCCGGCCGACATTCGCAAGACGCTCGACCAGGCCATGGTCGAAGCTACCGATTTCGCCAACAAGGTGGCGAAGAAGGACAACGACGATGCCACTGAAGCGGTGCGTAAGTCGGGCAAGTGCGAGGTCATCGCCCTCACTCCGGCCGAGCGTCTGGCTTGGAAAAAGGCGATGGTGCCGGTTTACAAGCAGGCCGAGTCGCGCGTGCCCAAGGCGCTGATGGACTCTGTGTTCAAGGCGACCGGTTTCGATCCCGCCAAGCTCTGAGTCGTTCAGAATCGATGTGCGAAGCCCGTGCCCAGTCGGCATGGGCTTTTGTCGTTCTGGCCCGTCAACCCCCTTCCTGATCGGACCCTCCCATGTCTGCTCTTGCCCTGTTCAACCGCGTGCTCGACCGGTTGGAAGAAACGCTGATCGCCATTCTGATGGCGGCGGCGACCTTGCTCATTTTTGTTGCCGTCGTGCATCGCTATATGGCGGGCTTTGCCATTCCGGGCTTGCAGGACTGGCTGTTGTCGCTCAACTTGAGCTGGGCGCAGGAACTCTGCATCTATATGTTTGTGTGGATGGCCAAGTTCGGCGCGGCGTATGGCGTGCGCACCGGCATCCATGTGGGCGTGGACGTGTTGGTCAACCGCCTTGCGCCGGAAAAACAAAAACCCGTCATTCTGTTCGGTCTGCTGGCCGGAGCGCTGTTCACAGGCACGGTTGCGGTCATGGGCGCGAACTTTGTCTGGCATGTCGGCCATACCGTCCAGACTTCGCCCGATCTCGAAGTGCCGATGTGGTGGGTGTACCTGGCGATTCCGCTCGGATCGTCGTTGATGTGCTACCGCTTTTTGCAGGTCGCCTGGCGCTTCAACCGCGACGGGCAATTGCCGCACCACGATCCAGGCGCGGTGGAAGGGCTGGATGAGCCGATGGAGATTGCGCCCGGGGCGGACAACATTCATCCGGTGCCGCAGATGGGAGGTGCGAAATGAGCGCGCTGATCATTTTCGCCCTGCTGCTCGCCCTGATGCTCACGGGCATGCCCATTTCCATCGCCCTCGGGCTGACGGTGCTCACCTTCTTGTTCACCATGACCGATGTACCCATCCAGGCCGTGGCGCTCAAGCTGTTCACCGGGATCGAGAACTTCGAGATCATGGCGATTCCGTTCTTCATTCTGGCCGGCAACTTTCTGACCCACGGTGGCGTGGCGCGCCGCATGATCACCTTCGCCAGCAGCCTCATCGGGCATTGGGCCGGCGGGCTGGGGCTGGCCGGCGTGCTGGCTTGCGCGCTGTTCGCCGCGGTGTCGGGGTCCAGCCCGGCCACTGTGGTGGCCATCGGCTCCATCCTCATGCCGGCCATGGTCAAGGCCGGATTTCCGCCGCGCTTCGGCGCCGGGGTCATCACCACCTCGGGCGCGCTGGGCATTCTCATTCCGCCGTCGATCGTAATGGTGCTGTATTCAGTTTCCACCAATTCGTCGGTGGGCGCGCTATTCATGGCCGGGGTGGTACCCGGCATCATGCTGGCCACCATGCTGGGCGTGACCACCTGGTGGCGCGCCTGGCGAGGCAAGTACCCGCGTCAGCCTCGGGCGACGTGGGCGCAGCGCGGTAAGGCGCTGCGCGAGAGTTTCTGGGGGCTGATGCTCATCCTCATCGTGCTGGGCGGCATTTACAGCGGCATGTTCACCCCCACCGAGGCGGCGGCGATGAGCGCGGTGTACGCCTTCATCATCGCCGTGTTCGTCTACAAGGATCTCAAGCTCAGCGATGTGCCGCGGGTGCTGCTGGCTTCGGCCAATATGAGCGCCATGCTGCTCTACATCATCACCAACGCGGTGCTGTTCTCGTTCCTGATGACCTCGGAGCACATTCCGCAAAACATGGCGCAGTGGCTGCTGGGCGCGGGCCTGGGGCCGATTGCCTTCCTGCTGCTGGTGAATGTGCTGCTGCTGGTGGCCGGCAATGTGATGGAGCCGTCGAGTATCGTGCTGATTCTCGCGCCCATTCTGTTTCCCGTGGCCATGCAACTGGGCATCGACCCGATCCACTTCGGCATCATCATGGTGGTGAATATGGAAGTGGGCATGTGCCACCCGCCGGTGGGCCTCAACCTTTATGTCGCCAGCGGCATCGCCAAGATGGGCATCACCGAACTCACCATCGCGGTGTGGCCTTGGCTGCTGACCATGCTGGTGTTTCTGGGCCTGGTGACCTACATCCCGGCAATCAGCCTGGCGTTTCCGCGCTGGCTGGGCATGGTGCAGTGAACCTCAGCGCGGCTCAGGCCGCCTGAGTTTCGTCGGGCTGACTGCAAGTCCATTTCTCGCCCATGTCGGACGAGAGGTAGCCGACCAGGCGGAAGTTGTCTTGCGTGGCGCCATTTGGCAGAGTGCGGTAAATGGCCACGCCATAAGCCCCTCGCAGCCGCGCGTGCTCCGCCTTGGCCAGCGCCTCGACGACTTCGCGCTCACCGACGGCCACGACATAACTGTGCTGCTCGGCCTCGCCGTGGTGGAAGGCTTGGGCGAAATAGATGAATGTGTTGGCGTTTGTCATGGAAAACCTCCTTGCGTAAGCCGAATGATCAATGCGAAAAGCATAGGACGTTCTGCGCTGGATCAGATGATGAAATCGTGACAAGTGATAACGAGGTGGGGCCGTCGAGCGGCCCGGCTGCGATCAAACTGAGATGCGCCCCACTGCTCGCGGAGCGCATCGGCTTTGCGCCTGACCACTTCGCCGATCAGATCGCCGTCCACAGATAGAGGTAGAGGGTATTCATATCCCGTGCATTGGTGCCGGCGCCGTCAAAATTGGTTTTGGCCCCGAGATATTTGTTGTACAGCGTGTACTGCAAACCGATCCGCAGATTTTTCTCGGGGTTGACCCAGCTCTTGCCGAACGGATTCCAGTCGATTTCAAAAATGGCGCCGTTGGTATTCGGGCTGTTGGTGCGCGAGTTGGCATAAACCACGGCATCGGAGGAGCCAGTGGTTTGAAACAGCCCGAGCGTTGCCCCGTAAGTATTGTCACGCCAGTAGGCCACGTTCAGATTGGCCGAGTTCAGCGTGTTGCTGCCGTTACTCGCGTTGCCTTGCAACAGCGCTTGGTTCAGGTTCTGGCGTTCGTGCATATAAATGGCGTTTGCGGTGATGATGTTCGGGCCGCCATTGAGGAATTGATAGGTCGCATCCAGTCCGATGTCGTGATAGTCGTCTGTGGGCAGTCCGGGTAGACCGCTGGTGTTGATGCGGGCGTCAAATCCCAGCAGGCCAGCCTCGAATACATGGGGGCCGACGGTTTTGGAGTACCACAGCCGCCAGTAGGGCGCTTCGCCTTGCAGGGAGGCGTTGCCCGCATGCAATGCGTTGGCCCAGTAAGTCGAAAGGTTGTGATAGGCCCCAGCCTCCGCATACCAGCTGTTGTCAATCATCGTGTACGCCGTGGCGCCCACGACACTTTGCCCCAGGTTGTAAATGACGGGGGATACCGGCGGACCGCTGTTGCCGAATGGCGGCGCCATATAGCTGTATTGCCAAGCGGGCGTGGTGTTCCACACGTCCGACAGAGTGGGGTTGTTGTTCAGACTCATGCCGAACAGGCCGCTGGCGGAGCCGAGTGTGTAGGAGTGGGCGTAGCGCAGCTCGGTGTTGTCCCAGGCCAGGTTTTGCGAACCTGGGTCGGAATAGGTGGCCTGCCCCAGCATGCCCACGTGGTCGGTAATGCGACCCGCCAGAAAAATGGAGGCCTGCTGCAGCGCGGTGAAGTTGTCGTTGGCGCTGAATCCTGCGGGCGGCGGGCCCATGTAGTTGTTGTTGCCATAGCTCTGCGCCTGGTGGGTGTAAGAAGCCACCAGCATGGCCGACAGCGGAATGTGTTTTTTTCCGTCGCTCAGGGTGTAGCCGTCGAGCTTGAACGCCCGGCCAAAAGGCGTGAGCTGCGGGCCGAAGCCGCCGACGTGACAGGCGATGCAGTCCTGCCCGGTCTGGCGGGCAAAGGCGGGCACGGCTTGCGCATTGGGCGCCCACGCCAAGCAGCCGATCAAGCCGGTCAACGCTGCGAGGCTGTATTTCAGTCGGCGCGCAGACTCACGCTGTCGGGTGAAGAACTGGCGGAAAAAAACGTTTTGTGAACAAGGGATGAGAGACATGACGACCTCCATGTTTTTCCTTGCGGCGACTGCGACAAATTGGCGCACAACGCTGAAGGGGTTTTGTCATGTCTGCATTCTGGGCGTCCTGTGTTCCGCGAGCTTGATTCAAGTCAACGACATCTAAATACTTGAATGTAATCAGATGCAACGCCTGAGCGCCTCAGAAGGGTCAGCGCAGCCCGGCCCTGGGGCGCTCAGGTGGACAGGGCGTTGATCTGATCGATATAGGCCTGCATGGCCTCAGCGCGGGGCATGCCTTTGCGTGCGGCCCAGGCATCCCATTTGGCGCGGGCGACGAAATCGGTCAATCCGGGGCGTTCGCCCGAAACGTCGCCCGCGCTGCCTTGTTTGTACAGGCCGTAGAGTTGCAGCAGGGTTTGGTTGTCGGGGCGGGTGGTGAGGGTCTTGGAATGGGCGACGGCAGCGTCGAAGGCGGTCTGAAGTTCGGCGGAAATGGGGGTGTCGGTCATGAGAAAAAGCACGGTCGTTCGAGAATGGGCATCATACGGCCCGGGTGGGCGGCGGTCTTAAGCCGATCCTCAGGCGGCGTCGTTAGGCTGCGACAGCTGAGGGCATGTCCGTACTGTGACAACGGCCGCGCCGTCACAGGCACAATGCCGCAGTTTTCGCGTTTTCGGGAGCCGTTTGCCTCATGCCACCTCAAGCCTCTCCACAGTCGTATCGCTTCGCCCTCAGACATTTCTATTCGCTCGCCAAACCGTACTTGGTTTCGGAAGAGAAAAAAAAGGGCTGGGGTCTGCTTTTGCTGGTGCTGGCGATGAATCTGGCGCTGGTTTGGGTGAATGTGAAGCTCACGCAGTGGAACGGTGATTTTTTTAATGCGCTGCAGGCGAAGAATTTCGGCGCGTTCAAGCAACTGCTGCTGTATTTCACTGGCTACGCCTTTCTCTACATCGCGCTGGCGGTGTATTCACAGTACTTTTTGCAGATGCTGCAGATCAACTGGCGTCGCTGGATGACCGAGGTGTTTCTCAAGGACTGGCTCTCTGGCGGCACGCATTACCGCATGTCGCTGCGGCAGGGCAACACCGACAACCCGGACCAGCGGATCGCCGACGATATCGGCGGTTTCATCAACGGCAGCCTCAATCTGTTTTTCGGCTTCGTCTCCTCGCTGGTCACGCTGTTTTCTTTTCTGGTCATGTTGTGGATGCTGTCGGGCGCGGTCACCCTGTTCGGCATCACCATTCCCGGTTACATGGTGTGGGTCGCCATTCTCTATGCCGGTGTGGGCAGCGTGCTGGCGCATTGGGTGGGCAAGCCGCTGATTCGGCTCAACTTCTACCAGCAGCGCTACGAGGCGGATTTCCGCTTCGGCCTGGCGCGTACCCGCGAGCACGACGAAGGCATTGCGCTCTACAACGGCGAGCAGCGCGAATTGGCCGGGCACCGCGACCGGTTCGCCAATGTGTGGAGCAACTGGTGGGGCATCATGAAGCGGCAGAAGCTGTTCACCTGGTACAGCGCGTTTTACGGCCAGCTCGCCATCATCTTCCCCATCCTGGTGGCCGCGCCGCGTTACTTTGCCGGGCAGATTCAACTCGGCGGCCTGACGCAGACGGCGCAGGCCTTCGGTCAGGTGCAGGGCGCGCTGTCCTGGTTCATCGGCGCGTACACCAGCATTGCCGACTGGCGAGCCACCGTCGAGCGTCTGCAGACCTTTGTCGAGGCCATGCAAAACGCGCAGAGTCATCCGCCTACGCCCACGGCGCCCGCTTCCGCAGGTCTGCCCTCAGACCGGTCATCAAGCGCTGCGATCGCTTCGGCCGGTGTGGTGCCGCTGCGCAGCGCGCGCGAGTCGGTGGCGCTGGGCGATCTGCTGCTGCTCTCTCCCGACGGACGGCCGCTGCTGCAATGCGCGGGTGAGCACATCAGCCGCGGCCAGCACACCCTGTTCACCGGGCCGTCGGGCAGCGGCAAGAGCACGCTGGTGCGCTGGCTCGCCGGCATCTGGCCCTACGCGCTCAACACCGCGCACGCGCACGCGCCCTCGGGCCGCACCCTGTTCCTGCCGCAAAAGCCGTATCTGCCGCTGGGCACGCTCAAACAGGCGCTCACCTATCCGCAAAGCCCGGAAGACTTCAGTGCCGCGCAAATCAGCGAGGCGCTGCAACTCGCCCGCGTGCCTTATCTGGAAGCCGCGCTGGAGCAGACCGATACCTGGATGCAACGCCTCTCGCCCGGCGAGCAACAGCGCCTGGCCGTGGCCCGCGCCCTGCTCATCGCCCCGGACTGGCTGTTCATGGACGAGGCCACCAGCGCGCTCGACGCGCCGACCGAACGCGCCATGTACGCGCTTTTGCAGCAGCGTCTGCCCGACGCCACGCTGGTCAGTGTGGCGCACCGTGTGGGCGTGATCGGATTTCATGCGCAGATTTACGCGGTCGTGGCCGACCCTTCTGGCGAAGGCCCGGCGCGCATGGAAAGACGCGATGCCGAGCGGGCGCAAAAGGCAGCGCTGGGCGACGAGGGTGCACCGGGTGCGCCAGCCTTCGCATCGTGATGCGGCGGTGATGCTGCTTTCTGACGATCTGTCCGCCGCCGGGTTTGACCAGCCCTTCGAGCTGCTGCGCGGCTGCCATGCCCGCATCACCCGCATGGACGCTCTGCTGCTGCGGCTGATCGATCATGTGGCGCTCAAGGAAACGCAAGGCCGCCCCAAGTTTCCTTGTTCCCAACGGGGGGCGGGGCGGCGTGCCGACCCTGGGGGCGCACAAGAAGGCACGGACGCACAGGCGCAGCAGGCGCAGCAGGCGGCCGGCAAAGTGCTGCGCTACTTCGATGTAGCCGCGCCGCTGCACCATGAAGACGAGGAACTGCATGTGTTTCCGCTGCTGCGCGTTTCGGCGGAAGAGTGGGACGGCGACGACGCGGTGCTGGAAACGCTTGAAAGCGATCACCGCACGCTTGCCGTGCTCTGGGCCGAGTTGCGCGACTGGCTGCTGCAAGTGAAAGCCGCGCAGGCCCTGCCCGCGTCGGCGCCCATCACCGATGCGGCGCAACGCTTCAGCGCTCTGCACGCCGCGCATATTGCCATCGAAAACACGCAGATTTTTCCGGCCGCGCAAGCGCGCATGAACCCCGCCCAAATCTCGGCGATGGGCCAGGACATGGCTGCTCGCCGTGGAGTGCGCTGGCCGCCGGATTAGGGTCTGTTCACGCTATTGGTGTGAGAAAGGCGTGATCGTCTGTCGCGGTTTCGCAGCGCTGCGCGTTACTTCAGAACCTGCTCCCACGACACACGAGGTCATCGCCATGTCTCAACCGCTCATTCCCGCTGCACTCAACACCCCGAAGCGTCGCCTCGCGGCTCTGATCTTGCCTGCTGTTGCCGCGCTGGGGCTGGGCGGTTGCGTGGTGGCGCCCGTGCCGCCGCAATATGGCTACGGTGCGCCCGCATATGACGTGGTCAGTGTGCCGCCTCCCGCCCCGCAGTACGAGGCGGTCGGCGTGGCGCCCTACCCCGGAGCGGTGTGGATCACCGGCTATTGGGGCTGGGCAAACGGTCGCTACGTGTGGAACCGGGGCTACTGGCACGCGCCACGCCCTGGCTACCGTTGGGTGCCGCATCGCTGGGTGCAGCAAGGCGGCGGTTGGCACGGTCAGGGCGGCCGCTGGGAACGGCGCTGATCCTCCAAGGGATGCGCACCCGTGATGCGGCGCGGGGTTGATGCGTCACCCCAGCCCGCGCACCACGTCCAGCGCTTCTTCGATGCGCGACACCGGGTGCAACTCCAGCCCTTCGAACTGTTTTCCCGCGCCCTTGGGGGCATTGGCAGCCGGAATGATGGCAGCGGAGAAGCCGAGTTTGGCGGCTTCGCGCAGGCGCTCTTGCCCGCGCGGGGCGGGGCGGATTTCACCCGCCAGGCCGACTTCACCGAAGGCCAGCAGACCGCGCGGTAGCGGGCGGTTGCGCAGCGAACTCTGAATGGCCAGCAGCACGGCCAGATCGGCCGCGGGCTCGGTGATGCGCACGCCGCCCACCGCGTTGACGAACACGTCTTGATCGCCGCTGGCGACTCCCGCATGGCGATGCAGCACGGCCAGCAGCATGGCCAGCCGCGCCGCGTCCAGCCCCACGGACAGGCGACGCGGGCTGGGCGCGGCGGCGTTGTCCACCAGCGCTTGCACTTCCACCAACAGCGGGCGGGTGCCCTCCAGCGTGGCCAGCACGCAGGTGCCTGGAACCGGCTCGGCGTGGGTGGAGAGGAAGATGGCCGAGGGGTTGGACACGCCTTTGAGGCCATGCTCGGTCATGGCGAACACGCCCAGTTCATTCACCGCGCCGAAGCGGTTCTTGATGGCACGGATCAGCCGGAAGCGCGACTGCGTGTCGCCCTCGAAATACAGCACGGTATCGACCATGTGCTCCAGCACGCGTGGGCCGGCGAGCGCGCCTTCCTTGGTGACATGGCCGACCAGCACCAGGGTGATGCCGCTGGCCTTGGCCGCGCGGGTGAGCTGCGCCGCGCATTCGCGCACCTGCGACACCGACCCCGGCGCCGACGACAGCGCCTCGGTGTAAACCGTCTGGATGGAGTCGATCACTGCGATGGAATAGGCCCCCACGCTCGCATTCGCTCGCTGCCCCCCGAGGGGGCGGACCCCGCCTTGGGGCGGCCCTGCGGCGGGGTCGGCCCCCACGCTCGCGTTCGCTCGCTGCCCCCCGAGGGGGGCATCCCCACCCCGACCCTCCCCACCCGTGGGGAGGGAGTGATTGCTCCTCCCCCGCTCGGTGGGGGAGGTTGGGAGGGGGAAACGCCCGCCTTGGGACGGCCCGGCGCCGGGGCCGCGTGCTAACTCGTCGAGCATGACCTCCAGCTGCGTTTCGGCCATCAGCCGCACCGGCGCGTCTTTCAGCCCCAGGCGCTGGGCGCGCAGCGCCACCTGCGCGGCGGACTCCTCGCCGCTGATATAGAGCACCGGCAGTTCGGCGGACAGATTGGCGAGCACTTGCAGCAGCAGGGTGGACTTGCCGATGCCCGGATCGCCGCCGAGCAGCAGGACGCCGCCGGGCACCAGTCCGCCGCCGAGCACGCGGTCGAGTTCGTCGATGCCGCTGCTTCGGTGCGCGTGGCGCTCGGCCTGCACCTCGGTGAGCAGCACCGGGCCGCTCGCCGCGGTGAGGCCGCCGCGCCCGGCGAACTGCGCTGCCGCGGCGCCGTGCCGTGCGCCGGGGCGGGCGGCATCGACGTTGCGCTCTGCCGTTTCCACCAAGGTATTCCAGGCCTGGCAGTGCGGGCACTGGCCCTGCCACTTGGCGGACTTGCCGCCGCACTCGGAGCAGATATAAACAGTTTGGGGTTTGGCCATAGGTGTAGTCACAGAAACTCGCCGGGCCGTCCCAAGAGTTTCTGGCCCCTTGAGGGGAGAACCGAGCGTAGCGAAGGTTTTCGGGGTGGGCTCAGAAACTCGCCGGGCCGTCCCAAGAGTTTCTGGCCCCTTGAGGGGAGAACCGAGCGTAGCGAAGGTTTTCGGGGTGGGCTATTTCCTATTCCACCCGCACCGGCACGCGTTGGGCCAGGGCACACATCAGCTCGTAGCCGAGCGTGCCTGCCGCCGCCGCAACCTCGTCGATCGAGAGCTCGGCCTGCGCGTCCTGTCCCCACAGCAGCACGGGGCTGCCGATCATGGGCTGGTTGCCTGCGGCAAACACCGGCTCGAGATCGACGGTGATCATGTCCATCGACACCCGGCCGACCAACTGCGTGCGCACGCCGTCCACCACGATGGGCGTGCCGTTGGGGGCGACGCGCGGGTAGCCATCGGCATAGCCGCAGGCGACCACGCCGATGCGCATGGGGCGCGGCGCGGTGAAGCGAGCGCCGTAGCCCACACACTCGCCCGCAGCGATGTGCTGAATGTCGATGAGCTCGCTGCGCAGACTCATGGCGGGGCGCAGCTTCCAGTGCGCCGCGTCTAGCGCCAGCCCGGTGGGCGAGCTGCCGTAAAGCGCAATGCCGGGCCGCACCCAGTCGGTCGCAACGCGCGGGTCGGCGCCGTGCACCAGCACCGCGGCGGAATTGGCCAGGGTGCGTTCGCCCGGCAGATGGCCCACGCCGCGGGCGAATCGTGCCAGCGCTTCGTCGATTCCGCCCGCTTCGTCGGCGCAGGCGAAGTGGGTCATGTGGGTGATTTCGCCCACCTGCGGCAGCGCGTTCAGCCGCTCCCAGGCGGCGGCGTAGGCCTCGGGCGAAAAGCCCACGCGGTTCATGCCGGTGTTCATTTTGAGGAACACGCGGTGCGTGCGGTTGCCGCGGTGCACCGCCAGCCAGTCGATCTGTTCACGGCAATGCACCACATGCCAGAGGTTGAGGCGTTCGCAAAGCGCGAGGTCTTCCGGGGCGAAACAGCCTTCGAGCAGCAGAATGGGGCCGACCCAGCCCAGCGCGCGCAGCTTCTCGGCCTCGGTCAGATCGAGCAGGGCGAAACCGTCGGCCGTGCGCAGCGCGCCATACGCGCGGGCGATGCCGTGACCGTAGGCATTGGCTTTGACCACGGCCCAGACCTTGCTCGCGGGCGTGGCCTGGCGGACTCGCAGGAGGTTGTGGGAGAGCGCGGCCGTGTGGATCACGGCGGAAATCGGGCGGGGCATGGCAGCTCGGGCAGAGGGTTGAGGCCAGCATTGTCGCAAATGCCCTGAAATGCCCTGTGCTATAAACCTCTGCAGCCTGCGGGTCTGTTCCCGCAAGCCGCCAGCCATGCCGCACGCGCCAGCCCGCCTCATTCATCGCAATCCCTGATCTTGTTCTCACCCAACGATACGACACAGCCTGCCGCAGCATCGCGGGCAGCCACGCGATGAAAAAAGGCTTTTACTGGATCATGGCGGCGCAGTTTTTTTCTTCGCTGGCCGACAACGCGCTGCTCATCGCCGCCATCGCCCTGCTGGTGCAGATGCAGTCACCCGACTGGATGACGCCGCTGCTCAAGTTCTTTTTCACCATCTCCTATGTGGTGCTCGCCCCCTTCGTGGGGGCGTTTGCCGATGCCATTCTGAAATGGAAGGTGATGTTCATCACCAATCTGGTGAAGGTGGCCGGGCTGGTGCTCATGCTGATCTCGGTGCACCCGCTGCTGGCTTACGGCGTGGTGGGCCTGGGCGCGGCGGCCTATTCGCCGGCCAAGTACGGCATCCTCACCGAGTTGCTGCCGCCGCAGCAACTGGTCGCGGCCAATGGTTGGATCGAGGGCACCACGGTCAGCTCCATCATTCTGGGCACGGTGCTGGGCGGGTTTTTGGTGAGTCAGGCGGCGTCGGGTTTTTTGCTGGGGCTGCCCGGGCTGGCTGCGGTTGGTATCAACACCACGCCCGAGGCGGCCATTCTGGTCATCACCCTGGTGTATTTGCTGGCGGCCTTATGCAATTTGCGCATTCCCGATACCGGGGCGCGTTACGAAAAACAGAAAACCCGGCTGGTGGCGCTGCTGGTGGATTTTGCGCATTGCACCAAGGTGCTTTGGACCGACAAGCTGGGGCAGATTTCGCTGGCGGTCACCACCCTGTTCTGGGGCGCGGGGGCGACGTTGCAGTTCATCGTGCTGAAGTGGGCGGAACACGCACTGGGGCTGGATCTCACCATGGCGTCGGTGATGCAGGCGGCCGTGGCGCTGGGCGTGGCCGCTGGGGCTATTAGCGCCGCCGTGCGCGTGCCGCTGAAAAAGAGCCTGAGCGTGCTGCCGCTGGGCGTGGGCATGGGGCTGACCACCGTGGCGCTGGCGTTTTTCAACCGCGAGCTGCTGCCCGACGTGCAGCTGCATTTCTGGGTGGTGCAACTGCCGCTTTACATGCTGATCGCCTACGGCTTCATGGTATTCATCGGCGCATTGGCCGGGTATTTTGTGGTGCCGATGAACGCGCTGCTGCAGCACCGGGGCTATGTGCTGCTGTCGGCGGGGCATTCGATCGCGGTGCAGAATTTCAACGAGAACGTCAGCGTGCTGCTCATGCTGCTGTTCTACGCCCTGCTCATCCGCCTGAACCTGCCGGTGCCGTGGGTGATTGCGCTGTTTGGCACCTTTGTCTCCGTCAGCATGTTTCTGGTCATCCTCTGGTACCGGCGCAACCAGAGGGAGCGCGACTGGACGCAGCTGATCGGCGAGCCGCGTCACGACGAGCATCATTCTTAACATTCTGCCGCTTCGCCCTGTCTTCAAACCGTCGCAAAATCGGTCTAACCCCCGATGTCCTTTCCAGGAGCGCCACCATGAATGACGTGCAGCACTACAGCAACCTCCTTTTGCAATACGCCACCGAGGCGGGAATGAAAATTCTCGCGGCCATCGCGCTGTGGATTCTGGGGCGATGGCTCATCCGCATTGCCGACAAACTGCTGCGCGGCGTGCTGGATCGGCAGCATCTCGACCCCATGCTCACGCGCTACATGCTCAGCTTCATGAACATCGCGCTGAACATCGTGCTGGTCGTGGCCATTCTGGGCTATTTCGGAGTGCAGACCACCACCTTCGCCGCCTTGGTGGCAGGCGCTGGCGTGGCTATCGGCGCGGCGTGGAGCGGCCTGCTGGGCAACTTCGCGGCGGGCGCCTTTCTGCTGGTGCTCAAGCCCTTCAAGGTGGGCGATTTCGTCAAGGCGGGTGATGTGACCGGCACGGTGAAGGAGGTCGGGCTGTTCGTCACCTCCATCGTCACGCTCGACAACGTGCTTACCTTTGTCGGCAATGGCAAGATTCTGGGCAACAACATCGAAAACTATTCGACCAACGACTACCGCCGCGTCGAACTCAAATGCCAGCTTTCCAGCGACGCCGATCATGTCGCCGCCATGGAGCTGCTGCGCAAACAGGTGCAGGCCATTCCCAATGTTTTGACCGATCCGGCGCCAGTGATTGAAATTCTGGAGTTCAACAGCGTCGGGCCGGTGCTCACGGTTTTTCCCTTCTGCAACAACGCCCACTATTGGCAGGTGTATTTCGACACCAACCGCACCATCCGCGAAACGCTGACGCAGGCCGGTTTCGCCTACGCCTTGCCCAAGCAAGTCTGGGTGGGCAAGGCGGCGTAACGATGCGGAACGCTTGGCCGTCGATGTTCGTGCCCGGCTTCGGCCGGCAGGGTTGAGCATGGACGCCTTGCGCCTCGGCCCCATCGTCTTGCCCTGGGCGCCGCTATTGCTGGTGCTGGGTTATGCCGTGGCGGTGTGGGTGGCGGGCGTGGCGCAGAAGGCGGGGCGCGGCAATGCCGAGCCCGCGCTGCTGCCGCTGCTGATTGGGGCGCTGGTCGTGGCGCGCGCCGTGTTCGTGGCACGGCACAGCGCAGACTATTCCAGCGTGCTGGCGATGATCGACATCCGCGATCGCGGCTTCGATCCCTGGGCGGGCTGGGCCGCGGCGGCAGCCGGTGTGGCGTTCTGGGCCTGGCGGCGCCCGGCCTTGCGCATGAGCCTGCCGCTGAGCGCCAGCGCCGGAGCCGCCATTGTGCTGGCGGGCATGGGAGCGCTGACCTTGTTGCAACCGGCGCGCCCGCCGCTGCCTGATCTCACCCTGCAAACGCTGCAGGGTCGCTTGGTGGCGCTGGCCAGCCTGCGTGGCCAGCCGCTGGTGGTCAACCTCTGGGCCACCTGGTGCCCGCCTTGCCGCCGCGAATTGCCGCTGCTGATCCAGGCGGCGCAGCAGCAGACTGGGGCGCGCATCGTGCTGGTCAACGAGGGCGAGCCGGCGCCGCGCGTGGCGGCGTATCTGCAGCGCGAGAAACTCGCCGATCCGGGGGTGCTGCTCGATCCGGGCAACCGGCTGCTGTCGCTCTATCAGTCTCCTGGGCTGCCCACCACCTTGTTCATCCGCGCCGACGGCACGGTGCAGCGGGTGCACATCGGCGAGTTGTCGGCGGCGACGTTGCAACAGGGCATCGCCGCGCTGCGCAAGTAACGGCGAGTGGGCGTAGTCCCGGTGCGTCAGGCGCCGGTGTGCAGCGCTTTGCGCCGCGCGGCGTGCAGCAGGCGGCGGGCCGAGGCGTCGGCAAGCAGGCGGCCGTGCTGCGCCATCCAATCTTGCGCCAGACGGCCCAGCGGCGTGGCGGGCTGGCGCGGATCGACCGGGCAGCGGAAGTTGCGCACCCAGTCGGTCACATCGGCAGCGGGCATGGGCCGCGCCAGCGCATAGCCTTGGCCGGCGTCGGCGCCCAGCAGGGTGGCGGCTTCGACTAGGTCGGGCGTTTCCAGCCCTTCGACGACCACCCACAGGCCCAGGCTTTGCGCCAGCTGCACCAGCGCGCCGATGAAGCCGATGGCCTGCTCGGGGTCGCGTCCGGCTTCGCGCACCAGGCCCTGATCGATTTTGACAGTATGAAACGGCAGGGTGCGCAGGCGCAGCAGGCTGGAGTAGCCACTGCCCAGATCGTCCATCACCAGCCGCACGCCGGTGGCGGCGAGGTCGCGCACCGCATCGTCGCGGCGCTGCGGATTGTCGAATTCGGCGTTTTCCAGCATTTCGAGCGACAAGCGGTCGGGCGCGACACCAGCCTCGCGCAGCGCCGATTCGACGCGGCCTCGACAGTCTTGCTGCAGCAGCACGTCCAGCGGCAGGTTCAGCCCCAGGCTCAGACGCAGACCCTCGGCGTCCCAGCGGGCGATGTGCGCCAGCGCCTGCGCCAGCCCGCCGCGAAACAGGCGCGAGAGTTCGGCCTGGCCGAACCACGGCAGAAACTGCCCCGGCATGACGAGGCTGCCGTCGTCCATGCGCAGGCGGGCGAGGGCTTCGACGCCGTAAGGCTTGCCGGTCTGCAGATCGACCAAGGGTTGCAGATGCATCTCCAGCCCATGATCGAACAGACTGCTGCGCCAGCGCTGGCGCAGCACCACGGGCACGGGCTGCTGGCGGCCGTGAGCGTGCAGGCGCTGCCAGGCGCGGCTGAGCGTCTGGCCGAGGTTGTCGAGAAAGCTGCGTGCCGCGCCGCGCTCGAACATGGCCGGGTAACCGCCGTACAGGCTGAGGATGACGACCACGCGGCCGTTGCGGTCGGTCAGCGGAACCGAGGCGGCGCTGCGAATGCCAGCGTCGCGCGCCGCCTCGCGCCAGGGGGCGCCGGGGGTGTCGTGCGCGTAGCTCGCCAGGGTGCTGATTTTCTCGGTCTGCCAGGCCGTGGCCGTGGGGCCGAGGCTCTCGGCGTGCGCACCTTGCAGCTTGGGTACTTTGATGCCGCCGTAGTGCTTCTTCATGGCGCGGGCGTAGGGTTCGAGCCCGGAAGACAGCTCGACGACGAACTCGCCGTTGGCATCGGGCGCGCCCAAAGCGGCCGCTTTGACCCCGGGCAGGGCGGCCAGCCGGTCGAGCGCCATTTGCATGAATTCGCTCCACGCGGCGCCGTCCTGCAGCGCGTGTTCCAGCGCGATGACGCTTTGCTGGAACTGCTCGCGGATCGTCTGCGCCGCCTCCACCTCGGTCTGCAGCTCGGTTTGCAGCCGCGCGGTGAACAACTGGACGATGCGCCGACGGTCGCGCGGACGGGCGCTCAAGCCCTGACTGCGATCGATCAGCGCCTGCAGATAAAGCCCTGCAGACTGCACCAGCAGCCGCGTGGGCACGCCCACCAGGGCGTGGATCTGGCCAATGCGCGTGGCTTCGCGCACATGCGTGTCTTCCAGCAGATCCGGGCTGAGCAGCAGCCGGAAATGATCGGCCTGCCGCGCCTTGAGATGATCGAATTCCTCTGGGGTGAGGTGGCTGAGGAGTTGGCGCGATTCGGCGTCGTGTTCGAGCAGGCGGTAAAACTGCGCGATGAATTCCGTTGCCGCAGCGACGAAAGACGAGGCGGCGATGCGCAACAGCTCCTGCGCTTGCGCTCCATAGGGCTGCGGCACCCAGTGCTCGGGGCCGTCGCCGAGAAAGTCGGCTTCGATCTCCTGCCCCCAGTGCAGCCACCAATGGCGACGCGTGTGCTTGTGCAGCTTGACGGTGTGCAGCGCGACGTCGGCGTGGCGCAGCAGGGTGTCGGGATCAGGGCCGTCCTGCGGGAACAGCGCCAGCCCCATGCTGAGCCGCAGGGGATGGGTTTTACCGCCGGGCAGCGGCACACTCAGCGGCAGCAAGGCGCCCAGCGCCTCGATGCGGCGGGCGATGGCTTGCGCTCCGCCTGCGCTGTGGAGCACGAGCACGAACTCATCGCCGCCGATGCGCGCGAGCAGGTCGTCGGGTTCGAGCCTGGCGCCGAGCTGGCGGGCGACCTGCACCAGCACCTCGTCGCCGACGGCGTGGCCCCAGTCGTCGTTGATCGCCTTGAAGTCGTCCAGGTCGAGCAGACCCAGCGCCACGGTGGCGCCTTGCGCCTGCGCAGCTTGCAGCCGCTGCGGCAGCCATTCGTCGAGGGCGTAGCGGTTGGGCAGGCTGGTGAGGGCGTCGTGCCGCGCCTGCCAGCGCAGGCGTTCCTGCGCGGCGCGGCGTTCGCTGATGTCTTGCCCGACCCAGACCGAATCGACTCCGGGCTGGCCCGTGACGGCCTGGCCGGTGAGTTCGCACCAAAACAGGCTGCCGTCGCGCCGCCGCATGTGCACCTCGCGCGTGACCGACTCGCCGCGCGCCATGGCTGCGTAGATATCGGCGCCGATAGCCTCGAACTCGGCGTCGTCGGCATAGATTTCGCGTGCCGGCACGCCCTGCAGAGACTGCAGATCGGGGTAGCCGAACATCTCGACCATGCGCGCATTGCCACTGCGGATGACGCGCTCTCCCACCAGCGCGATGCCCACCAGCGCGTTGTCGAGCATGGCCTGGCGCAGCCGCGCCTCGGTCTCGCGCTCGCGCTGCAGCGCGTCCATGCGCAGCAGCGCGCCGGCCATGGAGGCGACGAATTCGAGCAGCTGGGTTTGCGCCGCATCGGGCAGGCCGGGTACGGTGCTGGTCAGGGCAAAACTGCCGATCACCTGGGCGCCGTCGCGCACCGGCCACGACCAGCAGGAGCGCAGGTTGCATTGCTCGGCTGCGGCGCGCAGGTCGTCCCAGCGATCATCGGTGGGGATGTCTGCAATGAAGGTGGGTGCGTTGTGCAGCACCGCATTGCCGCAGGAACCGGCATGCGGCCCGGGCGTGAGCCCGTCGAAGGCGCCCAACAATTCCGGCGGGCCGCTGGGCAGCGCCAGCGGGTGCAGGTCGCCGTCCGGCCCCAGCCGCAGGAGGCTGGCGAGGCGTCCCGGCACCGCCTGCTCGGCCATGCGGCACAGCAGCGCCGCCAGCTCGGTTACCGGGCGCCCGGCCGCCAGCCCCCGCAGGATTTCGCTGGGCAATTCGAGCAGTCCGAGGGACGCGTTCTGATCGGGCATGATGAAGGATGCAATGGAGATCGGGCGGCAGTCTTTCGCCAGCGCCCAGTAAAACGCGACTTTACGATGCCGCGCCGCGCCGCGGGCGTGAATTTTTCTCGAAAACGCCCAGCCAAAGTGAGACTCGGCGACGCACGCGTGCAAACCCGCTATCTTGCGCAGCTTTGATCCGCACCCTGCGGCCTGACGTTTTTTCTATGCCGAACTCCTCCGCAATCACCTTGGCCGCCATCGGCGGTCTGATGCTCAATGCCTTCGTCTGGGGCGTGTCGTGGTGGCCGTTCCGCCATTTCAATGGTCTGGGCCTCAATCCGCTGTGGGCCACCGCGGCGATGTACGCGGTGAGCACGCTCATCATCGTGGCGGCGCGGCCATCGGCGGTGCGGGCGCTGTGGCGGCATCCGCCGCTGTGGGGCATTCTCATCGCCTCGGGAGCGACGAACGCGGCGTTCAACTGGGGCGTGACCGAGGGCGACGTGGTGCGGGTGGTGCTGCTGTTCTATCTCATGCCGGTCTGGGCCACACTGCTGGCGCGCTGGCTACTGAACGAAAAACTCACAAGGCTGGTCGGCCTGCGCCTGACGCTGGCCCTGGCCGGAGCGATGGTGGTGTTGTGGCCGCAAGGGGGCGGTCTGCCGCTGCCGCAACATCCGGCAGACTGGCTGGGTGTGATCGGCGGCATGTTTTTCGCGCTCAACAATGTGCTGCTGCGCAAGTATGCGCACACGCCGCCCGAGGCGCGCGGCCTGGCGATGTTCGCCGGCGGGGTGATCGTGGCGGGCGGCGTCGCGGCCCTGCTGACCGCCAGCGGCGCCGTTGCGCCCATGCCGGCACCGGCGCCGGGGTGGCTGATGGGCGTGGTGTTGATGGCGCTGGCTTTTCTGGCGGCGAATCTGGGGCTGCAGTATGGCGCAGAGCGGCTGCCGTCCACCTTGACGGCGGTGGTGATGACGGTGGAAATCGTGTTCGCCAGCGGCAGCGCCGTGCTGCTCGGCGTGGAGCGTCTGAGCGCGCAGGCGCTGTGGGGCGGCTGCCTGATTCTGCTGGCGATCTTGCTGGCCGCCTGGCCTGCGCGAAAGCAGGCCGAGGCCGATACGGTGCTGGAGGTCAGTGGCGGAAACCGCCGCTGGCCGTGATGCTGGTGGTGTCCACGTAGTCGGAGCCGGAGTGGTTGTCGGGCGAGAAGTGCACGGTGAAGCCGCCGAGGTTCTCGTTGCCCATGCTGTTGAGGGCGTCCATCAGGCTGGCGCGGGTGAGCGTCTTGCCGGCTTTGCGCAGGGCCTGCACCAGCACCTTGGCGTCGATATAGCCTTCCAGGCTGGTGAAGTCGTAATCGCCCTTATGCCCGGCGCTGTTCATCGCGGCCTGGTACTCGCGCACCAGCGGGGTGACGGTGGAGAAGGGGAAGGGCACGACCTGGGTGATGATCACGCCGTTGCCCTCGGGGCCGAGCGCCTTGGCCAGCGCTTCAGAGCCGACGAAGCTCACATTGGCGAACTGCCCGCCGTAGCCCTTGGCAATGGCCTGCTGATTGAATGCCGCCACTTCGGTGTAGGTGCCGACTTCCACGATGAGGTCGGGCTTGGAAGGCAGGATGGAGGCCAGCGCCCCGGCCACATCCACCGTATTGCGTTTGACCGTGCCGGTGGCCACGGGCTTGAGATTGTGCGCGGCCAGGGCTTTTTGCACGCCCGTCAGTCCAGCCATGCCGTAGGCGTCGTCCTGGTAGAACACGGCGATCTTTTTCAGGCCGAGGAAGAGGAACTGATCGACGATCTTGCGGGTTTCGTCGTTGTAGCTGGCGCGGATGTTGAAAATGTAGGGATCGACGGGAGAGCGCAGCCCCATCGCGCCGGTGAACGGGCCGATGAGGGGAATGCCGGCCTGATCGATCAGGGGTTTGGCTGCCAGGGTGGTGGGCGTGCCGACATAGCCCAGCAGGGCGAACACATCGCCGCCGTTGATGAAGGTCTTGGTATTGGCCACGGCGCGAGCCGGCTCGTAGCCGTCATCGAGGCTGACCAGCTTGAGGCTGCGCCCGGCTACGCCGCCGTCGGCATTGACCTGCTTGAAATACGCCTCGATGCCCATGCGCAGGCGGATGCCGAGCTGCGCCGCCGGCCCGGTGAGCGGGGCCGACTGGCCGATGACGATTTGCGTGTCAGTCACGCCCGGCGTGGCCGCAAATGCGGACGTGGCCGCCATCAGACTCAGGCCAGCAAACAGGGTGGCAAAAAATTTCATCGTGGTCTCGGAAAAAATGCGTCGGCAAGGATTCTGCAGTTCAGCCAGCCGGCCTGCGCTGCGAGCGTAAGGGACATCAGGGGAGGGGACGACCGGGTCGCGGAACAAGCCAGCATCCGCGCGTGAAGCGAGCAGGGCCCCCCGACCCCTGTTTTTTGTAAATTTTTTGCATTGTCCACAACCCGACCGAGGCTGACAACCGCATCCGCTGCGCTCAGAGGCGGAAATCCAACAGCGTTCAGGGTTTGCCGTGCAGCGCTTCGTCGAGCAGTTCCACCCAGTGCTGCACCAGAATGGTGGTGCCGGACTGCAGATGCTGGATGCAGCCGATATTGCTGCTGACAATGCGCTGCGGCGCGGTTTCGGCCAGATGCTGAAGCTTGCGGTTGCGCAGCTCTTTCGACAGCTCGGGCTGCAGCACCGAGTAGGTGCCGGCCGAGCCGCAACACAAATGGCTTTCCAGCGGCAGCTTGACCTCGAAGCCCAGCTCGCGCAGCAGGGCCTCGGCCCCGCCGCGCACCTGTTGCGCATGCTGCAGGGTGCAGGGCGGGTGGTAGGCGAGATGGTCGACCGGCTTGTTTTTCAGCAAGGTTTTGAGTGATGCGGCGAACTGCGGCAGGTACTCGCTGATGTCTTGGCACAGCGCGCTGATGCGCTGAGCGCGTTCGGCATAGGCGGGGTCGTGCAGCAGATGGTGGCCATATTCCTTGACCATGGCGCCGCAGCCCGAGGCGTCCATCACGATGGCTTCGACCGTGCCGCTTTCCACCAGCGGCCACCAGGCATCGACATTGCGTTTCATGTCGGCCAGCGCGCCGTCGTGGTCGGAGAGATGCTGGCGAATGGCGCCGCAGCAACCGGCGCCGTCGGCCAGCAGCGGCTGCACGCCAACGGCATCGAGCACGCGGGCGGTGGCTGCGCCGATATTGGGCATGAGCGTGGGCTGCACGCAGCCGCCCAGCATCAGCACTTTGCGGGCGTGGTCGCGCTGTGGTCGTTTGCCTGCGCGCTGCCGGGGGGGCACCTTGTCGCGCAGCGCGGCGGGCACCAGCGGGCGCAGCGCCTGGCCGAGCTTGATGGCCGGGGCGAACAGGCTGGAGGTCATGCCTTCGCGCAGCGCCCAGCGGGCAAATTTTTCTCCGGCGGGACGTTCCACCTTGGCATCGACCACGGCGCGGCCGATGTCCACCAGACGGCCGTATTCCACCCCGGACGGGCAGGTGGTCTCGCAGTTGCGGCAGGTCAGGCAGCGGTCGAGGTGGAGCTGGGTGGTGCGGGTGGGCGCCTCGCCTTCGAGCACCTGTTTGATCTGGTAGATGCGGCCGCGCGGGCCGTCGAGCTCATCGCCCAGCAGTTGATAGGTGGGGCAGGTGGCGGTGCAAAAGCCGCAGTGCACGCAGTTGCGCAGAATGGCTTCGGCCTGCTGGCCTTCGGGCGTGCTGGCGAATTCGGGGCTGAGATGGGTTTCCATCGGGATCAGAAGAGAGTGGGGAACACGCCGTGCGGATCGAAGGCGGCCTTAACGTTGCGCTGAATGCGCAGCAGCGTGGCCTGCGCGGTGTCGAACACAGGCGCGCTGGCGTCGCCGCCGCGAAAGCGCGTGGCATGGCCACCGGTCTGCCGGGCCGCTTCATGAATGATGGACGCCGGCGCGGCGCTGATAAGCCAGCGCAGGCCGCCGAACCATTCCACCAACTGCGTGCCGGAAAGATCGAGCGCGGGTGCGGTGGAGGGCAGCGACAGTCGCCACAGCGCGGCCTGCGAATCGCCCGGCCAGGTGGGGGCGAACCAGGGCAGGGTCTGCTCGCGCAGCCCGGTCCAGAAAGCGGCGGCTTCCGTCTCGGCCATGCGTTCGCCACCCAGACGGGTCTGCGCGGCCTGCACGGCCGCCTGCGCGCCGCGCAGCCGCAGGGTGAGCACGCCTTTGCCGGTGCCCGCGCTGCGGTCGGGCAGCCAGGCGCTGGCGTTGAGCGGCAGGGGTTGCGCGGCCCAGGTGTTGCAGCGGGTGATGGCTTCGTCCTGCGTCATGGAGAAGCGCAGCGTGGTTTGCGCCGGGGCCACGGGCATGATTTTGAGCGACACGTCGAGAATGACCCCGAGTGAGCCGAGCGAGCCGCACAGCAGGCGCGAGACATCGAACCCGGCGACGTTTTTCATCACCTCGCCGCCGAAGCGCAGTACCTCGCCCTTGCCGCTGAGCAGCGTGGCGCCGAGCACATAGTCGCGCACCCCGCCGGCGCTGATGCGCGCCGGGCCGCTCAGGGCGCTGGCCACCATGCCGCCCAGCGTGGCGCGGCCGGTGCGGGCGAAGTGCGGCGGCTCGAAGGGCAGGAACTGGTGATGCTCGGCCAGCGCCGCCTCAATCTCGGCCAGCGGCGTGCCCGCGCGCGCGGTGATGACCAGCTCGGTCGGCTCGAAATGGGTGATGCCCGACAGCTGCGTGGCGTCGAGCGTGTGTTCGGCGGCATCCACCCCGCTGTGCTGCGCGGCGGCCCACCACGGCGCTTTGCTGCCACCGCCGTGAATGCGAATGCGTTCGCCGCGCGAGGCGGCTTCTCGCACCAGGTCTTGCCAAAGAGGAATCAGATCGTCTGCTTGCATGTACGGGACGCTGCGGCGGGGGGTCGCAGCCAAGATCGGAATGCGACGCGGTTAAAACCGGGGAAGGTTGGGAAACGGCAGCAGGCCGCCGCGCACATGCATCTTGCCGTACTCGGCGCAGCGGGCGTGGGTGGGAATCTGCTTGCCGGGATTGAGCGTTTCACCCGGATCGAAGGCGCGGCGGAAGGCGAAAAACTGCTCGCGCTCTTCAGGGCTGAACTGCACGCACATGGCGTTGATCTTCTCGAAGCCCACGCCGTGCTCGCCAGTGACCGTGCCGCCCATGGCCACGCTGGTCTCCAGAATCTCGGCGCCAAATTCTTCGGCGCGGTGCAGCTCGCCGGGCTGGTTGGCATCGAACAGGATGAGCGGGTGCAGATTGCCGTCGCCCGCATGGAACACGTTGACGCAGCGCAGCCCGTACTTGGTCTCCATGTCCTGAATGGCTTCGAGCATGTCGGCCACGCGCTTGCGCGGAATGGTGCCGTCCATGCAGTAATAGTCGGGCGAGATGCGGCCGGTGGCTGGAAAGGCGTTTTTGCGCCCGCTCCAGAAGCGCAGACGCTCGGCCTCGCTTTCGCTGCACTTGAGCTTGGTTGCCCCGCAGCGAGACAGCACTTCGGTCATGCGGCCGATTTCTTCTTCGACCTCTTCGGGCGTGCCGTCGCTCTCGCACAGCAGTATGGCCTTGGCGTCCAGGTCGTAGCCCGCGTGCACGAAGGCCTCTGCGGCCACCGTCATGGGCTGATCCATCATTTCCAACCCGGCCGGAATGATGCCCGCGGCGATGATGGCCGCCACCGCGTCGCCCGCCTTGCGCAGGTCGTCGAAGCTGGCCATGATGCAGCGCGCCAGAACGGGTTTGGGCAGCAGCTTCACCGTCACTTCGGTGACGACCATGAGCATGCCTTCGCTGCCGATCACGGCGGCCAGCAGATCGGGGCCGGGACAGTCGCAGGCCAGCCCGCCGATGGTCAGCGGCTCGCCCTCCACCGTGTAACCGCGCACCTGCAGCACGTTGTGCACGGTGAGGCCGTATTTGAGGCAATGCACGCCGCCTGAGTTTTCGGCGATGTTGCCGCCGATGGTGCAGGCGATCTGGCTGCTCGGGTCGGGCGCGTAGAACAGGCCGTGCGGCGCTGCGGCCTCCGAAATCGCCAGGTTGCGCACCCCGCATTCCACCGTGGCGGTGCGGGCGATGGGGTCGATGCGCTTGATGCGGTTGAACCGCGCCAGCGCCAACAGCACCCCGTCTTCATTGGGCAGCGCCCCGCCCGAAAGGCCGGTTCCCGCGCCCCGCGCCACCACCGGCACGTTCAGCTTGTGGCAGGCCTTGAGCACCGCCGCCACCTGCGCTTCGGTTTCCGGCAGCACGACGACCAGCGGTTTGCGCCGATAGGCCGAAAGGCCGTCGCACTCGTAGGGCGTGACCTCCTCTGGCTGCCAGAGCAGGATGTGCGGCGGCGCCACCGCACCAAGCGCGGCGACCACTTCGGCCTGCCGCGCCGCGCGCGCGGCCAGGTCAGGTTGGAGGGGGGCATTCATAGCGAGTCTTCCGGAAAAATATATTGGTTTTACTGGCAGATTATCCCGTTTGCTGCGCTGCAGCGGGGCAGGAGTAACCCGGCTTTTTGCGATTTGTCGAAGGCAAAGCTGTGTTGCGCAAAAGTCAGGGCGCGGTGTACAACGGCGAGGCAGACTGATGTCCGTTTTCGGCCAGACTTCGTTGCGCTGTGCGACTAGAGTGAGGGCATGCAACTCGATCCCGACACCTGCTACAGCGCGCTGCTCACCCGCGACCGCCGCTTCGACGGCTGGTTTTACGTCGGCGTGTCGTCCACCGGGGTGTATTGTCGGCCGGTGTGTGCGGTGCGCACGCCGCTCAAACGCAATTGCAGCTTCTATTCCAGCGCGGCGGCGGCCGAGCAGGCGGGCTATCGGCCTTGTCTGCGTTGCCGTCCCGAACTGGCGCCGGGGCACGGCGTGCTCGACCTCTCGGGCCAGTTGGCCCGCGCTGCCGCTGCGCTGATCAACCAGGGGCTGACCAATCCCGCCGGATTGAGCGCCGTGGCCCGGCGCGTGGGCGTCACGCCGCGGCATTTGCGGCGCATCTTCGAGGCGGAGTTCGGCGTCTCGCCTGTGGCGTATGCGCAGACGCAGCGGCTGCTGCTGGCCAAGGGTCTGCTCACGGACACAACGCTGCCGATGGCGGCGGTGGCTGGCGCGGCAGGCTTTGGCAGCGTGCGGCGGTTCAACCATCTGTTTCGCACCCGCTATGGGTTGACGCCGCTGAGCCTGCGGCGCACGGGCGGGGCCTGCGGGCAGGAAGACCGGCTCACCGTGTCGCTCGCCTACCGGCCCCCCTACGCCTGGAGGCAGATGATCGACTTTCTGGCGCGTCGCGCGGTGGACGGTGTGGAGCGCGTCACCGCCGATGGCTACGGCCGCGCGGTGGCGTTCGCCGCCGAGCCGGGGGCGCCGCCGGTTACCGGCTGGATCGCGGTGAACCATGACCCTGAGCGCCACAGCCTGCGCCTCACCCTGCCGCCGCGGCTGGCGCGGCACATCGGCCGCATCGTGGGCGGTGTGCGGCGCTTGTTCGACCTCGATGCCCGCCCCGATCTGATCGACGCCCATCTGCCCGAATTCGCCGCCGAGGCGCCCGGCCTGCGCATTCCCGGCGCCTTCGACGGGTTCGAGATCGCCATGCGCGCCGTGGTCGGCCAGCAGATCGGCCTGCCGCAGGCGCGCCTCATTCTTGGCCGCCTGGCGCAGCGTCACGGCACCTCCGTGCCCGATGCGCCCGATGCGCCCGACGGTCTGCGCCGCACCTTGCCCGACGCGGCCACGCTCGCCGCCTGCACCCCCGAGGCGCTGCGCGCCTGCGGCCTGACCGGCGCCCGCGCCCTCAGCCTGCACGCGCTGGCGCTGGCCGTGACCGAGGGACGCGTGGCGCTGCAGCCGCTCGCCCCGGTCGAGCCCACGCTTGCGGCGCTGCAGGCTCTGCCCGGCATCGGCGACTGGACGGCGCAGGTGATTGCGCTGCGCGGTCTGGGCTGGCCGAATGCCTTTCCCGCCGGCGATTTGGTGTTGCGCAAACAACTCGGCCTGGCCCGTCCGGCCGACATGCTGGCCCATGCCGCGCGCTGGGCGCCGTGGCGGGGCTATGCCGCGGTGCATCTGTGGCGCCGCGCGACTGAAGGAGAAACATCGTGAAAGCCGTCTTGGTCATGGACAGCCCGCTGGGCGCGTTGCAACTCACCGCCGTGGAAGATGGGCTCACTGCCCTGAGTTTTCTCGACGACGCAAAGCCTCCAACCGCCGCCGACACACCTCTGCTGCAGCGCGCCCGCGAGCAACTTCAAGCCTATTTCAGCGGCGACGCCATCACCTTCGATCTGCCCTTGCGGCCCCAGGGCACGCCGTTCCAGCAGGCGGTCTGGCGGGCGCTGCAGACCGTACCCTACGGACAGACGATCAGCTATGCGCTGCTCGCGCAGCGGCTGGGCCTGCCCGCCAGCCATGCGCGCGCCGTGGGTGCGGCAGTGGGGCGCAACCCGCTGCTCATCATCGTGCCCTGCCACCGCATCATCGGCCATGACGGCAGCTCGACCGGCTACGCTGCCGGCCTGCCGCGCAAGCAGGCGCTGCTCGATCTCGAACGCGCCGCCTGAGCATGACGACCAGCGCTGCGCATCATCCGGATCACGCCCATGCCTTTCATCGAACTGTTTTTGCTCGCCGCCATCTGGGGCGCTTCTTTTCTTTTTCTGCGCATCGCCGTGCCCGAGTTCGGGCCGCTGCCGCTTATCGCGCTGCGCGTGGGCATCGCCTCGCTGGTGCTGCTGCCGGTGCTGCGAACCGCCGCGGCGCGCGCCCAGTTTCGCCACAAACTCTGGCCGCTGCTGGTCGTCGGGGTGACCAACTCTGCGTTGCCGTTCACCCTGTTCGCCGTGGGTGCGCTGCACTTGGGCGCGGGCTTCGAGGCCATACTGAATGCCACCACCCCGCTGTGGGCGGCGATGTTGGGGGCGACGCTGTTCGGCGCGCCGATCGGCCGGGCGCAGATCGTCGGGCTGGGCGTCGGCCTGCTCGGCGTGGTCGTGCTGGTGGGCGATCAGCCCGGCCTCTCGCAGGGGGCTGCGCCGTGGGCTGTTGCTGCGGTGCTGCTGGCGCCTGTGTCCTATGGCTTTGCCGTGCATTACGCCCGCCGCCATCTGGCCGGGGTCGATCCGGCGCTCACCGCGTTCGGCAGCCAGCTCACGGCCATGGTGCTGCTCGCTCTGCCCGCTGCATTCACCTGGCCTGCGCACGCGGTGCAGGGCGACATCTGGGCCGCCGTGGTGGCGCTGGGCGTGCTGTGCACCGGGCTGGCTTATGTGGTGTATTTCCGCCTCGTGGCGCAGGTCGGCGCGGCTTACGCCGCCTCGGTCACCTTCCTCATTCCGGTGTTCGGCATGCTCTGGGGCGCGCTGTTTCTGCAGGAAGCCGTCACCGGCGCCATGCTGGCGGGCTGCGCGATCATCCTGGCGGGCACCGCGCTGGCGAGCGGACAGTGGAAGCGGTTGGTGGGCCTGCGGGCGTAGGCCGTCCATCCCCGGCGGTTTGAGGCCGTGCAGGCGCTTAGGACGACGGCCTGTGCAGGCGACCTTCAGCTTCGCTTCAGGAACTCCGATCGCTGGAAAAGAACGAAAAAATCGCCGCGGCGACATCCATGCGCTGCGGCGTTGGATTCAGTTTGAGATAGGAGTTCGATCATGAAGATTCAATCCAAAATCCTGGTCGCAGCGCTGGCGATGACCCTGCCCGCGCTGGCCTTGGCAGCGCAGCCGCTTGCGGTGCGTTACGACGGGCATGACATGCCCATGCACCAGACGGTGGAGGTCATGCACACGGCCGCAGGCCCGGTGCAGGTCAAGACCTGGACTTGGCAAAGCCCGCAGGGCCATGCGCGGGTGGTGATCGAGCAAAGCTCGGGCGCAGCCGCCCCTGCCTGGGCGCTGCGGCAGATGCACGCGCAGTTTGCGCCGATGCAGCAGCTGATCGAGCGGGTGGACGCGCAGATGAATGCGCAGATGAACGCGGTGTTCGGGCCGATGTCCACCCTGCGTGTGCTGTTGCCGCAGTCGCCGTGGCCGATGCCGCCGGTGCTGCCCACGATGGTGCTGTTGACGCCGCTGCAAACCCCGCAAGCGCAACCGCCACAGCAGCACCCGGCGGCTCCGGCCGCGCATCCGGCGCAGCGCTGGCAGGCGTAAAACCCCCGCGCGGCAGCGCCGCTTGCAGCGGGCCACTTGCCAGCGTCATGACAGCATGAAATACTGTGTGTAAAAACAGTATTCCGGCGCGCCGTGCAAGCGGCGCGGGCTGCCATGACACTGCGTTGCCTGCTGGTCGATTTCAATTCCTACTTCGCCTCGGTGGAGCAGCAGCTTTGCCCTGAGTTGCGCGGGCGGCCGGTGGGCGTGGTGCCGATGCTGGCCGACACCACCTGCTGCATCGCTGCCAGCTACGAGGCCAAGGCGTTTGGTGTGAAGACGGGCACGCAGGTGGCCGAGGCGCGCCGGTTGTGCCCGGGCATCGTATTCGTGGTGGCGCGGCATGCCGAGTATGTGCAGATTCACCACCGCGCTGTGGCGGTGGTGGACACCATCGCGCCGGTGGAGCAAGTGCTGTCCATCGATGAGATGGCCTGCAGCCTGCCGATGGGCTGGACCAGCCGCGAGCGCGCCACGCAACTGGCGCTGCGCCTCAAGGCCGCGCTGCGCGAGGCGCTGGGCGAGTGCCTGCGTGTCTCGGTGGGCATCGCGCCCAATGTGTTTCTCGCCAAGCAGGCGTCCAATCTGCAAAAGCCCGACGGTCTGGTGGTGATCGACGCGAGCGATCTGCCCGGCCCGCTGCTGCGCATGCAGCTCACCGATCTCACCGGCATCAATGTGCGCATGCTCGCGCGGCTGCAGGCGCAGGGCATCCACAGCGTGGAGCAGCTCTGGCGGGCGCGGCGCGAGCAACTTCGCGTGGTGTGGGGCGGCATGGCGGGCGAGGCGTTTTACGACCGGCTGCACGGGCTGGCGTCTGGTGTGCAGGCCGCCAATCCGCGGCGTTCGCTCGGCCATTCGCATGTGCTGCCGCCGGAGATGCGCAGCGCCGAGGGCGCGCTGGCCGTGCTCGACCGCCTCACGCAAAAAGCCGCGATGCGCCTGCGCCGCGAGCACCTGCTGGCCGGCGCTATGACCGTGATGCTCAAGCTCACCCGTCGGCACGGCGAGCGTCTGCGTCCCGAGCGCGGCGCCCGCTTCGCGCCGACGGCCGACACCCGCGCCCTGCTGCACACCCTGCGCGAGCTGTGGCCCGGCATGGTGCCTGCGGGCTGGGCGCCGATGAAGGTGGCCATGCTGCTGCACGATCTGCGCCAGCCCGGGCAGACCAGCGCCAGCCTGTTCGAGGGCGATGTGCCCGGCTCGGCTGCGGAGCAGGCCGCGCTGTGGAGCGCGGTCGATGCCCTCAACGTGCGCTACGGCCGCCACACCATCTATTGCGGCAGCGGCTACCAGGGGCGGGAGGAAGCCCCCATGCGCATCGCGTTCAACCACATCCCCGATCTCGAAACGGAGGGGTAAATCGTGATCAGACCGCTTGCTGAACCTCTTTCGCCGGATGGCCCAGCAGGTTGACATGGGATTTCAGAAATTCGAGAAAAGTGGCGGCCACCACGGAGACGCGCTTTTCTTTCGATCTGACCAGGTACCAAGAGCGTCGAATAGGAAAACCTTCAACGTCGAGGACGCAAACCTGATGGTTCAAATGATCCTCGCCGATCGTACTGTCCGAGAGGATGGCAAGGCCCAGGCCGCCGGCCACCGCTTGTTTGATGGCCTCGTTGCTCCCCAATTCCATGCGAATGTTCGGGCGCACGCCATGCTCTTCGAAGAGTCGCTCCATCGTCAAACGCGTTCCAGAGCCCCGCTCTCGAACGAGAAAGTGCTCTTGCGCCAGTTCGGCAAAACGAACGGTGCGCCCCAACGTCGTCAGCCGGTGTGACGAGGGCGCCAAGACGACGAGCGAGTTTTCGAGAAAAGGCTCGCACTCGATGTTCATCCCATCGGGCGGGACGCCCATGACGTAAATGTCGTCTTGGTTGCGTGCAAGGCGCTCAAGCAGACGATCTCGGTTGATCACTTCCAGCGCAATGTCGATGCCGGGATATTGCGCGCAGAAGGGGCCGAGCAAGCGGGGCATGAAGTATTTGGTCGTGGTGACGGAGGCGATTCGGAGTCGACCTTTTTTCACCCCCTTCATGTCGGCAATGGTTTGCTCAAACCGGCCCCACGTTTCCAGCCAGTCGCCACAGGTGGCGTAGAGGTGCTCTCCGGCCTCGGTGAGAAAGACTTTCTTACCGATTTGCTCCAGCAGGGCAAGACCAATTTCATCGCTGAGCAAACGAATCTGCTTCGAGACCGTGGGTTGTGTCACATGAAGTTCTTCAGCGGCCCTCGAAAAGCTCCGCAGCCGTGCGACGGCCTCGAAGGTGCGCAACTGCCTCAAGCTGACATGCATCATGTCCGATCCTTTATGTATAGCTTTTTGTCTATGGTTTTTATTCTAATTATTCATTATTAATTTTGTCAGGTACTCCATAGACTGAGTTCCGCTGCACCACTGTTCTGCCGGAACAACCTCTAGGAGATATGCCATGTCGCCCTCATGGAATTCGCTCGGTCCACTGCTCGCCCTGTGCGTGCCCCTTGCCTTATTGGTCGTCGGCTGCGTTCCGACTGCGTGGGCCAACGCACGGCCTCGATTGATTGCACGGTTGAATGAAGCCATGGCCTGGCTGGCCTTCGTGCTGGCTATCACTGCTGGATTGCTCGGCACGCTGCAGGGCTCCACGCACACTTTCACCGTGGCATCCGCTGCGCTCCCTGCGGAACTGGGGCATCTGACCCTCTCGATTTATCTGAACGCGCTGACGATCATGATGCTGCTGCTGGTGTCCTTTGTGGGCGTGGTCGTATCGCGTTATTCCAAAAACTATCTTGCGGGCGACGCGCAACAGGGCCGGTTTCATAAGTGGCTCGCTTTGACCCTGGCCAGCATTCTCAGCTTGATCGTGTCGGGCAATCTTTTGATGTTCGCCTTGGCATGGATCGCCACCAGTCTGAGCTTGCATCAGCTTTTGATGTTTTACAGAAAGCGGCCGATTGCCGTGCTGTCTGCACACAAAAAATTCGTCGCCAGCCGCATCAGTGATGCCAGCCTTCTGCTCGCTATCGTTTTGATTGGCTCGACACTCCACACGCTGGAGTTCGAGCGCCTGTTTCAACTGATGGCGGCGTTCAGAGGCGAGATGCCGATGAAACTGCAGATCGCGAGTTACCTCATTGTTTTGAGCGCGGCATTGAAATCGGCGCAGTTTCCTCTGCATGGCTGGCTGCTGCAGGTCATGGAAGCACCGACACCGGTGTCGGCGCTTCTCCATGCGGGCATCGTGAATGCCGGAGCTTTTTTGGTGATTCGCATGAGCCCCATCCTGTCGCATTCCACAGGAGCGCTCGTCGCGCTGACCCTCATCGGGCTGGTCACCCTGGTGCTTGCTTCCCTGGTGATGTTGACGCAAACCAGCGTCAAGGTCTCTCTTGCCTGGTCAACCACTGCACAGATGGGATTCATGCTGCTCGAATGCGGCCTCGGGCTGTATAGCCTCGCCATGCTGCATCTCGTTGCACACTCGCTTTATAAAGCCCATGCTTTTCTGGCATCGGGCAGTGCAGTCGATGCCTTTCGGGCGCCCGCCCTGCAAGCGTCCCCCAAAGGCTTTGATCTTGTGCGGCTGATTGCCGCCCTCGCGCTTGGCGTGACCGCGTCACTCGGTATCGGCTCGCTATTGGGTGTCTATTGGCACGGGCAGGACACCTTGCTCGTTGTGGGCGTCATTCTGGCGGTGTCCATGAGTCAACTCGTGTTGCAGGCAGCCACGGCGCTGGGGCTGGTGCCTGCCTTGGTCATGGCGGGGGGGATGAGCGCGCTTCTATGCACGACCTACTTTGTGTTGCACGCATTGTTCGATCGCTTGCTGCTGAACAGTGTTTTGCCGGTGTCGGGGCTTGCTCACACGGCTTACAGCGTGCTCGTGCCCGTCGTGAGCGTGACGTTCGTCGCGCTGTTGATGATGCAGCAATTCCTGCAGGCGAGTGCTTCTCCGGCGCGTTTCAGGCTGTATGTGCACCTCTACAACGGGCTGTATGTCGATGTCTATGTCACCCGTCTGCTGCAAAAGTTGTGGCCTGTTCCCCAAACCAATGAAATTCAACTTCAAGGAGCTTGAGATGAACCTCGCCGACATGCCTACGCTGATGGAGCCAACCTTGTCGATTGATCCTCAGATCGACGCCGCCTGCGGCCGAATCGCGCCGCTCTGGCCGCTGAAGAATTTTGTGGCCGTCAATCCATTTTTTGGGCTGCGTGATCACGACTTTCAGAGCGCCTCTGATCTACTGGCTCGTGTCATGGGCACGAGCCTCTACATGCCGCGCACCTATTTCCAGGAGCAGGTGGCTCAAGGCCGGATCGGCAGCAAGGACATTCGCCAAGCGATCAGGCTCTGCGGCAGCACGCTCAGCCTGGAGGACGTTCAGGAAGCTCTGGCCACAGACCGCCCTCAGCCCCGCATGGGCATGGCGACCGTGAGTGATCTGCTCGACAAAGTCGAGGGAGGTCTGTGGACGCGATTTGTCGTTGAACGCATCAGCATGCACTGCGCCGCGTACTTCGACATCGGCCAGGCCGTCATTCCCATGCCCTATCGTGACCAATCGTTGTTTGCCGCCTGGCGGGAGACCGCCACCATTGACCAGAGCCCGGCGTTGATGGGGTTGCGTGGCCTGCGCGCTGCCATCGCCGAGGTTCCGCATGCCCCACGGGATGCGATTGCATGGGCCGTCGAGAAGCTCGACATTCCTGCAGAGGCCACCGAGCGCTATCTTCACGCCGCTTTGCTGAGCGTGGGGGGATGGGCCGCCTGGACGCGATACCTGAAGTGGCAAGCGGAACTCTCAGGCCAGACCGATGCGTCGATCGTCGATCTTCTGGCGATTCGTCTGGTCTGGGATGTCTTGCTGTTTCAGGAGAAGGGCAGTGCTGCACTTCAGGCCCGCTGGCGGGAGATGCTCGCAGCCAGCATGCGTGCGCCATCGGCCAGACGCCGTGCGGCTGCGGAGGTCGACAGAATCTTGCTCAGTGCCATGGAAATCGGGTTTCAGAACTCGGTGCTCGCAGCGCTGAAAGAAGCACAGCGTCCGCAGCCGCTGCCGACGCGCCCCGCTGTGCAGGCTGCTTTTTGTATTGATGTCCGCTCAGAGATATTCCGCCGCTCGCTGGAAATCGTGGCGCCGTCGATACAGACCATCGGCTTTGCCGGGTTCTTCGGAATTTTCATTGAGGTCGTTCCGCTGGGCGCCGATTGCGGGCACTCTCACGTGCCGATTCTGTTCACCCCCAGCTATTGTTTGCAAGAGCAGGGTGGAGACGAAACGGATCAACTGCGTCAACAGCGCCGAGCTCGGTTGAAATGGGCGAAGGTGTGGAAGGGTTTCAAATTTTCGGCGTCCTCCTGTTTTTCTTTTGTGGAGTCTGCCGGGCTGACCTACGCGCCCAAACTTCTGTCGGACAGCATGGGCTGGTCTCGACCCGTTCCTGACCCTAAAACGCAGGGCATCGGCCGGAAAAGGGCGCTGGCTCTTTCGCCGAGTTTGTTGCCCAAGACAAGTGATGCGTGCTGCTCGCATCACGGCGCAACAGGAATTCCGCAGGACCAACGGGTTGAGAACGCGGAAAGAATCTTGCGCGCCATGGGCCTGACCGGGCCATTTGCGCGCCTTGTCTTGCTCGTTGGGCATGGCAGCAGTTCTGTGAACAATCCGCATGCCACGAGTCTGGACTGCGGCGCGTGTGCCGGACAGACAGGCGAGGCGAGTGCGAAAGTGGTTGCAGCGCTATTCAACGACAAGCAGGTTCGGGTGGAACTGGCACGCCGTGGCATTCTCATTCCAGAAGACACCTGGTTCCTGGCGGCCTTGCATGACACGACGACCGACATCGTGCAGGTGTTCGATGCGCATGCCGTACCGCATGACCTGGCGCCTGATCTCGCCAACCTTGAACGCGCACTCGAACAGGCTGGCGATTTGACCCGCATGCAGCGTGCTTCGTCGATGGGCATCGATGCAATGACAGATCGCGATGTCGCCCAGCATGTGCAGGCGCGCAGCCGGGATTGGTCGCAAGTGCGCCCTGAATGGGCGCTGGCCAATAACGCCGCCTTCATTGCCGCCCCCAGGTTCCGTACACGTGGCGCCGACCTTGGCGGGCGCGCCTTCTTGCATGACTATGTTTGGAAAAACGATGCCGACTTCAAGGTGCTCGAGCTCATCATGACCGCCCCGATGGTCGTCGCCAACTGGATCAACATGCAGTACTACGGCTCGGTTGTCGACAATTCACGCTTCGGAAGCGGCAACAAGGTGCTTCACAACGTGGTGGGTGGCGCCATCGGCGTTCTGGAAGGCAACGGAGGTGATCTGCGGGTGGGCCTGCCCCTGCAGTCTTTACATGACGGTAGCCGTTGGATGCATGAGCCTTTGCGGCTCAGCGTCTATCTGGAGGCGCCAGCTGAAGCGATCGACAACATCATTGCTCGC
Source organism: Thiomonas sp. UBA7699 (assembly GCF_002482605.1). NCBI lineage: Bacteria > Pseudomonadati > Pseudomonadota > Betaproteobacteria > Burkholderiales > Thiomonas > Thiomonas sp. UBA7699. The sequence goes on along the minus strand of NZ_DLGH01000010.1, from coordinate 38,577 downwards.
CATGAAATGATCCGCCAATTGGTGGACAACAAATGGCTTCACATTTTTCGCATTGACGAGAGCGCAGAGGTGATCCGGCGTTTGGTAACGGAGGACGGATGCTGCTGGCAACCAGTCAGCCTTGAAAGCGAAAAAGCGATGACGGCACAGAGTTCATTCCAGACGGCACTACGCCCCTGAGTGCGCCCGACATCACACTGTGTTCACGAGACACGCAGGAGAACCCTATGCCCACAAGAATTCTGCTCGTCCGTCATGGCGAGACCCGTCTGACGCTGGAAGACCGCTTTGCCGGATCGAACGATATATCGTTGTCGAACGAGGGCCGAGAGCAGGCTGCGAGCCTGGGAATCAGGTTGTCCAGCGTGTCCATCGCTGCGGTCTATGCCAGCCCGATGGCGCGAACCCTGGAAACCGCCCGGATCATCGCAGGCCCGCACAATCTGCCCGTGCAAATCATTGATGCGCTGCGCGAGATCGACTACGGCAACTGGGAAGGCCTGACCCGGGACGAAGTCACCTGCCGATTTCCGCAGGCCTACAGCCTGTGGGAGGAAGACCCGCTACTGGTGGCGCCCGAAGGCGGCGAGTCGGGACTGAGCGTCATCCACCGGGCGTTGCCGATCATGCGCGAGATCATCGAGCGGCACCGGCATCAGACCGTGCTGGTCGTCTCGCACAAAGGCACCAATCGCCTGCTTGTCAGCAGCCTGCTGGGCCTGGATGCGCGCGGCTACCGCGAGCGCCTCGATCAAAGCCCCGCGGCGCTAACCATTCTCGATTTCATGAACGAGGTTCGCCCGCGCCTCAAGCTGTTCAACGACGTATCGCATTACCAGTCATATCCCGAGCGCGAGATTGCCGAACGCACCTCGAAATGGTGGCGTCCGACGGTGGAGGGTTGAGGGTGTTGCGGCCGGGGCCGCGTACAGGCGCTCCTTCGGCGTTCAATGTTTCTGCGCTTCGGGCAAAGTCGTGAAGTGCTCGACCACCGGGGGCTGCGCGAAGTAGGGGCCCACAATCGCCCGCCACTGCGAGAATGCCTCGGACTGGCGAAACCCCACGGTGTGGTCTTCCAGGGTGGCCCAGCGAATCATCAGCAGATAGCGTTCGGGCGTTTCAATGCCTTTGCGGATCTCGTAGCCCTCGAACCCTTTGGCATGCGCGATGACGGTGTTCACGCCATGGACGATGGCGGCTTCGAATTCGGCCTGACTGCCGGGCCGGATCTGAATATCAGCGAGTTCATGAATCATGTTGGGGAGTCTCCAGAGTTGGGTTCAACGTTCCTGATCGGTGGGGCGCATCAGGATTTCATTGATGTTCACATGCGCGGGCTGGCCGGCACAGAACACAATGGCGCGGGCGATGTCTGCGCTTTGCAACTGGCGCATGCTGTCGGCCCAGTTGTTGAGCGCCGTCTGCGTGGGCGCGTGGGCGATATGGTCGCGCAGCTCGGTCTGCGCCACGCCAGGCTCGATCACGGTGACGCGGATATTGTCTTTGTAGACCTCGCGCCGCAGCGACTCGCTAAAACCCACCACGCCCCATTTCGAGGCCGAATAGCCCCCACCGTTGGGGTTGGCTTGCCGCCCGGCGGTGGAGGCCATGTTGAAAATGTGCCCGTCCTTCCTGGCGCGCATACCGGGCAGGGCGGCTTGGCAACTGGCCATGAGCGCGAGCAGGTTCAGCTGGATCATGTGCTGCCAGCGGGTCATGTCCGCACTGTCGATGGGCTCCAGGTACATGACCCCGGCGTTGTTGACCAGGATGTCGAGGCGGCCGAAATGCGCTTCGGTATCTTGCACGATGGCTTGCGCGGCTTTGACTTCGGCCAGGTCGGCAGGAAGAACCAGCACCTCGGCGCCCAGTGCGCGCAGGCGTGCGGCCAGAGCGTCCAGCCGGCCGCCGCGGCGTGCGCTCAGGGCCAGGCGCGCGCCGGCTTGCGCGAACAGTTCGGCGGTCGCTTCGCCGAAGCCGGATGAAGCGCCGGTGATGAGGACGACGCGATCTTTGAGCGATGTAGGAGCGAGATTCAGGGACATGTTGTTTCTCCTTGGGCAAAGCCGAAGACTGTACGCGCGTGGCGTGTTTTCTGCAGGCGCGCTAATGGCGAAACTCCGGTGCCCGATGTCGTCCTACGCCGCCCCATCCGTCACGGTCTTGGGCGCTTCGCTGCTGCCTTCCGCAGCCGTGGTCAGGTGCAGCTGGGCGTCGCCCTGGAGAATGTCTTCCAGCTCGGCGCGGGCGTTTTTCGACAGGGCGATGAGCGCGGCCCTGTCGTGAAACACGGCCTGCTGACGGTCGAGCACTCGCAGGTCGTGGGCGGTGAACAGCGCGACCACCCGGTCGGCATCAACCTCGGGCTGCACGGTCTGCAGCGCCCGCCGTCCCAGCTCCACGCTCGTGCCCCAGGTTTCGCGCAGCACGTCTTTCACGCCAAGCTCGCGCAGGCGCATGAGATGGGTGCGGTTGCGCGCCCGCGCCAGCAGCGGCACGTCGGGGAAGTGAGTACGCAGCAGCTCGGCGATCTTCAGGCTGGCCTCGACGTCATCGACGGCGAGGACGAACAGCCGGGCGTCCTGCACGTGGGCGGCGCGCAGCAGCGACAGGCGGGTGGCGTCACCGTAGTAGATCTTGTTGCCGAACTGGCGCACGAAATCCACCTGTTCGGCGCTGGCGTCCAGCGCGGTGAACGCCACGCCTTGCGCGTTGAGCAGCCTTCCGACGATTTGGCCGACGCGCCCGTAGCCCGCGATGACGACGGGCTGGCCGGGTTCGTCGATAGTGCTGAAGGGCGGCGCCTGACGGTTGCGCGCCCACGGCTGGATCAGCCGGTCGTTGAGGATGAGCAGAAACGGCGCCAGGGCCATGGAGACGGCCACCGCCACGGTCAGCAGCTCGGCAGTGGGGCCGTCGAGCAGACCGCCACTGCGCGCGCTGGTGAACAGCACGAAGGCGAACTCGCCGCCGCAGGCCAGCAAAATGGCCAGCGGGCGACTGAGCGTGTCGTCGCCGCCGATAAGCCGTCTCCCCGCATAGAGCGAGAGGGCCTTGAGTAGCAGAATGCCCGCCCCCAGGCCTATCACCTGCAAGGGCTCGGCCATCACCAGTGGCAGCGCAATGCCCATGCCCACTGCGATGAAAAACAGGCCGAGTAGCAGACTCTCGAAAGGCTCGATGGCCGCCTCTAACTCATGGCGGAATTCCGAATCGGCCAGCAGCACCCCGGCGAGAAACGCGCCCAGCGAGGCTGACAGACCCACGCTGTTCAGCCCCACGCCGATGCCCACCGCGCCCAGCAACGCGGCGGCGGCGAACAGTTCGCGGTTGCCGCCACCGAACCGCGCCACATAGCGGAACATGGTGGCCAGCACCGGCCGCCCGGCCAGGGCCACGATCAGCAAAGCCGCCAGGGCGGGCCAGCCCGGCGCCTGCCCGCCGGCGCCGGTGAGGGCGAGCAGCGCCAGAATGGGAATCACGCTCACGTCCTGGAATAGCAGGATGGCGAAGGTCTCCCGACCGAAGCGCGTGGTCAGTTCCCGGCGCTCGGCCAGCAGCGGCAGGATGTAGGCGGTGGACGACATCGCCAGCGCCACGCCCACCAGCGCCGCGCCCGTCCACCCCAGGCCCAGCGCCGCGGCGATGGCGGCAACCGGCAGCGCCACCCCGGCCATTTGCAGCGCGCCCAGGCCGAACACCTGCCGCCGCAGCGCCCACAGGCGGCTGGGCTGCAGCTCCAGACCAATGAGGAACATCAGCAGCGTGACGCCCAGCTCGGCGGTGTGCAGCACCGACTCCGGCCGACTCACCACGCCCAGACCGTAAGGCCCGACGGCGATGCCCGCCACGAGATAGCCTAGCACCGAGCCCAGGCCGAAGCGTTTGAACAGCGGGACCAGCAGGACGCTGGCGGCCAGCAGGGTGAGCAGGGCGGTGGCGGACATGGGGCGATGGTACGAACAGCCGCCGTCTGGCGCTGCCGTCCGGTGCGCCTATCGCGCTCCGGCCGAAGCCGCTGGCGATGGGCCGATGGCCGACGTGTCGCCCGCGCCCCAGCCGCCGCCCAGCGCTTGAATCAGGGCCACGCTGGCGGCGTAGCGGCGGTTCAGCAGGGTGAGCTGCGCATTGCGCGCGCTGGTGGCTGTGGTCTGCGCGGTGATCACGTTGAGGTAGGGCGCGGTGCCCGCCTTGTACTGGTTTTCGGCCAGACGCAGCGAGACCTCGGCGGCCTGCACCACCTCGGCCTGTTGCTGCGCCTCTTGTGCCAGGATGCGCTGTGCGGCGAGGTTGTCTTCCACCTGTTGCAGCGCGGTCAGCACGCTCTGGCGGTAGTTGGCGACGGTCTGGCGGTAGGCCGCCTGACTGCTTTGCACCTGCGCGCGGCGCAGTCCGCCGTCGAACAATGTGGCCGCGAGCTGCGGGCCGATAGACCAGAACAGCGAGGGCGCGGAAAACAGCTCGGCAATACGCGCGGCCTGGCTGCCGCCCTGCGCCGAGAGCGTGAGGTTGGGGAACCAGGCAGTCTGCGCCACGCCGATCTGCGCGTTGGCCGCTTGCACCTGGGCTTGAGCCGCGGCCAGATCGGGGCGGCGCTGCAGCAACTGCGCGGGGATGCCCGCAGGAATTGCAGGCACTTCGGGCAGGGTGTCGCTGGCCGGCAGGGAGAACTCCGCCGGGGGTTTGCCCACCAGCACAGCGATGGCGTTCTGCAACTGCACGCGGGTCACGCCCAGATCGGTCAGGCTGGTCTGCGCCTGCAACAACTGGGTGCGCGCCGAGGCTACGTCGGCGGCGGTGCCCACCCCGGCCTTGTAGCGGTTGTCGGTGATCTGCAGAGCGCGCTGGTAGGCGGCCACGGTGTTTTGGGCCAGCACGATCTGCGCGTCCACGGTGCGTAGTTGCAAATAGCTGGTGGCGAGGGTGGATTGCAGGCTGAGCTGGGTGTTGGCCAGGGTGGCGGCGCTGGCGGCAGCAGTGGCCTGCCCGGCTTGCACCTGCAGCCGCACTTTGCCCCACAGGTCGGGCTCCCAGCTGGCGCCGAGCGAGGCGCTCAGGCTATTGCCCACGGCGCCGTTGCCTGCGGTTCTGGCGCGGTTGGCCGAAGCCCCGGCAGTCACTGCAGGGTAGTAGGCGGCCTGGGCTTGTGCCACCGCAGCTTGCGCCTGTTCGTAAGCGGCGAGCTGGGCGGCGAGGCTCTGGTTGTGCTGCGCCACCTGGGTTTCAAGGCTGGCGAGCACTGGGTCGTCGAACACGCTCCACCACGCGCCGCGTGGCGCCGCGGCCATCGCCTGCGCGGGCTCCCAGCCACTCTGGGCTTGGGCATAGCTGGCAGGCAGGGCGATTTTCACCGGAGCTTCAGGCGGCGTGGCGGCGCAGGCAGCCAGCGTCAAGACCAAGGGGACGGCGAGCGACAGGCGGGGTGGGACGATGGTTTTCATGGGGTTCAGGCCGTGGAATCGAGAGCCGCCGGGCGGTCGGTGCGGCCGAATTTGCGCAGCGTCCAGCGGCGCAGGCGGTCGAGTTCGAGGTAGATCACCGGGGTGGTGTAGAGGGTGAGCGCCTGGCTGACGATCAGTCCCCCGGCGATGGAGATGCCCAGCGGCTGGCGCAACTCGGCGCCGTTGCCGGTGATGAAGGCCAGCGGCAAAGCCGTGCCCAGCGCGGCCAGCGTGGTCATGAGGATGGGGCGCAGCCGCAGCGTGGCGGCCTGATAGATGGCGTCGCGCGGGCTGGCGCCATGTTCGCGTTCTGCGGTGAGGGCGAAATCGACCATGAGGATGGCGTTTTTTTTCACGATGCCGATCAGCAGGAACACGCCGATGAGCGCGATGATGGAAAACTCGGTGTGCGTGAGCTGCAGGGCCAGCAGCGCGCCTAGGCCAGCCGGGGGCAGGGTGGACAGAATGGTGAGCGGGTGCAGGGTGCTTTCATACAACATGCCCAGCACGATGTAGATGGCGAAGATCGCGGCCATGATGAACAGCGGCTCGTTTTTCAGCGTGTCCGAGAACAGTTGCGCCGTGCCCTGGAAGCCGCCGTGAATCTCGGACGGCAGGCCGATGGCGGCGGTGGCGTCGTCGATCTTGGTCTGGATGCTGCCGAGCGACACGCCCTTGTCGAGGTTGAACGAAATGGTGGACGAGACGAACAGCCCCTGATGGTTGACCGCCAGCGGGGTGTTGGTCAGTTCCTGATGCGCCAGCGCCGAGAGCGGTACGCGCTGGCCGCTGCTGCCCACCAGAAAAACATCGTTCAGCGCCTGGGCGTTGTTCTGATATTGCTGCGCGGCTTCCATCACCACGCGGTACTGGTTGAGCGGCTTGTAGATGGTGGACACCAGGCGCTGGCCGAAGGCGTCGTTCAGGGTCTGATCGATGGTGGACACGGCAATGCCATAGCGCGCCGCGGCCGCGCGGTCGATCACCAGAGAGAGCTGCAAGCCGTTGGCCTGCTGGTCGCTGTTGACGTCGTTCAGGCCCGGAATGCGCTTGAACGCGGCCAGCACCTTCGGCTCCCATTCGCGCAGGGTGTTCAGGTCGGAGGCCTGCAGGGTGTACTCATACAGCGCCGCCGAAGGCCGCCCGCCGGCGCGGATGTCTTGCACCGGGAACATGAAGGTCTGCGTCCCGGGTACGCGCGACAACGCCCGGCGCAGCTCGACGATGATGCTCTGCACGCCTTTGCGCTGATCGATCGGCTTGAGCTGCATGAACATGAAAGCGCTGTTGGTCGTGCCGCCGCCGGTGAACGCCACCACGTTTTCCATGCCCGGGTTCTTGCGCACGATGGCAACGATCTGCTGCAACTTTTTGCTCATGTCCTGGAACGAGATCGACTGATCGGCCTGCACCGAGCCGATCAGCAGCCCGGTGTCCTGCGTGGGGAAAAAGCCTTTGGGCACGACCTTGAACAGATACACCGTCAGCCCGATGGTGGAGAAAAACAGCACCAGCATCAGCAGCGGGTGCAGCAGCGCCCGGCGCAGGCTGCGCGCGTAGCCGTGATGGACATGATTCCAGCCCCGTTCCAGCCAGGAGCTTGGTTTGGGCGCGCCGTGAGCCGGGCGCGCTTGCGGCCGCAGCCAGCGCGAGGCCAGCATGGGCGTGACGGTGAGCGACACCAGCAGCGAGATGCCGATGGCCACCGACAGCGTGACGGCGAACTCGTGAAACAGCCGCCCGACAATGCCGCCCATGAACAGCACCGGGATGAACACCGCCACCAGCGAAATGCTCATCGACAGCACGGTGAAGCCCACTTCTCGCGCGCCCTTGAAGGCGGCAGCCAGCGGCGACAAGCCTTCCTCCACATGGCGCATGATGTTTTCGAGCACCACGATGGCGTCGTCCACCACAAAGCCGGTGGCCACGATCAGCGCCATCAGCGAGAGGTTGTCGAGCGAATAGTCGAGCAGCCACATGGCGGCGAAAGTTCCCACCAGCGACAGCGGCACGGCGATGGCCGGAATGAGCGTGGCGCGCCAGTCGCGCAGGAACAGCCAGACCACGGCAATCACCAGCAGCACCGCGAGGATGAGGGTTTTTTCCACCTCGTCTAGCGACGCGCGGATGGTGGTGGTGCGGTCGGACATGAGGGTGATGTTGATGGCCGCCGGGATCGAGGCTTTGAGCTGCGGCAGCGCCGCCTTCACCCCTTCGACCGCATCGATGATGTTCGCCCCCGGCTGGCGGTAAATGATGAGCTGCACCGAGGGCTGGCCGTTGGCCAGGCCCATATTGCGGTCGTTCTGCAGACCTTCATACACCTGCGCAATCTGGTCGAGGCGGATCGGCGCGCCGTTGCGGTAGCCCACCACGATGTGCTGGTACTGCTGCGGGGTGGAGAGCTGGTCATTCGCGCCCACCTGCCAGCGATGCGTGGCGCTGTCGATGGCACCCTTGGGCGTATCCACATTGGCGCTGGCGATAGCCTGGCGCACCTGCTCCAGCCCCAGCCCCATGCCGTTGACGCGGGGCAGGTCGAGCTCCACCCGCACCGCAGGCAGCGCCGCGCCGCCCACGGTGACCGAACCGATGCCCGCGATCTGCGAAATTTTCTGCGCCAGAATGGTCGAGCCGGCATCGAACATCTGCCCGCGCGACAGGCTCTTGGAGGTGAGCGACAGAATCATGATCGGCGCGTCCGCCGGGTTCATCTTTTTGTACGTGGGCCGCCCGGTCAGGCCGGATGGCAACAGCGGAATGGCCGCATTGATCGCCGCCTGCACCTCGCGTGCGGCATCGTTGATGTTTTTCGACAGACTGAACTGCAGAATGACGCGGGTCGAACCCAGCGAACTGCTGGAGGTCATCTGCGAAATGCCGGCTATCGTGCCCAAGCTGCGCTCCAGCGGCGTGGCCACCGTGGCAGCCATGACCTCCGGGCTGGCCCCGGCCATGCTGGCGTTGACCACGATGGTGGGGAAATCCACCTGCGGCAGCGGCGACACCGGCAGCAGCCGGAAGGCGATCAGCCCCGCCAGAAGCACCGCCAGCGCCAGCAGACTGGTGGCGATGGGACGGCGGATGAACAGGGCGGACGGGTTCACCGCACGTCCTCGTCGGATAGCGCTGTAGCCGGTGGCGCCGAGCCGAAGGTGCGCGCACGCCAGGCCGCCGTGCGGGTGGCGAGCCGGTCGAACGCCAGATAGATCACCGGCGTGGTGAACAGGGTGAGCACCTGCGACACCAGCAGGCCGCCGACGATGGCGATGCCCAGCGGCTGGCGCAGCTCCGAGCCCATGCCTGTGCCCAGCGCCAGCGGCACCGCGCCGAACAGCGCGGCAAAGGTGGTCATCAGAATGGGCCGCAGCCGCAGGTGCGCCGCCTGCAGCATGGCCTCATCGGGCGGCAGGCCCTGGTTGCGCTGCGCGTCCAGCGCGAAGTCCACCATCAGAATGGCGTTTTTCTGCACGATGCCGATGAGCAGAATGATGCCGATGATGGCGATCACCGTGAGGTCATGCCCGGTGGCCATCAACGCCAGCAGCGCGCCGATGCCGGCCGAGGGCAGGGTGGACAGAATGGTGATCGGGTGGATGTAGCTCTCATACAGCACGCCCAGCACGATATACATGGTGGCCACAGCGGCGAGCAGCAGCCAGAGCTGGTTGGACAGCGCCGACTGAAAGGCGCTGGCCGAGCCCTGGAAGGCGATGGTCACCGAGGCGGGCAGCGCAGCCTGCTTGGCCGCCTGCTTGATCGCGTCGACCGCTTCGCCCAGCGACACGCCGGATGCGAGCTGGAAGGAAATGAGCGCCGCTGGAAACTGGCCCAGATGGTCGATGGCCAGCGGCGTGGCGCGCGGCTCGATGGTGGCGATGGTGGACAGCGGCACCGCCTGCCCGTTGCTTCCCGTGAGATACACGCTGTTGAACGCGCCAAGGCCCTGGTCGGGCTGTTTTTCCACGCCGAGCACCACGCGGTACTGCGCCGATTGGGTGAAGATGGTCGACACCAGCCGCTGGCCGAAGGCGTTGTACAGCGCGCTGTCGATCGCGCTCATGGTGATGCCCAGGCGCGAGGCCGCGCTGCGGTCCACGTCCACATAAGCCTGCAAGCCTTGGTCTTGCAGATCGCTGGTCACGCCGGAGAGTTGCGGCAGCGCCTTGAGCCGGTCCATCAGCGCGGTGTTGGCGCGGGAGAGCTGCGCGGCGCTGGTGGCCGACAGGCTGAACTGATAGGGGTAGCGGCTGGCGATGTCGTTGATGGTCAGGTCTTGCACCGGCTGCAGATAGGTAGCTATGCCTTCGACCTTGGCGGCGCGCGAGCCGAGCCGGTTGATGAGGGCTTGCACCCGCGGGCGTTGTTCCAGCGGCTTGAGGTAGATGAGCAGCCGCCCGGTGTTCATGGTGGTGTTCACCCCGTCGATGCCGACCACCGATGACACCGATTCCACCGCCGGATCTTTGAGCAGCGCATCGACCAGCGCCTGCTGGCGCGCGTTCATCGACTGGAACGACACGTCCTGTGGCGCCACTGTCGTGGCCTGGATCATGCCGGTGTCCTGCACCGGGAAGAAGCCTTTGGGAATGAGCACGTACAGCACCACCGTGAGCACCAGCGTGCCCGCCGCGAACAGCAGCACCAGCGGCTGATGCCGCAGCACCCAGCGCAGCGCGCGGGTGTAGCGGGCCGAAAGCCGGTCGAAAAACGCGCCAGTGGAACGGAACAAATGACTTTGTTTTTCTTCCGGCGTATGCCGCAGCAGGCGGGCCGACAGCATGGGCGTGAAGGTCAGCGACACGATGGCCGAAATGACAATGGCCACCGCCAGGGTGATGGCGAATTCGCGGAACAGACGCCCCACCACATCGCCCATGAACAGCAGCGGAATGAGCACGGCGATGAGCGAGAAGGTGAGGGTGATGATGGTGAAGCCGATCTGCCCCGCGCCCTTGAGCGCGGCGGCGAGCGGCCGCTCGCCGGCTTCGATGTAGCGCGAGATGTTTTCAATCATCACAATGGCGTCGTCCACCACGAAGCCGGTGGCGATGGTCAGCGCCATGAGGGTGAGGGTGTTGATCGAAAAGCCGAACAGATACATCGCGCCGAAAGTGCCCACCAGCGCCAGCGGCACTGCGGTAGCCGGAATGAAGGTGGCGCGCACGCTGCGCAGGAACACGAAGATCACCAGCACCACCAGCAGCACGGCCAGCAGCAGCTCGAACTGCACGTCGGCAATGGCCGCGCGGATGGTCACGGTGCGGTCGGACAGCACCGTGAGCTGCGCGGCGGCCGGCAGTTGCGTCTGCAGGCTGGGCAGCAGCTTGTGAATCGCATCGACCACGGCGATGACATTGGCGCCCGGCTGGCGCTGCACGTTGATCACAATGCCGGGCTTGCCGTTGACCAGCGCGGCCTGCCAGGCGTTTTCGGCGCCCGTGCTGATGGTGGCCACGTCGCCCAGCCGCACCGGCGCGCCGCCGGAGTAGGCGATGATCATGTCGCGGTATTGCTGCGGCGATTGCAGCTGATCGTTGGCGTCGATGCTGAACGACTGCTGGCTGCCGCTGATGCTGCCTTTGGGGCTGTTGACGTTCGCCCCGGAAATCGCGGTGCGAATGCTGTCGAGCGTCAGCCCCAGCGCGGCCAGCGCCGGGCCGTTGACCGTCACGCGAATGGCGGGTTTATGTCCGCCCGAGAGGGTGACCAGACCCACGCCCGACACCTGCGAGAGCTTCTGGCTCAGGCGCGTATCGGCCAGGTCGTACAGGGTGGTGAGTGGCAGCGTGGCCGAGGTCAGGCCGAGGGTGATGACGGGGGCGTCGGCCGGGTTGACCTTGGCGTAGATCGGTGGCTGCGGCAGGTCGGAAGGCAGCAGATTGCTCGCGCCGTTGATCGCAGCCTGCACTTCCTGCTCGGCTACGGAAAGCGACAGCGACAGATCGAAGCGCAGGGTGATGACCGACGCACCGCCGGAACTCACCGACCACATCTGCGCCAACCCCGGCATCTGCCCGAACTGCTGTTCCAGCGGGCCGGTGACCGAAGAGGCCATCACGTCCGGGCTGGCACCGGGGTAAAGCGTGGTGACCTGGATGGTGGGGTAATCGACTTCGGGCAGCGCGGCTTGCGGCAGCAGCTTATAGCCCACGAACCCGGCTACCAGCACCGCAATCATCAGCAGCGTGGTGGCGATGGGGCGCAGGATGAACAGCCGTGAGGGGCTCGGCCGGTCTTCGAGCGGCTCCCCCTCCCAACCTCCCCCACGAGTGGGGGAGGAGAGGTCGGCGCTGCGTGTTTCCTTCGGATGCCCCTCCCAACCTCCCGCACGAGTGGGGGAGGAGAGGTCTACGCTGCGCGCTTCCTTCGGCTCCCCCTCCCAACCTTCTCCACCTGCGGGTGAGGGGTTTGCTCCCTCTCCGCTTTGCGGGGAGGGCTGGGGAGGGGAGGCTTTGTCGTCGTGTGGCGCACTCATGCTCAGCGTGCTCCGCTGGCGGCGGGCTTGGCGTGGGCGTCAGGCCGGGCACGCTCCTTCCCGGCGCCGCCTGCGGACTGCACCATTGCCTGCACCACTTTCACCTCGCGGCCGTCCCGCAGGCGGTCGAGGCCGTCGGTGACGACGCGCTCGCCCGGCCTCAGGCCGCTGACGATCTGCGTGAGGTTGTCAAACGCCACCCCGGTTTTCACCACCCGCATCTTCACCTTGTTGTCCGGCCCGATGACGTAGACATAAGTGCCGGGCGCGCCAACCGCCACGGCGGTGGTGGGCACGACGATTGCGTCGGGAATGGTGCGCACCAACAGTCGCACGTTGACGAATTGGTTGGGGAACAGGGTCAGCTTCGGGTTGGCGAACTCGGCGCGCAAATTGAGCGTGCCCGTCGTGCTGTTGATCTGGTTGTCGGCTGCGACCAGCTTGCCGGTTTCGAGCAACTGGGTGTTGCGCGCATCCCAAGACTGCGTTTGCAACTGTTTGCCCGCCATGAGCTGGCTCACCACCTCGCCGATCTGCTGCTGCGGCAGAGCGAAGGTCACGTCCACCGGCTGCACCTGCGCGATGGTGGCAACCGGTGAGGCCGAATTGGTGCTGCTGCTGGTGTTGCTGCCCACGGCGCCCGAAGTCGTCACCATATTGCCGGCGTCCACCGGGCGCAGGCCAGTGAGGCCGCTGACCGGAGCGGTGATGCGCGTCCAGCTCAGTTGCAGTTTGGCGTTGTCGAGCGCGGCCTTGTTGGCGTCGAGCGTGGCTTTGAGCTGGGCCACGGTGGCACGCTGGTCGCTGACCTGTTGCGCCGAAATCGAATCTTGCTTGAGCAGGGTTTCATAGCGCAGCAAATCGCTTTGCGCACCGGCGAGCTGCGCCTGCGTCTGCTCCAGTTGCGCCTGCGCCTGCTCCACCGCGATGCGGAAAGGCCGCGGGTCGATCTGCGCGAGCAACTGCCCGGCCTTGACCGTCTGCCCCTGCTTGTAGTCCACGCTCTGCAGCAGTCCGGCCACCCGCGGCATCACGTTCACATAGCTGCGCGGCGTGACCGTGCCCAGCGCGGTCAGCCATACCGGCACGTCCTGCGTTCTGGCGACGGATGCCGTGACCGGCTGCGGCGGCATCTGCCCTTTTCCCATTCCGCCCGGGCCGCGCATCTGCGCCTGCGCCGGGTGCTCGCTGCCCAGTAGGGCCAGACCGCCCGCGGCGAGCAGGGCCACGCCCAGCCCGCCCCAAAGCCAGCGGCGCGCGGTCAAGGGACGGCGATTTTGTTCAGGGGAGGGGGAATTCGCAGTCATGGGCGGGGTGTCACGGTGGAAAAACAGATCGGTTGGCAGTCTTCACATCCTGCCAGTGCGACGTGAAAGTCGTGTGCAGGCAGTGTGAAGAAGTATGTCGCTTTGAGTCTGCCGCTGGGGCGTCAAGCCTTGGGCTGACGCTGATGATTCCAATACACCTCGGTGCTGGCGGCGTCGCCCGCGCGGTTGAGCGTGCGCGCCAGCACGAACAGCAGATCGGACAGGCGGTTGAGGTACTGCAGCAGCTCGGCGCGCAGCAGCGTGGGCGCCTGCTCCCCGCCGGCCTGCGCCACTTCGCAGGACACGGCCACCACCGCCCGCTCGGCGCGGCGCGCCACGGTGCGGCACACATGCGCCTGCGAGGCCGTTTGCGTGCCTCCGGGCAAAATGAACTCGGCCAGCGGCGGCAGTTTGGCGTTGTAGTCTTTCAGCGCGTCATCGAGCGCGGCCACCTGCTCGGGTTTGAGCAGCGTCATGCCCGGCACCGAAAGCTCGCCGCCGAGGTCGAACAGATCGTGCTGCACCTGCGAGAGCAAGGCGTCGATGGCCGACGGCAACCCCATGCTGCGCAACAGCCCGAGATGCGAGTTCAGCTCGTCCACCTCGCCCAGCGCCTGAATGCGCGCGGCCGATTTCAGACAGCGCGAGCCGTCCCCCAGCCCGGTGGTGCCCGCGTCGCCAGTGCGGGTGGATATGGCGGTGAGGCGCAGCCCCATGATCAGGCCGCCTCAGCAGAAGCCGCAGGAGCCGAAGAAGCCGCCGAAGAAGCTGCACTAGGCCCGATGCGCCGAGTATGTTCGGCAAGCTCCGACAGGATGTTTTCTGCCGCTTTTGCGCTGAGATCGAGCGGCGAAAATCGCGCTTCGAGCGAATAGGCCAGAAATAGACTGCGATTTTTTTCCGTGCTCAAGACATAACCCATCGACCAATCACCAAACAGCCGTTTATCAATCTCTTGATAACTCAGGATGGCCGACTGGTTGTGCCGCGGGTCGCGCAGAATTTTGGCGTAAAGGGTGTTGATTTTCGAGCGAGCGCCTTCTAGAGCCTGGAGAAAAAATCCGTCAGCAAACACCAGCATGCCGGTCAAACCCAGAGGCTGGTTGTTGCGCCGCGAGGTGTTGAGAATGTCATGCACATCCGCCGGGCCAAAATTGGGAGAAATGCGGCTGGCGTAAATCATGCGAATCATGGGGTCCATACAGGCTCCGAAGTAGAGTAAGAACTAGCGCAGTGCATTGTGCCCGATGCGAAGATGCCTTACAGCGCGCGATCCTCAAGCCCGACTCCTAGCCCCGCTGCGCCCTCGCGGGCGAGCGTCTATCCTTGCAGCCGCAAACCCTGACCGAGGACATCCCATGAACGCCCCCCTCACCCCGAAAATTCTCACCCGACCCACGCCGCCCGCCCTGCTCGACGCGCTGGCCACGCGGTTTGGCGCGCAGCTTTCCACCGCGCAGGCGGTGCGCGAGCAGCATGGGCGCGATGAATCGCCCTTCGATGTGCCGCCGCCTTCCGCCGTGGTGTTCTGCGAGAGCACGCAAGACGTGGCCGACGCGGTGAAACTGGCCGCCGCGCACGACGTGCCGGTCATCGCCTTTGGCGCCGGATCGTCGCTCGAAGGCCAGTTGCTCGCGGTGCAGGGCGGCATCAGCCTCGATCTCACGCGCATGAACCGCATCCTCGACGTGGCCGCCGCCGACATGCTCGTCACCGTGCAGGCCGGGGTCACGCGGCTGCAGTTGAACGACGAACTGCGCCATACCGGCCTGTTCTTCCCCATCGACCCCGGCGCCGACGCCACGATAGGCGGCATGGCCGCCACGCGCGCCTCGGGCACCAACGCCGTGCGCTACGGCACCATGCGCGAAAACGTGCTGGCGCTCACCGTGGTGCTGGCCGATGGCCGCATCATTCGCACCGGCACCCAGGCGCGCAAAAGCAGCGCGGGCTACGACCTCACCCGCCTCATGGTGGGCAGCGAGGGCACGCTGGGCATCATCACCGAAGTCACCCTGCGCCTGTACCCGCAGCCCGAGGCGGTGGCCGCCGCGGTGTGCTCTTTCCCCGACGTGGCGCACGCGGTGGACTGCACCATCGCCCTCAATCAGGCTGGCATTCCCATCGCCCGCGTGGAACTGATGGACGCGGGCGCGGTGCGCGCGGTCAACGCCCACGACCATCTCGGCCTGCCCGAGCAGCCCCTGTTGCTGATGGAATTCCACGGCTCGCCCGCCGGGGTGCGCGAGCAGGCCGAAACCGTGCAGGCCCTCGCCGCAGACCATGCCGGCTCCGACTTCGCCTGGGCCGACACGCCGGAAGAACGCACCAAGCTGTGGAAGGCTCGTCACCACGCCTACCTTTCCGCGCTGCAAATGAAACCCGGCTGCCGCTGCGTCACCACCGACACCTGCGTGCCCATTTCGCGTCTGGCCGAGAGCATCAACGACACCATCACCGAGGCCGACGCCGCCGGGCTGCCCTACTTTGTCGTCGGCCATGTGGGCGACGGCAACTACCACATCGGCTACCTCATCGACCCCGCCAAACCCGAAGAGCGCGAACTGGCCGAACGTCTCAACGCCCAACTCGTGCGCCGCGCCCTCAAACTCGGCGGCACCTGCAGCGGCGAACACGGCATCGGCCTGCACAAGCAGGGCTTCCTGCGCGAGGAAGCCGGCGACGACGCGCTCGACGTGATGCGCGCCATCAAGCAGGCGCTCGATCCGAGGGGCATCCTCAATCCGGGGAAGATTTTTGCGTGAAAGCGGGACCAGTAAGGCCATGTTCACCTACCTCATGCTCGGCAGCAACGATCTCGTTCGCGCGGCCGCGTTTTACGACCCGGTACTGGCCGCGCTTGGGCACGCGCGCTGCGTGACCGAAGACGACGATCCCGCCCATGAAATCGGCTGGGGCCGCTACGCCGACGAGGGGCGGGTGGAACTGGCGCTGTGGCTATGCAAGCCCTTCGACGGTCAGCCCGCCACAGTGGGGAATGGATCCATGATCGCGCTGGCCGCCCGCAGCCGGGCGCAGGTCGATGCCTTTCATGCCGCAGCAATGGCGCATGGCGGTCGCAGCGAGGGCGCGCCGGGTCTGCGCCCGCACTACGGTCCGGATTTCTACGCCGCTTACGTGCGCGACCCCGATGGCAACAAACTCGCCGCCGTCTGTCGTGCAGCGGCGTAGGGGTGCAATCACCCAGCGGGCGTTGGCTCCAGCCCGCTGAACACTTCCGTCAAGGGGATGCGCAGTTGCACGCTGGCGAGTTCCATCTCCGCCAGCCCGGTGAAATCATGCAGCTCGAACAAGCCGCGTTCATTGCGCACGAACACCTCCACGCTGCGGCTGTCGGGGTCGATCAGCACATATTCGCGCAACTCGGCGATGCGCCGGTACATGGCAAACTTCAGGCTGCGCTCAAAGCCCTGCGTGCTGTCAGACAACACCTCAACGATGAGCACCGGATGACGAAACACCATCTCGGTGCGCAGGTCGTCGGCATGGCAGGTGACGAAGACGTCCGGGTAAAACACCGCCTCATCGGCCACCTGCACCTTCAGGCTTTGGCTGAACACCTGGCAGGGCCGCCCGAGTAGCGCTAATTTCAGGGCGACGGCCAGATTCCCTGACGCCACGCCATGCACCCGGCGCACCCCCACCATGGTGAAGGCTTCGCCGCGATAAAACTCGTGCCGCTCGGGCTGCGCGTTTTCCCAGACGAGGTAATCGCCCAAATTCAGTTTGTGTTGTGCCAAGGCCATGTGGTCATCCTAGTCGTGTCCAAGCGGCGAAAGTGCAGCGTATTCTCGCCGTATTGGCTAGGTTGCGGTGTCCACATGGCGCCAGCCCCTGCCTGCTTACTGCGCATACAGATTGAAGAAAGTGCGCGCCGCCACGGTGCAGAACGGGCGCTCGTCGGTGTGGTAGCTCTCCATCGCGTAGGCAGCGGCCTGCTGCGCCGTGTAGCCCTGCGCTTCAGCCGCTTGCACCACACCTTGTTGATACGCGATGAAACCACCTTGCACCGTGCTCGCCACGGTCTGCAGGGTCTGTTGCTGTGCGGTGTTCAGGCCGTAGCTGGTCAGGCCGTTGCTGTAGGTGCCGGGGCTGCCCTGGTTGTCGAGGTCGAGGGTGGCAAAGCGCAGGCCGGGGTTGGTGGTCTGGGCCTTGTTCATCAGGGTGGCAGTCATGGCGGCGGCGTCCTGGTTCCAGAACACTTCGGGGTCCTGGTCGCCACCGCACATCAGCAGCGGCATGCTCGGGGTGTAGCCGCGCAGATCGTTGGCCAGGAGAATTTGCCGCAGGGGATCTTGCGGGTTGCTCGCAGGCGTTGGTGTGCCGGTGGCGAAGTTAGGCGCAGAGCCATCAACGGGCGCGGCGCCGTCGGGGTGGGCGAGCACGTCGGCCACATATTGCGCGCGGTAGGCGGTGCTGATGAGGTAGTTGGTCGGATCGAAGCCCAGCGGGCCGAGCGGCCAGCCTTCGCTCAGGCTATCCAGCGCAGCGTTGCCGGTGGGCGGAGATTGAAAGATGGCGGTGTACGGAATCTTTCCGGCCTGCGCCAGTTGGCCAAAGCCCGCAAAGCCCACGGGGCCGGGGAACAGGGTCGGCGCGTCCGCATAAAGCGGGTTGAACATGGCGGCAAGATCGATTTGCGGCGACCCCGCGGGCAGATGGGCGTAAGAGTTGGCGACCAGCGGCAGGTAGGCGGTGCCGCCAACGTTGGGATGTCCGAGCATGATTTCATCGCTGATGGCGAGCATGCCGTAAGGCCCGGACATCGGCGCGCCCGCCGTGGCCGGGCGGCCCTGGGCATCGAGCTTGGCCAGTGTGGCCATCGACACAAAGCCGCCTTGCGAATAGCCGGTGACGAACAGCTTGCCGTTGTCGCTCACGGGCAGGTTCAGTTGCATCAATGCTTGCCGCGCGGCCGTGAGGCTGTCGATCATGTCCTGCGACTGCTGCTGTTTATTGAGATAAGGCGCGTAGGGCAGGGGCGAGGTGTCGTAACCGGCGTAGTTGGGCGCAACGACGATGTCGCCCTGCGCGGCGAAGATCATGGCCACGCGTGAGGCGGTGCCGAAGGCGGGGTTGCTCGGGTCGCCGAGTGCGGCCAGGTCACGGTTCTTGCTCAGCGCGGTGCCGTGGGCGTAGAGCACGATGGGCTTTGCGCCCTGACATTGCGCGGTGCTGCCGGAGGGAATCATCAGCGCGCCGGTGGCGGTGGTGGGTTCGTTCTCGCCGCCTACGGTGGCGTAGGTGTACTTGTAGACTGTCACGCCGCAAACCGGGGCGCCGATGAGCTGCTGCACCCCGCTGGGGTAGCGGCCCATCCAGTGGCTCGACGTGGCGATGGTGTTGGTCGAGATCGCCGCGGTGGGCGTGGCGCTGGCTGAAACCAGGGTGTCAGCCGTGCCGGTGGTGGGAGTGGGCGTGCCGCCACCGCCACCGCAGGCCGCGAGCAGCAGGGTGCTGGAACTGACGGCCAGGGCCGTCTTCAGCGAGAAGGTGTGCATGGGTTGTCTCCGTCGTCTGGCCTTGTCGCGGCCTTAGATTTATCTGAAAATCGAACGCTCGTTCTTTATCAAGAATTCTCCGCTTCTCCAGAGCACGTCAACGGTATTTACAAAGCGTTTCAGAAGGGGTGGGGCAGCCCGGGCATCGGACCCTTTGGCTCTGACAATTCACAAGCCCGAGCGGCCATGCCGGGCCTATGCTTCGCACTTGTCGTATTCGCAGAGCCCCTTCATCATGTCTGACCATTTTGTTGTACTCGGCGCGGGCTTTGCCGCCCTCACCGCGGCGCGCACCTTGCGCTCCAAGGCGCCGCAGGCGCGTATCACTCTGGTGGCGCCCAAGGCCGAGTTCGTCTATCTGCCCAGCCTGATCTGGGTGCCCACGGGAGTGCGCAAGAGCAGCGATCTGGTCATCGACCTGGCGCCGTTTTTGCGCAAGCACCGCATCGACTTTCTCGCCGCCGAAGTGACCGGACTGCAAGACGGCGGCCGCACGGTGCTGACGACCGGCGGGCCGGTGGAGAACGACGGCCTGATCATCGCCACGGGCGGGCGCTTCATCAAAAAGCTGCCGGGCATCGAGCACGCCATCGCGCTGTGCGAGGGCGTGGCGGCGGCGGAAAAAATCCGCGAGCGGCTGCTTGCGATGGACAGCGGGCGCATTGCCTGCGGTTTTGGCGGCAACCCGCAGGAGCCCACGGCGGCGCGCGGCGGGCCGATGTTCGAACTGCTGTTCGGCATCGACACCTGGCTGCGCCGCCAGCGCAAACGCGACAAGGTGGAACTGGTGTTTTTCAACGCCTCGGACAAACCCGGCCAACGCCTGGGTGAGCGCGCCGTCACCGGGCTGCTGTCGCACATGGCCAAGCGCCGCATCGACACCCATCTGGGCCACAAGCCGCTGCGCATGTCGCCCGAAGGGGTGGAGACCGAGGGCGGCCTGGTCAAGGCCGATCTCATTCTGTTCATGCCCGGCATGACGGGGCCGGGCTGGACGCACAACTCCGAGCTGCCGCGCTCGCCCGGCGGCTTCATCCAGGCCGACGCGCACTGCGCCGTGCCCGGTTTCGAGCGGGTGTTCGTTGCCGGAGATGCCGGCAGCTATCCCGGCCCGGACTGGCTGCCCAAGCAGGCGCACATGGCCGATCTGCAGGCCAAGGCCGCTGCCGAGAATCTGCTGCTGGTGATGCAAGGCCAGCCTGCGCAGCATGTGCCCAAGGCCGAGTTGGTGTGCATCGTCGATACCGTGGACAGCGGCATTCTGGTGTTCCGCGACGAGAGCAAAACCATCGTCCTGCCGCCTTCTCGCGCCTTCACCTGGGCCAAGCGCTGGTTCGAGGGCAAATACCTCAAGGACTACCGCTCGGCCTAATTCAGCGCAAACGACCTCACCCCACCCCAACCCTCCCCACGGGTGGGGAGGGAGTTAGAAACGTCTCTCCCACCGCGCCGGAGATGGTTTGCTCCTCCCCCACTGGTGGGGGATGTTGGGAGGGGGTGCGGGTTTGCGCCGACTCAGTTGGCGCCAAGCCAACAGCGCCAACTCACTGCGTCTTCTGGTCGATCAGCACATTGCCCAGTGCATCCTTGAGCTGCACTTCATCCACCCGCAGCAGCAACCCTTGCGTCTTGGCGTCGCCGCCGAGCACGGTGGCGAAAATGGTCATGTGAAAGTGCTGGTAATTGGCGATGGCGGCGTCGAGGGTTTTCATCACAGCGGCATCGGCGCAAGCCAAATGGCGAAATGCTTCGGGGTGATCGTAGGTGTAGTGATACGGCGAGTTGTCGAAGTAATACCCGGCGCCGTGGATGAACAGGCGGTTGTCGATGGGGTAGTACTTGTCCTGCGGTACATAGGCGTCGAGCGCGATGTCATCGACGTCGATGCGCAGCTTGGGGTGCGCTTTGTCGAAAGCAATCATGGCGTCGATCTGCTGCTTTTCCTTCGCGCTGGCCTGCACCGGCGCGGGCGGTTCGATCATTTCGGTATTCGGCGTGAGGATGCCGGTGTAGTTCACCGCCTGCTTGGAATACGCATAGACATAGGTCTTGAGCAGCACGGCGTTGTCCAGCTCGACAAACCCGTCGCGCTGCTTGATGGCGTGTACGCCCAGGCTTTGATCGATGCGCACACGCGAGGGCGAGCCGGGCAAATCGGTGAGCGAGGCGCTTTCCAGATTGATTTGTGTCGCCGGGGCCGAGGCGGGCTTGGCCGCAGGTTCGGCAGCCTGCGCCAGGGTATCGAGGCTCAGAACGGCGCCCAGGCTCAGGGCCGAGAGTGCGGCGCCCAGCACGGTCAACTGCAACAGACGGCCGGGGCGGGAGAGTCGGGTATCAGCCATGGTGAGGCTCCGGTTGTGCGGCGCTGGAGGAAGAGGGTGCGGCCGGTTCGTCTTCATCTTCCCAGCCGGTGATCATGGCCTTGATGTAGGCGGTTGGCGGGTGCGCCGTGGTGCCCAGATAGACGTGCAGGATGAAGAACAGCAGCATCATGTAGGCGGCAGCGGTGTGGGTGAGCGCCACCCAGTCGAGCTGCAGCCCCAGGGGCGAGAGCCGAATCCAGCCATAGCTGAAAAACAGCAGCAGCAGGCCGCTAGCCCAGATGAGCGGATTGATCATCAGCTTGAGCCACAGATACGCCAGCCGCTGCAGCGGGTTGTGTTTGCGAAACGGCTCCTTGTGATACGGGTGATGTTCACCGATGAACATGCCCCAGGCGTAATAGCGCGCCACCGTCCACAGGCTTTTCGGGCGCAGGTCGGGGATGTAGTTCTTCCAGGCGCCGGTGGTGAAGTGCCAGAACACGGCGAAAGTCCACAGGGTCATCAGCAGCCAGGCGGCGTATTCGTGGATGAGCAGGGCGTGCTCGAAATTGAAGCCGCCCAGATAGCCGTGAATCTCGAAGCCGGTGAACAGCATGGTGATGATGAGCGCGGCCTGGCTCCAGTGCCAGAAGCGCTCGAAGCGGGTGAACCTGTAAACGCGTTGTGTCGTCATGATGATGTCCTTTCAATGACCGCGGCGACGCAGCCACAGACCGAAGCGGATGAGGCCGTGCAGCAGCACCCCAACCAAGGCGAGCGCGGCGACGGTCAGGCCGATGCGCTCCAGCCAGGTGTTGTGGTCTTTCGGGCGATGCGGCATGTACACGCCGTTGATGTTTTGCAGCCGGCCGTCGCTGGCGTGGCACTGCATGCAAGAGAGTGCCTGCGTCTTGGGCGCCACCATGTGCTCGATCGGCCAGTACATATCGGTCTTGACAAAGCCGTAGTGCCCTGAATACGGCAGGTGCGCGGCCTTCATGCCAGCCTCGATCGAGGTCTGCCAGTCGTAACTCATGGTGTAGGAGTCTTTGTCGAAACCGAAGGAATGAAACACCGCGAGGATGCCGGTCTGGGTGTCATACGGCTGGTTGTTGCGCATGATCTTGAACGGGAAGATCTTGGACTTGCCGTCGGTCGGGCTGCCCTCGATGGCGTTGAGCTGCACCACGCCGTTGGTGTCTTTGAAGTCCTGCACCTTGTCGCCGACATTCATCCAGCGTTCCACGCCGTTGAACCAGCGGTATTGCGGCACCACGTTTTCCGCCCACTTGAAGCTGCCTTTGACGCCCCAGTAGGTGTTCCAGCCGTGGCTGTCGTTGATGACCAGCGGCGAGCCGTTGGGCGCGAGCTTGCCTGCGGTGGCGTAGTTCCACTCCATCTTGGTGGGCAGACCGCCGCGGGCGAACTCGGGGATGTGGCAGGTTTCGCAGGCGATGTCGCGGGTGTGCATGTTCAGCGTCGCGGCCTGAATCTGGCTGTTGAGGTCGTTGCCTTTGTGCGGCGTCTGTCCGTGGCACGACACGCAGCTCGCCGCCTGGGTGTTGTGCGGGTTGCCGCGCATGAACTGTTTGTCGCCGAACATCATGTCGGTGACGTAGCGCGAACCGCTGACATTGTGGTTCTCGGTCTTATGGCACTCCTGGCAAGAGAAGTTCAGGCCATTGGTCGCCATGTGCACGTCTTCAGCGCGCGCGGGGTTGACCAGCGAGCTGTCCATGTCGCCGTGCTTCACGCCGTCGCCGCCGCCGCCGTAGAAGTGGCACTGGCCGCAGGTGTAGCGCGTGGGCGAGCCCACATGCTGCGCAATATTGGCGAGGTTCTCCGGTTCGACGAAAGGCTTGTCGGTGCCATAGACCTCGCCGCAGCCGGGACGCACCGCGATTTTTTCCATCGCCGGATTGCCGCCGATGAACGGAATCTTGTGATAAGTCTTGGTCTGATCGTGGCACACCAGACAGTCCACATGATCCTGGCTGCGGTGGTCGAACGGCACGAACTTGTTCGGGTCGGTGCTGCCATAGCCCACATGGCACACGGTGCAGAACTGCTCGTTGCTGATCGGGCTGACGCAGAAGTTGTTGTAGACGTGGTTCTTGCCCACCAGCGTCTTGGTCTTGGGGTCGTAGGCCTTCCAGGTCCAGTGAATGGTGGACATGACCTGCTTGGCCGCGTCGGTGTGGCAGCTCAGGCAGGCTTTGGTGACCTGCTCGGGCGAGGTGAACGGGCCCTTGAGCTGCGGAAACTGGCTGTGATCCTGCGGCATTTCCCTGCCCACATTGCCCTTCTGCACCGTGGGCACGACACTGGGCACCACATGCCAACTATCCTGCGCCGCCTCGGCGGGTTGAACTTTTACCCCGTTCTGTGCCACGAAGGTTGCGGCGTCCTGCGCCCGCGCCAAGGGGCTGAGCGCCAGTAGCCCGGCGGCTAAGAGAACGGCCTGCGCAGATCGCGCCGCGCGCGCGATCCGGCTCTCTCCGGTTTGTCGATGGAAATCCATGGCCCACACTCGTCTCGTTGGAAGAATGGGCGAGATGCTGCGCCTGCCGTTGTTTGAAAAGATTGACCGTTCGCAATCGATTTCTGGCGCCGTGTTTCGGTGAAGCCATCTCTTGATCTGGCCACACAAAAGAAAAATAAAGACACCATTAGAGACAACTAATTACATTCAAATCGAGCTTGCGCGCGGCCAGTTTTGCGGTATCGTTTGCCGCTTCGATGGAGACCGTCATGCCCCTGCTTGAGCGCACTCACGCCGCCCTGGATCGCCTGGCCGATCTGCCGCCCCTCGGCGCACTGCGCCGCCAGCGAGCCGAGGCGGCTTTTGCCAACAACACCGATGCCAACCTGTTTCGCGGCGTTTATTCCAGCTTCGACGCCGCGCAGGCCAGCGCGCCGCCCACCCGCCCGCTGGGCTATGACAACGCCGATGCGGCGGGCATGTATCTGGAGCGCATCAAGCGCATCTACCCCAGCGACTATCCCGTCATCTTCTGGCTGCAAAAACTGTTTGCACAGGGGCAGAGTTCGGTGTTCGATCTAGGCGGGCATATCGGCATCGGCTACTACGGCTATCAGCGCTACCTAGACTATCCGCCGGGTCTGCGCTGGACGGTAAGCGACGTGCCTGCGGTGATGGCGCGGGGCGCAGAGATCGCCCGCGAGCGCGACCCCGCGGGGCGGCTGAGCTTCAACGGCGATTTCCGCGTCGCCGAGGGTGTGGACGTGCTGCTGGCGCTGGGCGTGCTGCAGTACCTGCCCGACACGCTGGCGCAGCGCCTGGCCACGCTGGAGCGTCCTCCGCGTCACATCATCCTCAACCTCACACCGCTGCATGTGCTGGACAACGGCGGGCAAGACTACTTCACCCTGCAGAGCATCGGCACCGCTTTCTGCCCGTACCGCATCGCCGCCTACGCGCCGTTTCTGGAGGGCTTTACTCGCTTGGGCTACCAGATCGTCGACCGTTGGCAAAACCCCGACAAACATTGCCACATCGCCTTCGAGCCCGAGCATTCAGTCGATGTGTATCACGGGTTTTATCTGCTGCGGGGGTGAGTGTCAGGCTGCGGGCGCGCCGTGGCGCAAGCCGGGAAGTTGTAGAAACTTCGAGGGCTCGACGGGGGGTGAATACAGATAGCCCTGCAACTCGTGACAGCCCAGTTCGCGCAGCATGCGCGCCTGCGTCTCGGTTTCCACGCCTTCGGCCACGAGGTGCAGATGCGAGGCCTGCGCCAGCGCCACGATGGCGCGTACCGCGGGCAGGGCGCTGGCGCCGGTTTCCAGATCGATGACAAACGATCGGTCGATTTTCATCACGTCGATCGGCAGCTTGCGCAGCGCCGCCATGGACGAATAGCCGGTGCCGAAGTCGTCGAGCGCAAGGGTCACGCCCATGTCGCGCAGTGCGGTGAGCTGGGCGAACAGGGCGTCGTTTTCGTCCACCAGCAGGCTTTCGGTAATTTCGAGTTCGAGCGTGGCGGGCGGGACGGCGTGGCGTTCCAACGCGTTTTGCACCTGCCCGACGAGTTCGCCCGATTCAAACTGAACGGCGGAAACATTGACCGAAACCCGCGCGATATCGATGCCTTCGCGCCGCCACTGGGCCATTTGCTGGCAGGCGGCGTCAAGTATCCAGCGGCCGATGGGCGCAATCAGCCCATACGACTCGGCCACGGCAATGAACGCATCGGGAAACAGCAGCCCGCGCTGCGGGTGATGCCAGCGGATCAGCGCTTCGGCAGAGGTGATGCGGCCATTGGCGGCGTTGACACGCGGTTGATAGAAAGCGACAAATTCACCGCGCACCAGCGCCTGCCGCAGGTCGGCCAGCAGCTGGGCCAGGGTGCGGGCTTCGGCGTCGAGCGTGGGGTTGAACAGTTGGGCGCGGCCACGGCCATAGGCCTTGGCGGCGTACAGCGCAATGTCGGCGCAGCGCAGCAGTTCGTTGCGCTCGCAGGCATGCTGCGGGCACAGGGCAATGCCCACGCTGGCGCCCACTTGAACCGGGCCGCCCACCAGCTCGAACGGCTCGCGCAGGGCGCGAATCATGGCATCCGCCGTGGCCTGCGCCGTGGCCGCGTCGGCCAAGGGCAATACCAGGGTGAACTCATCTCCGCCCTGGCGCGCCACGATGCCGTTGGCCTGCAGGCGGGTGCGCAGCCGCTCGCTGGCCTGACACAGCAGCGCGTCGCCCGCTGCATGGCCGCGGCTGTCGTTGACGTCCTTGAAGTTGTCGAGGTCGATGTAGAGCAAGGCCAGAGAGGCAACGGCTTGACCGGGCGCCAGCAGGGCGTCGAGCTTTTCGTGCAGGCCGTGGCGGTTGAGCAGGCCGGTGAGGCTGTCGTGTGTGGCTTGATGCACCAGCGCCCGCTCGCGGTCTTGCGCGGCCAGACCCACGGCCAGGCGATCACGCACTTCGGCGGCGGGTTGCAACTCGCTCGCGGCGGGCTCAGCGGGCAGGCCGAGGGCGATGAGGGCTTGTACCGCTTCGCCCTGCCGCAGCGGCAGCAGCGCCACCCAGCCGTCCGCAGGGGGCATGAGGCTGCGCAGACAGGGGGCGTCGCGCAAGGCGTTTTCGCCCAGACTGTTGATCTGAAACTGCCGATCGCCTTGCAGCCCTGACCACTGGGCCTGGGCGGCCGCATCGCAGGCCACGTCGCGCACGTCGAACACGGTTTTATTCGTCTTGCCGTCGTGCCACAGCACGGCGCGGCGGAAATTCCGCGGCTCTTTCTGCCAGATCACCGCGGCGCTGGCTTCGGGGTAGAGCCCTTCGAGCTGATCGAGCACACGCCGGGCCAGGCTGTCCACCGAAGCGCCCGACAGAATGTCGCGGTCCATCGCGGCCAGCCCTTCGAGTGCATGAAACTGCGCGCCGATCTTGGCGGCCATGTCGTTGAACGCGCCGGCCAGCACGCCGAATTCGTCTTGGCTGTGCACTTGCACGCGCGCGCTGTTGTCGCCGGCGGCCAGGCTGCGTGTGCCCGCGGTGAGTTGTTCCAACGGCACCAGCGTGCGGCGAATTTGCCGCTGCGCGAGCAGGGCGATCAGCAGCAGCGTGGCCGCCGCCACAAGGCCCAGCCACACCGCCAGGGCCAGCCCAGCCAACTTACGCGGGGCGGCGGCGCTTGTTGAATGAACAGCCAGTCTGGCGCGCCAAACTCGCCGCCGAGAAAGAGCTGAAAGCGAAACACCGAGTCGGCCGCCGCGCCGCGCTGGGCGGCGGGCGCGGTGACGTTGGCAACGGGGTAAAGCAAGGCGCCTTCGGCATTGCGCACGCTCCACACGCCGCCGTCCATCGCATCATGCACCGGGCCCCAGAGGAATTTCGGGTTGAGTTCTGCAATCCACCGGGGCTGCCCGTTTTGCAAAGCGGCGAGGTAGACCCTTGTCGGCTCGCCCGTCGCGCGATGCGTGCGCAACAACACCTGCGTCAAACCGGCGCTGGCATCCATGAGGGGTTGAACCGGCGGGATGGCGGGGAAGGCGCGCTGCCAGTTGCGCCACAGATTGGCGGCGTTGGCGGAGGCCCATTCCGGCTTGCCCTGCGGCGTTTGCAGCAGCAGGGCGTCAAACGCCCGCCCCAAGCCTGGGAGCTGCGCGCCTGCTTGCGGCGCGGAGGACGGCAAGGCGAGCAGCAGGGTTTTGGCCGTGAGCAAGCGGTCGAACACCTGACGGCTGACCTGCCGGGTCATGCGCTGCTGGCTCTGCATATTGAGCTGCCGCGCCACCTGATTGACCGCCGTGCTCGACAACCAGTCCGACAGCGCCAGCGGCACCAGTGCCGCAACGACGAACAAGGCAAACAACTGTCGCCCCAGGCGGCTGCCGGAAAACCAGGTGGACAGGCGCGGCGGACGCATCGTCGCTCAACAACAACGCGGCGTAGCGCCGCAGGGGAAGTAAGCAGCGCAGGCCACGGGCTCAGTAATTGGCGGCCAGACCGATATACGCGCCGTTATTGGCGCGGATGATGTCATCGAGGCTGACCTTGTTGCTGATCTGCGATTGGGTCTGCCCGTTCGCCCCCATGCTGTAGAGATCGAAGTCGGTGTTGATGGGGTTGAGCGCCTTGTCCTTGCGCGCGCCGCCTTTGCCGTTTTCCTCGATGTTGTAGTAGACATAGGGGTGGCCCCAGGGATCGAGCTTGCCCGCCATGCCGATGTCGGCCAGCGAATTGGGCAGCGTGCGGTTGTAAACCCAATAGTTCTGGATGGCCGCAGAGATGGACACCACGTCTTGCTGCGCCTGCGCATTTTCAACCTTGAGCCGGTAGCCGCTGTAAATCGGCAGGGCAATGGCGGTGAGCACGCCCACCAGGGCGATGGCCATCATCAGCTCCAGCAGGGTGAAGCCGCGCGAGCGCTTGCTGGGTGTGCAGGAGGAGATGGACAGATTCATGCCCGCTTTGTAGCGCCGCCACGCAGCCCGCAACAGGGGCCGCGCTTCAGCGAGTGGCTGGTTTTGTGAAATGCTGCACAAACCGGCGGCGCGCTGTGGAGGAAAACCCACAAGGCGCCGCCGGGCTGCCAATCCCGCTCAATATTGCCGCCAGGCGATGGGCTTGTTCATCACGTTGCCGCCCAGCGTGACCGGAGTTATGGGCGGAGGATTGCCGCTGGCGTCGGGCACATTGGCCGTGGTGTAGGGGTAGAAACCCGCGCCATTGCTACTGACGAAGAGCGAGGGCGACAGCGGAATGCCCGAACCCAGGCTGATCACTCCCGAGGTCACGCTGTTGCCCTTGTAAGTGACGTTGATCTTGGGTGTGCCGCCGCTGACTAAATCGAACAGGTCGTAGTAGCCCACACCTACGCCGCAACTCGTGGCGCTGGGAGGCACATATACGGGTACGACTAGCAGACCGTTGGCCACGGCAGGCGATGCGGAGATCTGCCCGTTCGTCTGCAGGGGCGCCACCACGTTGCTGGATACCGCCTGCAGGCTGCCGCCGCTGGACTGATAGCCGCTGCTGCCGTCGCTGGCCCAAAGAAGCTGCGAGCTTGCGCCCGACAAGGCGAACACACTGATTTCGGTTTGCGACGCCGCCCACACATAAGGCAGGCCATTGATTTCGTAGTAGCCCACATAGTTCAGCTTTTGCTGCGGGCTGGTGGTGGCGACCTGCAGTGCGCTGATCACATCGTTGGGGGCCGTGCCGGAAAGGTTCAGACTCCAGACGCCGCCGTTGCTGTCGCCCATCCAAAGCGTGCCACTGCCCGCGTCGTAAGACATCGAACTGCTGGGGACGAAGGGCAGCGGGGCGGAAAGCACCGTGCCGCTGGCGGGCTGCCCGGTGGCGACGTTGATCTCATACAGCGTGCTGGTCGTGGTTTTGGTGCTGCCGCTGCCGCTGGTGGTGTTCACCACGAACACCGCGTACTGCATGCCGTCCACCGTGATCACCAGAGGGGCCTGTTGCTGCGGCGAAGTGCCGCCCGGCACGTTGATTGCCCAGGCCACAGACTGCGGTGATGGGGGCGTGGTGACCGTGCTGTCATTGTTGCTGCTGAGCTTGAGCGCGTAGTGATAACCGCCGCTCTGAGCGGTGCCGACCACATAGCTGGCCCAATCGCTGGCTTGCGCGTTGGTCGCGGTGTCGACCGCGTCAGTCAGGGTATAGCCGCCGTCGAAGTTTTGCGCAGTCTGGAACTGGGCGTAGTTTTGCAACTGCGAAAGGAAAGGTCGGGGCATCCAGCCCCACACCAGATTGCCGGTGGTGGCGTCTGCGGCATACAGGAAGCCATCATTGCCGGTAAAGAGCACCAGCTTTTCGCGGTCCTTATTGTTCACGGCGAATTGCACATAGCCCGGCAGGGTGGTGAATGCCGCCGTTCCGGGGGCGCCTAGATAGCTGGTCTGGTCATTCGGGCTCATGCTGCCCAGCATCCAGTTGAGCTGCCGACCTGCCAGATACGAACAACCGCTCACGCCACTCGGAAAGCCCAGACTGCCGTATTGCGGCTGGGCGTCGTCGCCCGCGTTATTGAAAGATGGGTCGACGGTATAGGCCACTTCGGTGGCGATGTTGGGCACGCAGGTGGTCGCACTCAGTGCGAAGGCGCTGGGGTCGTAAACCGCATTGGTGCTGGTGCCCATGTCCGCGAGGTTTTCCACCAGCCCCGATCCGGGTGGCGGGTTGCTCAAGGTTGACACGGCCGTGGAGTACATCGCGGCCTTGCGCATGGTTGCGGACATGTGCGTGTCATCGCCAGCGTCCCACTTGGCCGGACCGCTGGCCGTACCCACCGGGGTAGCCACGGTGGACTGTGCGGTGGCTACGGTGGCGTAGGCCTTCACATGGCCGGCAATGGCTCCAGGCACGTAGTTGCTAGTGGCGCTGTAGACCAATGTGCCACCCTGCACACTGCTCGGCGCAATGGGCGCACTGATCGCAACACTCTGGAAAATCTGCGCGGCAATACTATTGATCGCTGCGTTGAAAGCAGGAATGTTGTTGGCCGGAAATTCCTGCCCCGTGCCACCCGCGATCGCCATCGCGTTGAGCGCTGCGTAAGCCGCTGGATTCGCGTTGGCGTCCACACCCGCTCCAAGGCCGACGACATAGGTCTTGATGCCCTTTTTGTTCAGCGCCTGAATGGCGGTGATGGTGTCGATCAGCGCTTGGTCATTGGTATTGGCCGCATCTAATGCGCCCTGGGTCTGTCCGCTGGGCAAATTGTTGCTGTCGTCGTTGATGCCGTAGTTGGAATTGCCCGCAATCCCGTAGAACGCTGCATTGACCCCATAACCCTGTCCCGCAGCGCTGCCCAGTGGCGGCCAGTTATTGCCGTTCAAGTCCATCGTCGGCAGACCATCCGTCACGAGAATGACATATTGACCTGCACAAGAAGCGGTGAGATTGCTCAACACATTGCCCGCGCCCTGCACCAGCCCCGCCGTCGGCGACTGATAGGCCAGCGCCTTGATCTCGCTGGACGATGAATTGTTGGTCTCTGGCTTTAACGCTGTGGTGAAGGGCGTCAGTGCCGTGTTGACTGCAGATGTGCCGGGATTGGAGCCCAGATTGGTCATGGAAACGACCTGGTTGCCGCTGGTCGCGTTGAGGCTTTGCACGTAGTAGCCGAAACCGCGCTCGGCGTACATGACCTGATCCGTGTACGGCACGTATCCGGCATTGGTGGGCCCTGTGACCTTGTTCGCTGAGGGTGCGGACTTGTTATATCCGACACTGACGACACCGTCGTTGTAATTGCCGAGATTGAAATAGGTGTAGGGTGTATTCGTGGAAGTGATTGGCCCAAGATAAGTGGAATAGTTGTAGGCCGCATATGCACCGCCGTAGTCAACAAATAGGCCGGGTTGTCCTGACGAGTAGAGGACGTCATTGATGTTTGGGTCGTCGCTAGACGCTCCGATCTGCATGTACAGATTGCTTGAAAGCGTGCTGGCAGCCGTGCTCGCACTACTGCCATACAAACCCGAATTCGCAATGCTGCTGCAATAACTCTTGACCGAAGACGAGGCGCTGCCGTATTGATAACAGGGATTGTTGACCCAGCGCGTGGGTGCGGGGGAAGCATTCGGATTGGCAGCGACAAAACTCTGGTAAGCCGCGTAGCTGGTGAAGCCATGTGTCGGCAGACTATTGGCGAAGGTGAAACCGCCGCTCGGTGACATGTAATACACCCAAGTGGTGTAAAGGCTCGTCCCCGAGGTTGAATAGTCTTCCAGCGCAAAGTCCATGCTCGGGAGATACTGGCTGAGCACCGAGGATAGACCGGCCTTGGCCACATTCAGTCGGCTCGCGCCGTTGTCCACCAGGGTGCCGTTGTTGTTGTAGGTATAAGGCGCCGAGGCGGTCTGGCTCGGGGTCATCGGCGGTGTGAAGCCGGAGGGCACCGAGTAGTTGACCGGCGAACTGCTTTTGTACAGGCTGGTCAGGCCGCTGGAGAGATTGCCCGATCCGGTCATGATGGCGCCGCTGAGGTCGCCGTCCATCGACTGCGAGTTGCCGATGGCGATGACCACTTGCGGGCGGGGCTGGGTCTGGGAGATTGAGGTTGCCAAACCGGCGTGGGCGGGCACTGCCGCCCACGGGGCAAGCACTAGGGCGCTACTCGTAAGTAGCGCGATGAATCGACGGGGCGTTGATGCGTTCATATCGTGCACAGTTTGATGACGGATTGGGTATTGATGGCTGTGCTCCCGCTTGCCTCGGCAATATGCAGGAATACGGCGTAGTAACTCGCGGTGTAGCCCGTGGTGCCGCAGGAGTAGGCGTTGGTCGGCAGGTTGGTGGGCCAGACGCTGACCA
Source organism: Thiomonas sp. UBA7699 (assembly GCF_002482605.1). NCBI lineage: Bacteria > Pseudomonadati > Pseudomonadota > Betaproteobacteria > Burkholderiales > Thiomonas > Thiomonas sp. UBA7699. The sequence goes on along the minus strand of NZ_DLGH01000010.1, from coordinate 6,722 downwards.
GCACCCGGTAGGGCTGGCCGCTGGCGTCGTTGATAGGCGGCGGCGGCGGATTAAGCACCGAAACCACGCTCGATAGTGGGGCGCATTGCTTGTCGGCGCTGCAGATGGTCCAAAAATTGGCGTAAGGGCCGGTGGCTCCGGGCACGGCACCGGCTGGCGTAGTTGACGAGGCCGTCGGCGTATAGAACCAGGGCTGCCCGCTGGCGGCGATGTCGAGCACCTGATTACCCGATCCCTGCACGGTGGCAATCAACGCCTGCTGCACCTGCCGCAGTGCCATGTCACCGGCTTGCACGTCTTTCTGCCGCTGCACGGTGTTGCCGGTCATCACCCCCTGGAGCAGTGTTCCGCGCATGGTGAACAACACACCGAATAGCAGCACCACCAAGGTGATGAGAGTGAGCAGCAGCACGTAGCCGCCCTCGTCACGACGCGTCAGGTTAGGGGTCAGTGCGGCCATAGCTGGTTCCGAACGGCAAATTCGGATTCGATGACGGAAAAATGGTTGTGGCTGTAATCAGGCAGGCCACCAATGCCTGTGGGTACGGTGTAGGGGGTGAACTGTGCCGGGCCCAGACTGGGGCTGGGCAGGGCGATCGTTGCAGGCGCGGTGTATCCGGGGTCGTTCTGTAGCGATTTGGTCACCAGTGCGAACAGCACGCTGCGCACATTTGCCGTGTACTTCCCGCTCACGACGGCGGGCCATGTGAGGTAGTTGGTCACGCTGCCGGAGTTGCTTTCATCCACCCCGAACAGTGCCTGCAGGCTGACCACGCCTGCCGCTACCGGCACTGGCGAGCTCACAAGCATGTCGGTCTGGGCATTGAGCACGGCACGCACCAAGACTGGATAGGAGCCGCCGCCCGCATTCGCATATTGGCCGATGTAATAGACCACGGTCTGCACGTTGCTGCTGGTTTGCGGCCCCAGATCGGTGAGGCGCGATTGCACGAAATTCGGATTGGTCAGACTGCCGCCTGGCGGCAGCGCCCCGGCAGCGATCAGCTGATTGTTGAAGGGTGCGTACCCGGTGCTGGGAAACAGACTGCTGCTACTGCTACTGATGTAAGTGGATGAGGGTGAAGTGCTGGGCCCGATATCGGCGATCGGAACCCGGAAACACACCAGTTTCCCGTTGAGCGGCATGCGCAGCAGGGCGGCATCGCCCACACTCAGTCCGGCGGTGGAAGCCAGGGGCAGTTCACTGCTTTTGAGCGCACCTTGGCCGTTGGCGGCTTGGGTGGTGGAGTTCTGCACGACGTAAGCGGTGGGGTTGCCGTTGCCCGGCGTCTGCAGCGCGCTGGTGGCGCCGGTAAAGAACAGCATGTCGGTGAATTGCTGCTTGGTGCCATAGGCCGAGGGGTCGGGTGTGATGCTGGGATAGTTGGTACTGCCTGCTGGGGTGCTGGTGGGCAGGGTCAGCGGCTGCGACGCAGCAGAGACCGGGTACTGGGCAAACGGCTGGCTGCCGCCAATGCCGCTGTCGTAGGCCAGCAGCACGCTGCAGCGCGACTGAGCGCCGCCGAGCATGAACCCGGCATTGGACAGATCGCGACTGATGAGATCGAGCGCGGCGCGGGTCTGGGTATCGCGCTGCATCACATCGCTCATTTCCACGTTCTGCTTGGTGAGGGACGACTGCACCAGCAGCACGGCGATGGCGAAGATCAGCCCGATGACCAGGGCCACCATCAGCTCGATGAGACTCAGGCCGTGCTGGCGGTGGGCGGCGGATAAGGAAGGAGAGGTGGAGAGGTGTCGCATGTCAGAAGCCCACCTGGTACTGATACGTCTGGCTGCGCGCGCCGCCACCGCCCTTGCCTGCGGCCCAAGCAATGGTCAACGTCACGCCGCATAGCGGGGCAGTGGGGTTACTCACGTCGCAGGGGTTACCGTCGGCGCCCGCCCCGGTGGTGATGGTGACTTTGGCGCCTGGAAGCATCATGGATGGAGTGCTGAAGATATTGGCCAGCCAGGGCTGCAACGCGGCGGGGGCGCTGGCCGATGCGCTGGTGTAGCTTTGCGTGACGCCCGCGCCGAGCTGCGGTACGACTTGCGGGCTGGCTTGCAGAATGGCCCAGAACTGGTTGCCGAAAGCCGCAGTGTCTAGCGCTTCCTGGTTGGCGGTCTGCGCCGGAACGGCCAGGCTATAGAGCGATGCGATCGACAGCATCCCCAGGCCGAAAATGACGATGGCAACCAGCACACTGATGAGCGACATGCCGGCCTGATTTGCGGCTGCGCGAGCGGGAGGAGGGGGCTGGAGCGTCATGATGCGGTGTTGGCGTTGAGAATCACACTGCCGGAGGCGAGTACCTGCAGCGTCCAGGTCTGGCCTTGCGCAGCGGTCACGGTGATGGTGGGCGCGGTGTTGATGAAGCCTTGGCTATCGAAAGTGAGCGTCTGCGTGTTGCCGCCGGTGATGCTGCAGGTAATGCCCGGGTAGCTGGCGGCGATTTGGCTTGGCGACATTGAGTGCTCTGCAATCACCGTTCCGCCCACACTGGTGCTCCAGGTACAGGTGTTGTTTGCCCCAAGGGTGATGGTGACCGGCTGCTGCGTGGTCACCGCCTGATTGCGTGCCCAGGCCACGTCTTGGGGAAACTTGTTGACCAGCACCGAGGTTTTGCCGGAATCGACCATGCTCACCAGATTGGGCACGACCATAAGGCCGAGCAGGGCGGCGATGGCGATGGTCACCATCATTTCGATGAGGGTGAAGCCCGTCTGACGTGACTTGATGAGGGACATGTCAGGTGTTTCCGGATTGATCGCGCGCCCAGCCATTCGATGTGGTTCCAGCGGGCAAAGGCGGGGAACTGGTTCCGGGTGGCATGACCCAGCCTGATGCGGGCACGCTGGTGGTGTATTTATTGCCGTCCTGGTCGATGGCGTAGCTGGGTGCGACGAGGCCGCCCGTCGGCGTGGCGGTGAGGGTGAAAGTCGTCGCCGTCAGGGTGGGGCAACTGAACTGGTAATCCTTTCCGGCGGGCGGTGTCGCGCAGATGGGAGCGCCAACATAGGTGCGGTTGTCCTGGTAGTACTGCTGCAGGGCCACGCTCATGCTGGAGAGGTTCGAGAACGCCTCGGTCAGCTTGCTGCGAGTAACGTAGCTGGTGTAGGCCGGAATGGCGATGGCCGACAGAATGGCGACGACCGCCACGACGATCATCAGTTCAATCAGGGTGAAACCGCGGTTGCGCTGCATGGATGAACTCTCCTTGCGTGCATTCTGGAATTGCTTTGCACAAACTGCCGCAGCGAGCCGACGAACGGTGTGAATCTGGCGACGAACGGTCGATTTTTTCCAATATTTACCTTACGTACATTTAGTGACGAGTGTGGCGGCGCGATGAGGCGGCGGGCGACCTCTCGGCGGACTTCTTGTCGATCACCTCCGCTCGCGAGGTTTGTGCGCTGGCTCTTGAAACCCGAAAGTCCGTCCCTATAATTAGCACTCGTTGAAGGTGAGTGCTAACAACGGCTTCATCGCACTGTCATGTACGCGCCTTCAAAATGGGTTTCTGGCCGTCGGTTCCGGGCATCGTCCGGGAGGCGGTTTGTCATTGGGCTCCGAGCAGGCGCCCGGTTTTCCACAAACTTCAGGAGATTTGCATGAAATTGCGCCCTCTGCATGACCGTGTCGTGGTCAAGCGTATCGAACAAGAAACCACTACCGCCTCGGGCATCGTGATCCCGGGCAGCGCGGCGGAAAAGCCCGATCAAGGCGAAGTGCTGGCCGTGGGGCCGGGCAAGCATGACGACCAGGGCAAGCTGGTGGCCATGGCAGTGAAGGTGGGCGACCGCGTGCTGTTCGGCAAGTACGCCGGCCAGACCGTCAAGGTCGACGGCGACGAGCTGATGGTGATGCGCGAAGACGACCTGATGGCCGTCATCGAGAAGTAATTCACGTCATTCGCGTGATCTGATTCCTGCTTCAACTGCAAATTTACGGAGAATTTCAATGGCTGCAAAAGACGTGATTTTTGGTGCGGACGCCCGCGCCCGCATGGTGGAAGGCGTGAACATTCTCGCCAACGCTGTCAAGACGACCCTGGGCCCCAAGGGCCGCAATGTGGTGCTCGAGCGCTCGTTCGGCGCCCCCACCGTGACCAAGGACGGTGTGTCCGTGGCCAAGGAAATCGAGCTGAAGGACAAGTTGCAGAACATGGGCGCGCAGATGGTCAAGGAAGTCGCTTCCAAGACCTCCGACAACGCCGGTGACGGCACCACCACCGCCACCGTGCTGGCCCAGGCCATCGTGCGCGAAGGCATGAAGTATGTGGCCGCCGGCATGAACCCGATGGACCTCAAGCGCGGCATCGACAAAGCGGTCACCGCGCTGGTCGAAGAGTTGAAGAAGGCCTCCAAGCCTTGCTCCAACACCAAGGAAATCGCGCAGGTCGGCTCCATCTCGGCCAACAGCGACGCGAATGTCGGCCAGATCATCGCTGAGGCGATGGACAAGGTGGGCAAGGAAGGCGTGATCACCGTCGAAGACGGCAAGAGCCTGGAAAACGAACTCGACATCGTCGAAGGCATGCAGTTCGACCGTGGCTATCTGTCGCCCTACTTCATCAACAACCAGGACAAACAGGTTGCCGTGCTCGACAACCCGTTCGTGCTGCTGCATGACAAGAAAATCTCCAACATTCGCGACCTGCTGCCCGCGCTGGAGCAAGTGGCCAAGTCCAGCCGTCCGCTGCTGATCATCGCGGAAGACGTGGACGGCGAAGCGCTGGCTACCCTGGTGGTCAACAGCATCCGCGGCATCCTGAAGACCGTGGCCGTCAAGGCGCCGGGCTTTGGTGATCGTCGCAAGGCCATGCTGGAAGACATCGCTATCCTGACTGGCGGCAAGGTCATCGCCGAAGAAGTCGGCCTGACGCTGGAGAAGGTCACGCTGGCCGATCTGGGCCAAGCCAAGCGCATCGAAGTGGGCAAGGAAAACACCATCGTCATCGACGGTGCTGGTGTGGCCGCCGACATCGAAGCCCGCGTCAAGCAAATCCGCATCCAGATCGAAGAAGCCACCTCTGATTACGACCGCGAAAAGCTGCAAGAGCGCGTGGCCAAGCTGGCTGGCGGTGTGGCCGTCATCAAGGTCGGCGCCGCCACCGAGATGGAAATGAAAGAGAAGAAGGCTCGTGTCGAAGACGCTCTGCACGCGACCCGCGCTGCGGTGGAAGAAGGCATTGTGGCTGGCGGCGGCGTGGCGCTGCTGCGTGCCCGTCAGGCCGCAGGCGAGATCAAGGGCGACAACCACGATCAGGAAGCTGGCATCAAGATCGTGCTGCGTGCCATTGAACAGCCGCTGCGCGAAATCGTTGCCAACGCCGGTGGCGAGCCCAGCGTGGTGATCAACAAGGTGCTTGAAGGCAAGGGCAATTTTGGCTTCAACGCCGCCAATGACACCTACGGCGATATGCTGGATATGGGCATTCTCGACCCGACCAAGGTCACCCGCACCGCGCTGCAGAACGCCGCCTCCGTGGCGGCCCTGATGCTGACCACCGAGTGCATGGTGGCCGAGGCGCCGAAGGACGAGAGCGCACCCGCCATGCCCGGCGGCGGTATGGGCGGCATGGGCGACATGGGCATGTAATTTCAGGTCCCGTTCAGCAGCCTGCTGCAACGCAAGCCCGCCATCCGTGAGGATGGCGGGCTTTTTTGTCATGAAAAACGCATGAAGCTGTCAACGCTCTCGCTAAGATCGTTGCCATTTCGATTTGGGGGCCAACATGCCACGTTTTTGTACCCAATGCGGCACGCAGAACCAAGAAGACGCCAAGTTTTGCCGACAGTGCGGCGCGTTGTTGCCGACTCAGGTCAAGCCGATGCAGCCCCCAGAGGCTGCTGCCTCCCATCCCCAGAATGAGGCGAGCCAGCAAGCCGAGCAGGCGGCACAACTTCAGGCGGCGCAACTTCAGGCGCAGCGCGAGGCGCAGGCCTTGAGAGACGAAGAGGCGCGCCGGGCTGAAGAGGCGAGACGGGCCGAAGCCGAGGCCGAGCAGTCCCGGCGGCAAGCCGAGCGACAGGCGCAGGAGGCCGCTGATCGGCAAGCGCAGGCCCAGGCGCAACTGCAGCGCGCGAAGCAGCAGCAGGCGGAGAAAGAAGCAGAAGCCGCCGCGGCTGCGGCTGCGCGAGAAGCCGAACAGACCGCGCAGCGTGAGCGCGCGCAGCGCGAGGCCGAGCGCCTTGCCGCCACGGCCCGGTTGGAAGCGGAAATACGCGAGCGTGCACAGGCGGCCCGCGCCGCGCCGCCGCCCCGCAGCAGTGCCTCGCCCGATCAATTGCCTCGATCCGGGCTCGGCCAAGGCGCCCAGCAGCCGGTGAAAGGCAGCAACGCGTTTCTCATCGGCGGTATCGCCACGGGCGTGATTGCGCTGCTGCTCATAGGCGGGGGAGGGCTGTGGTGGTCGATGCAACATCCGCAGCAAGACAAGACGGGCGCTTCCGTAGGTGCGAGCGAGGCGGCGTTTGCGGCGTCGGCCCCGGTTCAGTCAACGGCGGCGAGTGCATCCCGCACCGCTGCGGCCGCGCCTGCCCCAGCGTCGCAGGCCGTGCCGACCACACCGGCGGTGGCGTCTGCGCCGCCTGCGGTCGCACCCAAGCCTGAGCCTGTCGTGCGCAAGCCCAGCACGGCCACGCCTGCTCCGGCGGTGCCGCAGCGTCAGGCCCAGCCGGAGACCTTTGCGCCCGTTGCTGCGCCTGCGCGCCCT
>NZ_DLGH01000002.1:0-79721 GCF_002482605.1 Thiomonas sp. UBA7699 | reverse complement strand
AGGGGGCGCACCCCGCCTTGGGGCGGCCCGGCGGCGGGGTGGCGCCGACGCGGGCGCCCTCGTGCAAGGCGGGCCATTCGGCCTCGGGCCACGGCGGGTTGTCCTGGCGGGCAAAGTTCGGAATGGCGGGAGATCGGGCTAAGAGGTCGTGGGGCTTGTTCATGGTGCGCTCCTCAAACCGTGTGCAGCGCTGGTTGAAGCTCCGCCCAGATGCGGGTCTGGCTGGCAGGCAGGGGCGCTTCGAGACGGGTTTCCAGCCAGAATCGCCACAGCAGATTGCGCGCCACGCGCTGCCTGTGGGCGCTGCTGGCGCGCAGATCGGTCAAGGGCTGGAAGTCGGCGTCGAGTGCCTGCATGGCCGCGCGCACGCTGGCTTCACTCCACGGCTGGCCCAGCAGCGCGGCTTCGGCCTGCGCGGCGCGCTTGACCACCGCGGCCATGCCGCCGAAGGCCAGGCGCGCGTGGCTGACGTGGCCTTGCGCATCCAGCCGCAGGGCCAGGCCACAACTCACCGCCGAGATGTCACAGTCGTAGCGTTTGGAGAGTTTGTAGGCCCGTAGCCGCAGCGCCTGCCGGGGGGGGGCGCTCGGGGTGGGCAGAGGCAACTCGATGGCCCGCAGGAACTCACCGGGATGCAGGGCGTTTTTCATATAGGCGAGGTAGAACTCTGCCAGCGGTAGCCGTCGCAAGGTCGGCCCGCGTTGCAGCAGCAGTACGGCGTCGAGCGCGAGCAGCACGGGCGCGCTGTCGCCGATGGGCGAGCCGTTGGCCACATTGCCGCCCAGAGTGCCGGCGTGACGCACGGGCGGACCGGCGAAGCGCAGCGCCATCTCGCGCAGCTCGGGCCAGTGCTGCACCAGCGTGGCCCAGGCATCTTCCAGCGGCACGGCCGCGCCGATGCGAAGCAGGGTGCCGTCGTGTTCCACCGCATGCAACTCGCGCACGTCGCCCAGATAGAGCAGATCGCCCACGTCGCGGAACTGCTTATTGGTCCACAGGCCGATGTCGGTGGCGCCAGCCAGCAGTCTGGCCTCTGGCCGTTCGGCCCGGACGGCGGCAAAAGCTTCAAGGGTGCGTGGCGCGATGAAATGGTCGATGCGGGGTTGACCCCGCGCATCGGGATAGGCGGGGTTGGGCGCGGCGTGCACAAAAAGCTCGGTCGTGCGCTCAGCAATCTGGCGCAGCAGCGCGGCAAGGGGCTCGGGGTCGAGCCGTGCCGCTGGCGCCTCGAACATCGCCCGACCCGCATCGAGAATGGGGCGGTAGCCGGTACAGCGGCACAGATTGCCCGACAGGTCGTCGGCGAGTTGCTGCCGCGTGGGCCGCGTGCCCGAGCCCTGGTGGCGCTCGTAGCTTGCGTAAAGCGACATGGCGAAGCCAGGGGTGCAGAAGCCGCACTGCGAGCCGTGACAATCGACCAGGGCCTGCTGCACCGGGTGCAGCGCACGACCAGGGGCGAGTTGCTGAAGGTCTTCGACGGTCAACAGCGCCTTGCCGTGCAGAGTGGGCAAGTAGCGGATGCAGGCGTTGATCGGGCGTAGCTGCAACGATCCCACGGTCACCGCGGCGCAATCTTGGTTGATGTCGTCTGCCAGCTCCGCCACGACCACGGTGCAGGCGCCGCAATCGCCTTCGGCGCAGCCTTCCTTGGTGCCGCACTGGTGCGCATGCTCGCGCAGCCACTGCAGCACGGTGGTCGTGATGGGCAGACCGCTGACTTCGGTGATCTGGCCGCGATGGACGAAGCGGATAGGTTGGGTGTTCATGGCAGGTTGCGGGCCATCAGGCGGTGGAAATGTGAAAACAGAGTGAAGCACGATGCTGCAAGTATTGGGCCACGATCCGGCGCGATTGACATATGCTGAACTGTATACAAAACATGCGAAGCGGCTGATGCCGCAAGGGGCTGCACCATGAACAATGCGCTGGACTCCATTGACCTGCATCTCATCCGGGTACTGCATACCGTGCTGACCGAATCCAACGTTTCCCGCGCCGCCATGCGGCTGGGCTCGACCCAGCCCGCCGTGAGCGCCGCGCTGCGTCGCCTGCGCGGCATCACCGGCGATGAACTGCTGGTGCGCAGCGGCAATGCGATGGTGCCCACGGCCTTCGGCGCCAGCCTGATCGAGCCGAGCGCCTGCATCCTGCGGGAAGCGCAGCGCTTGCTCGGCGGCGCCAGTCCGTTCGATGCGATGCACAGCACGCGGCAGTTTCGCCTTGTGGCGGCCGACTATATGGACCCGGCCTTTCTGCCGCAGCTCATCGCCACGCTCAAACGCGAAGCGCCGCTGTGCGGGGTGGACGTGCTGCCGTTGTCGGCGACGCTGGATTACCGCCACGCGCTGGCCGCCGGCGATGTCGATGCCGTGCTCGGCAACTGGCTGGAGCCGCCGCAGGATCTGCACCTTGCGCCGCTGATCGAAGATGAAATCGTCTGTCTGGTCGCCGCCGATCACCCCGCGCTGCGGCGCGGTCTGGATCTGGAGCAGTATCTGCAGGCCGAGCATGTGGCGCCGTCGCCGCTGCGCGCCGTGGGCGAAGGCGTGATCGACCAGCATCTGCACCATCTGGGGCTGCAACGCAACGTCACGGTGCATTGCGCCTTTTTCAACCTGATTCCGGGGCTGGTGGCGCGCAGCCTGCTGGTGCTGACCACCGGACGCCGCTTCTGCCAACGCTATGTGGATGCCGGTTTGCCGGTACACATCCTGCCCTGCCCGGTGCCGTTTCCGCCGCTGACCTATTACCTGCTGTGGCACGCCCGCGTGCATCTGGACGCCGCGCACCGCTGGCTGCGTGCGCATATTCGTGAGGCCGCCGACCCCCGGCCGGGCTGACCTCCTCCTCAACTCCTTCTCAACCCCGCGCCGATGCGGCACGGGCCTATCGACCTCGCCACCCTGAGCGAGGCGTTAAAACCCAGGAGACTGTTCATGAATCTGCAAACCTTGTTCAAGCTCGATGCGCACGGCACCGATGTGCGCACCGAGATTCTGGCGGGGGTGACGACCTTTCTCACCATGTCGTACATCATCTTCGTCAACCCGTCGATTCTGTCGACCACGGGCATGGACGCCAGCGCCGTGTTCGTCGCCACCTGTCTGGCGGCCGCCCTGGGCACTTTCATCATGGCCTTCGTCGCCAACTGGCCCATAGGACTGGCGCCGGGCATGGGGCTGAACGCCTTTTTCGCCTTCACCGTGGTCAAGGGGATGGGCTTCACCTGGGAGCAGGCGCTCGGGGCGGTTTTCATCTCCGGCTGCATCTTCATTCTGCTGACCATCACCGGCGTGCGATCCTGGCTAGTGGCGGGTATTCCGAAGTCGCTGCGTAGCGCCATTGCGGCAGGGATCGGCATGTTCCTGGCGATCATCGCGCTGTCGAATGCGGGTGTCGTGGTGGCGAATCCGGCCACCAAGGTGGGGCTGGGCAATCTGGCCTCGCTGCCGGTGGTGCTGGCAGCCGGCGGCTTTTTGCTGATTGCGCTGCTCGACTACTGGCGGGTGCGCGGCGCCATTCTCATCGGCATTGTCGCGGTGACGCTGGCGAGCATGGCGCTCGGGCTGACCCAATATCACGGCATCGTGTCGATGCCGCCGAGCATTGCGCCGACCTTGTTCAAGCTCGACATTCTGGGCGCGCTGCATGCCGGGTTTTTTCACATCATTCTGGTGTTCGTGCTGGTGGAAATTTTTGACGCCACCGGCACGCTCACCGGCATCGCCCGCAAGGCCGGGTTGCTGAAAGACGGCGCCAAGGACGGCCAGAGCGGCCTCGGGCGCGCGCTGTTTGCCGACAGCCTGGCCATTTTCTCCGGCTCGCTGCTGGGCACCAGCAGCACCACGGCTTATATCGAAAGCGCTTCCGGGGTGCAGGCGGGTGGTCGCACCGGGCTCACGGCACTCACCGTGGGCGTGCTGTTTCTCGCTGCGCTGTTCATCGCGCCGCTGGCCGCCGTCGTGCCCGCTTACGCCACGGCCCCGGCCTTGCTCTACGTTGCCGGGTTGATGATGCGCGAGCTGCTGGAGATCGACTGGAACGACATCACCGAATCGGTACCCTCGGCGCTGGCGGCGCTGATCATGCCCTTCACCTATTCCATCGCCAACGGCCTGGCGTTCGGCTTCATCATGTACGCCGCGCTCAAGCTGCTGACCGGGCGGGCACGCGAGGTGCATCCGGCCCTGTGGGTGGTGGCGGCGCTGTTTTTGCTGCGCTACGCGCTGTTTCCCTCTGACTGACGATTGATGACTGCTGTGAACACTTTGGCCTCTACCGTCGCCCCCGGCCAAGCTCGCGTGGCCTTGCGCGGCGACATTCTCTACTTCCTGCGCGACCCCGGCTGGAGCGAAGACGCCACCGGCGCCGTGCGCTTCGAGCCCGACGGCTGGCTGCTGATCGAGCAAGGCCGAGTGCATGCGGTGCGGCCCGCCGACGAGCCCCCCGACGCGAGCTGGGCGCGGCAGGACTGGCGCGGCCATCTGGTGATGCCGGGCTTCATCGATACCCATGTGCACGCGCCGCAGCTCGATGTCATCGCCTCCTTCGGTGCGGCGCTGCTCGACTGGCTGGAGCGCTACACCTTTCCGGCCGAAGCGCGCTACGCCGACCCCGAGCAGAGCCGCCTCGGGGCGGAGCGCTTTTTGCAAGCGCTGCTGGCGCACGGCACCACGTCGGCGCTGGTGTTTGCCACGGTGCACAAGACCAGCAGCGAGGCGCTGTTCGAAGCAAGCCGCCAACTCGGCATGCGCCTTATCACCGGCAAGGTGCTGATGGACAGCAACTGCCCGGCCGACCTGCGCGACGATGTGGTGCAGGCCGAGCAGGACTGCATCGACCTGATCGAGCGCTGGCATGGTGTCGACCGCTTGGCCTACGCGGTGACCCCGCGCTTCGCCGCCACCAGCAGCGCTGCCCAACTGACCATGGCCGGTGGCTTGCTGCAACGCTACGCCCAGCGCGCCGGGGGGCTGTATATGCAGACGCATGTGGCCGAAAACCGCGACGAGGTGCGCTGGATCGCCGAGCTGTTTCCCGACAGCCGCAGCTATCTCGACGTCTATGACCGTCGCGGCCTGCTCACCCGCCGCAGCATTCTGGCGCATGGCATCTGGCTCGACGATACCGACCGCGGGCGCATGGCGCAGACCGGCAGCAGCATCGCCTTTTCGCCTTCGTCCAACCTGTTTCTGGGCAGCGGCCTGTTCGACTGGGCCAAAGCCGAGTCTGCGGGGGTGGGCGTGGCCCCGGCGAGCGATGTGGGCGGCGGCACCAGTCTGTGCCAGTTGCGCACCCTGGCCGATGGCTACAAGGTGCTCGCCCTTCAAGGCCAGCGCATGACAGCCTGGCAGGGGCTTTACGCCGCCACCCGAGGCGCGGCGCGCGCCCTCGATCTGGAGCACGAGATCGGCCACTTCGCCCCCGGCACCGCGGCGGACGTGGTGGTGTGGCGCTGGGCCGAGGGTGCCGTGCAGCAGCGGCGGCAGGACATGGCACGCAGCTTGCATGAGCGTTTGTTCGCGTGGATGCTACTGGCCGACGAACGCAATGTCGCGGCCACCTATGTGCTGGGGCAGTTGCGATACCGGCCGGGGTAGAGACAACTTCAGGCCAGCATCGTTTGGGGCTGCGGGCCGCATCTGCGCAGGGTCAGGTATAGGACAATCCGACTTTCCGACTTTCCGTCTTTCCGCTACATTCGATTTCCCCCATGCGGCTCGCGCTCGAACACATCAGCAAGTCCTATCCCGGCGTCAAGGCCAACGACGACATCAGCCTGGCGGTGCAGCCCGGGGAAATCCATGCGGTGCTGGGCGAGAACGGTGCGGGCAAGTCCACGCTAATGAAAATCATCTACGGCGCGGTGCAGCCCGATGCCGGGAGCATCGTGTGGAACGGCGCGCCCGTTCGCATGAAAAACCCCGGCATGGCCCGCGAGCTGGGCATCGCCATGGTGTATCAGCACTTTTCGCTGTTCGACACCCTCACCGCCGCCGAGAACATCTGGCTGGGACTGGGGCGCGGTGTCAGTCTGGCGGACATCGAAACCCGCATTGCGGACATCTCGGCGCGTTACGGGCTGGACTGCGCGCCGCGCCGCCCCGTGCACACCCTGTCGGTCGGTGAGCGCCAGCGGGTGGAGATCATTCGCTGCCTGCTGGCCGATCCCAAGCTGCTCATCCTCGACGAGCCGACTTCGGTGCTCACGCCGCAGGCGGTCGAAAAACTGTTTGTGGTGCTGCGCCAGCTTGCGGCAGACGGCTGCAGCATTCTCTACATCAGCCATAAGCTCGACGAAATTCGCAGCCTGTGCCACAACTGCACCGTGCTGCGTGCGGGCAGGGTGAGCGGCCGCGTCGATCCGGCCCAGGAAACCGAGGCCAGCCTGTCGCGGCTGATGATCGGCGCCGATCCGCCCGAGCTGCAGCACCGCCCGTCGCAGGCGGGCGAGGTGCTGCTGAAGGTGGACGATCTGGCCCTGCCAGGCGATGGCGAGTTCAGCGTGGCCATCGACCATCTTTCGCTGCAGGTGCGGGCCGGAGAGATTCTGGGCATCGCCGGGGTGTCGGGCAATGGTCAGCAGGAATTGCTCGCCGCGCTGTCGGGCGAAGACCGGCGCGCTCGCCCCGCGGCCGTGCTGCTAGCGGGCGAGCCGGTGGGAGCGCTCGGGCCGGGGCAGCGCCGCAAGCGCGGGCTGCACTTCATCCCGGAGGAACGCTTAGGAAGAGCCACGGTGCCGGTGCTGTCGCTGGAGCAGAACATGCTGCTGACCGCGCGTCCCGCCGAGGCGACGACGCGGGGCCTGATCCGCCGCCAGATCCTGCGCGAGCAGGCACAGACGGTCATTCAGCGCTTTGGCGTCAAGGCCAGCGGACCGCAGGCCGCGGCGCGCAGTCTGTCGGGCGGCAATCTGCAGAAATACATCGTGGGCCGCGAAATACTCGGTCGGCCCCGCGTGCTGATCGTTGCGCAGCCGACCTGGGGCGTGGACGTGGGTGCGGCGGCGCAGATCCGCGCCGAGCTGCTGGCGTTGCGCGATGCGGGCTGCGCCGTGCTGGTCATCTCGGAAGAACTCGACGAACTGTTTGAAATTGCCGACCGGCTGCAGGTAATGGCGCGCGGCAAGCTGTCGCCCTCCATCGCCCGTGCCGACGCCACGGTCGAGCAGATCGGTATGTGGATGAGCGGGCTGTGGCCGCAAGGCCCGGCCACTAGCGCGCAAACCGCAACGGAGGTGGCCCATGTTGCGGCTTGAGCCCCGGGGCGCGCCTTCAAGGTGGATGGTATGGCTGTCGCCGCTGTTGGCGCTGGGCATTACCGTGGCGTTCGGCGTGGGCATTTTTCTGGCCATGGGCAAGAACCCGGTCCACGGCCTGAGCATGTTTTTCTGGGAGCCGGTCAAGAGCGCCTACAACCTGTCGGAACTGGCGCTCAAGGCCACGCCGCTCATTCTCATCGGCTTGGGGCTCGCGGCCTGTTATCGCAGCAATGTGTGGAATATCGGCGCAGAAGGACAGTACATCCTCGGTGCGATTTTCGGCGGCGGCGTGGCGCTGCTGGCGGGCGACCACACCTCGCATGCCATCGTGCTGCCCATTCTGCTCGCCGGTATTCTGGGCGGCATGGTGTGGGCGGCGCTGGTGGCGGCACTGCGCGACTGGTTCAACGCCAACGAAATCCTGGTCAGCCTGATGCTGGTGTATGTCGCGCAATACCTGCTCGACTACCTCGTCTACGGGCCGTGGAAAGACCCGGAGGGCTACAACTTTCCGCAGACCAAGATGTTTGCCGATCCCACGCTGCTGGGCCATTTGATTGAAGGCACGCGGCTGAACTGGGGTTTCCCCATCGCGCTGGTCGCAGTGGCGCTGGTGTGGCTGTTTTTGTTTCGCAGCGTGGCCGGGTTTCGCTTGCAGGTGGGCGGGTTGGCGCCGGGCGCGGCGCGCTACGCCGGGTATTCCTCGCGCAAGGCGCTGTGGACGGTGCTGCTGATGTCGGGCGGGTTCGCCGGTCTGGCCGGGGCGCTCGACGCCATCGGCCCGCTGCAGCAACTCACGCCGCAGGTGTCGCAGGGCTATGGTTTCGCGGCCATCATCGTGGCCTTCGTCGGCCGGCTCAATCCGGTGGGTATCGTGCTGTCGGGCGCGCTGATGGCGATGTTCTACATCGGCGGTGAACTGGCGCAGTCGCGTCTGGGCTTGCCCAATGCGATGACGGGCGTGTTCCAGGGCCTGCTGCTGTTTTCGCTGCTCGCCTGCGATACCTTGATCTACAACCGCATCCGTTTCAAGCGCTGAAGGACATCACGCATGGATATGGCCGCTTCTCTGATCGCCACCACCTTGAGCGCGGGCACGCCGCTGGCGCTGGCTTCGCTCGGCCTGCTGATCAACGAAAAGTCGGGCGTGGTCAACCTCGGTGCCGAGGGCATGATGCTGATGGCCGCGGTCGTCGGCTTTGCCGTGGCGCTGCATACCGGCAACCAGTGGGCCGCCTTCGGCGCGGGGGCCGCGGTCGGCGCGTTGATGGCTGGCGCCTTGGGGCTGCTGGTGATCTGGCTCAACACCAATCAATACGCCACCGGGCTGGCGCTCACCCTGTTCGGCGCCGGGCTGTCGGCCTTTATCGGCATTGACTATGTGGGCAAGACCCTGCCCAACTTTCAGCCGTGGGACATTCCGGGGCTGAGCAATCTGCCCTTCATCGGCCCGGCGCTGTTTCGCCATCACCTCATGGTGTATCTCACGGTGCTGCTGGCGCTTGGTCTGATCTGGTTCTTCGACCGCACTCGCGCCGGCCTGGTGCTGCGCGCGGTGGGCGAGTCGCCCGAATCGGCACATGCCCTGGGCTACCCGGTGCGGCGCATCCGTTTGCTGGCGCTGATGTGCGGCGGCGCGCTGGTGGGCGTGGCGGGGGCTTATCTTTCCGTGATCTACACGCCCTTGTGGGTGCAGGGAATGACGGCGGGGCGGGGCTGGATCGCCTTGGCGCTGACCACCTTCGCCACCTGGCGCCCGGCGCGGGTGCTGCTCGGCGCGTATCTGTTCGGTGGCGTGACCATGCTGCAGTTCTTTTTTCAGGGCAGCGGGGTGCAGATTCCGTCGCAATTCCTGTCGATGTTGCCCTACATTGCCACCATCGTGGTGCTGGCGCTGATGTCGCGCAACCCGCTGTGGATTCGCATCAACATGCCTTCGTCCATCGGCAAGCCGTTCACTCCCGGGGGGTGAGCTTTTCGCGCACGCGGGCCCAATTTTTGTATACAGTTTGATATCACTTTTATGGAGGACTCCATGTTGAAAACCCTGTTGAAAAAACCGCTGGTCGCGCTTGCGGCCGTGGCCAGTGTGCTGGCGATGAGCGCGGCGCCCGCGCAGGCCACCGATCCGCTGAAGGTCGGTTTCGTCTACGTCGGCCCGGTGGGCGATGCCGGCTGGAGCTTTGCGCACAATCAGGCTCGCCTGGCGCTGCAGGCCAAGTTCGGCGACAAGATCAAGACGCAGTTCGTGGAGAGCGTGCCCGAAGGCCCGGATTCGGCCCGCGTGTTCCGCGATCTGGCTCAGCAGGGCGACGGCCTGATTTTCGCCACCAGCTTTGGCTATATGGAATCGGTGCTGCGCGTGGCCAAAGACTTTCCGAACATCAAGTTCGAACACGCCACCGGCTACAAGACCGCCAAGAATGTCGGCACCTACGACGCCCGCACCTATGAGGGCGCTTACCTGGCCGGGGTGCTCGCTGGCGGCATGACCAAGACCAATGTCCTGGGCGTGGTGGGTTCGGTGCCCATTCCCGAAGTGATTCGCAACATCGACTCCTTCACCCTGGGCGCGCAGTCGGTCAACCCCAAGATCACGACCAAGGTGGTGTGGGTGAACAAATGGTTCGATCCGCCGAAGGAAACCGAGGCCGCCACCTCGCTCATCAACCAGGGCGCCGACGTGCTGTTTCAGAACACCGACTCGCCCGCCGTGCTGCAAACCGCAGCCAAATTGGGCAAATACGGTTTTGGCTGGGACAGCAATATGAGCAAGTTTGGCGGTAAATCGCATCTGGCCTCGGCCACGATCAACTGGGCGCCGCTGTATGAAATGCTCACCGCCGAAGTGCTCAAGGGCGACTGGAAACCCGCGCAATACTGGTGGGGCATGAAGCACGACACCATTCAGCTGCAGGACATCAGTCCCGCCGTGCCGGAGGCGCTGAAAAAGACCGTGCTCGAGCGCGAGGCCGGTCTGAAGAACGGCAGCTTCAGTATCTGGAAGGGCCCCATCGTCGATCAGTCTGGCAAGACGATGGTGGCGGCGGGTCAGGTGGCCGACGACAAATTCCTCCACGGCATCACGTTCTATGTGAAGGGTGTGGAAGGCCAGGTTCCCGGGCGGTGAGTCCCCCGAGTTTTGCAGGCTGAAAACGGGCCGGAGACTGCAAGAGCCGGCCCGTGTTCATTCAGGCCGCGGCGTCGACCAGCACGACTTCCGCCTCTTCGAGAGCAGTCAGACGCAGCAGGGTTTCGTCGCGGATGGCTGCACCGTCGCGGGCTTGCAGACTCACGCCATTGACCTCCACCTTTCCCCGTGCAGGAACGAGATAGGCCCTGCGGCCAGTGCCCAGCGCGTACTCGACCGAGTCGCCCGCCCTGAGCGTTGCGCCCAGCACACGGGCATCGGCACGGATCGGCAGCGCTTCGGCGTCGTCTTTCATGCCACTGGCCAGGGCGATGAACCGGCCGGATCGGTCGGTTTTCGGGAAGGGCTTGGCGCCCCAGGCTGGCGGCACGCCGCGACGGTTGGGCAGAATCCAGATCTGAAAGAGGGTTGTCGGGACGGCTTCCCGGTTGAATTCGGAATGCCGGATTCCTGTACCGGCACTCATCACCTGCACATCACCCGCTTCGGTGCGCCCGCGATTGCCAAGGCTGTCTTCATGCGTGATGGCGCCCTCGCGGACATAAGTGATGATTTCCATGTCGGCGTGGGGATGTGGTGCGAACCCGGTCGATGGCGCGATGGTGTCGTCGTTCCAGACGCGCAGCGCCCCCCAGTTCATGCGCTGAGGGTCGTGATACCCGGCAAATGAAAAGTGGTGCCGCGTGTCCAGCCAGTCGAGGCGGTCGCCGCCGAGTTGTTCAAACGGTCTGCGTTCGATCATGCCGTG
Source organism: Thiomonas sp. UBA7699 (assembly GCF_002482605.1). Classification (NCBI taxonomy): domain Bacteria; kingdom Pseudomonadati; phylum Pseudomonadota; class Betaproteobacteria; order Burkholderiales; genus Thiomonas; species Thiomonas sp. UBA7699. Next base: position 68,561 of record NZ_DLGH01000002.1, on the reverse strand, counting down.
CTCCTGTTGGAAGTTGGATTTGTAAGGCACAACATAGTGCAAGGGCAGGGGGTTTGCAGGGCAGCAATTCGGGAGAAGGCAACTGCATTTCCAAGGCCTTGCTCCTAAACTGTGCGAATGATTTCAGACAACCTCACCCCGTCCCGTCCAGACATCGCCGCCTTGCCTGCCGAGCGCGTTGCCCATCTACTGCGCGTCAGCCCGAAGGCTGAATTGCATGTGCATATCGAGGGAACGCTGGAGCCGGAGTTGATCTTTGCGCTGGCGCAGCGCAACGGCGTGTCGCTGCCGTATGCCGATGTCGAGGCGCTGCGCAAGGCCTATGCCTTCAGCGATCTCCAGTCCTTCCTCGATCTGTATTACGCCGGGTGCGATGTGCTGCGCACCGAGCAGGATTTTTTCGATCTGGCCTGGGCTTATTTCCAGCGTGCTGCGCGCGATCATGTGGTGCGCGTGGAGCCGTTTTTCGATCCGCAGAGCCATACCGTGCGCGGCGTCGGCTTCGAGGTGTTCATGCCGGCCTTCATCCAGGCGGCGCAGCGGGCGCAGGACGAACTCGGGCTGAGCGTCGGCTGGATTGTGAGCGTGCTGCGCCACCTGCCCGAAGAAGACGCCTTGCAGACGCTCGACGCCGCGCAGCCCTGGCTCGACCATCTCATCGGCATCGGGCTCGATTCGTCCGAGCGCGGTAATCCCCCCGAGAAGTTCGCCCGCGTGTTCGCCCGCGCCCGCCAAATGGGGCTGCACACCGTGGCGCATGCAGGTGAAGAAGGCCCGCCGGCCTATGTGCTGGGCGCGCTCGACGTGCTGAAAGTCGAGCGCATCGACCACGGCGTGCGCGCCAGCGAAGACCCGGCCTTGATGCAGCGTCTGGCCCGTGAGCAGATGCCGCTCACCGTCTGCCCGCTGTCGAATGTGCGGCTGTGCGTGGTGCCCGATCTGGCTGGGCACAACCTGCCGCAGCTGCTGGCCGCTGGGCTGAAAGTCACGGTCAATTCCGACGATCCGGCGTATTTCGGCGGGTATATCAACGAAAACCTGACCGAGTTGTTCGCCGCGCAACCCGCCTTGGGTGCGCCGCAGGCCTACGCGCTGCTGCGCAACAGCCTCGAAGCGAGCTTCGCTGCCAATGGCGACAAGGCGCTGTGGATCGCGCAGCTCGATGCGCAGTGGCGACAAGCCGCCTGACGCACGGCATGAACCGCCCGCAATCGCTCAACGATCCCGTCGTGGCGCAGACCCGCGCCTGGGTTGACCGTATGGTGATCGGGCTGAATCTGTGCCCCTTTGCCAAGGCGCCGCAGGTGAAAGGCCGTATCCGCTATGTGCACTGCGAGGCCACGACGCCCGAGGGCTTGCTGAGCCGCCTCGGCGATGAGCTGCAACTGCTGATGCGTACCGCGCCCGACGAGGTGGAAACCACCTTGCTCATTCACCCGCACACGCTCGCGCATTTCGCGCAGTACAACGCCTTTCTCGACGAGGCCGATGCACGGGTGGAACAACTCGGCCTGCGCGGCATCCTGCAGATCGCCAGCTTTCACCCGCAGTATCGGTTTGCCGGAGCCCGCCCGAACGACGTGACCAACGCGACCAATCGCTCGCCGTTTCCCATGCTGCATCTCATCCGAGAATCCAGCATCGACCGCGCGGTGGCCGCTTTTCCCGAAGCGGCCGCCATCTACCAGGCCAACCGGGCGACGATGCGCCGTCTCGGCAAGCAGGGCATCGCGGCCTTGCTGGCGCAATGTCGGAGCGGGGCGGGGTAGGTCAATTTATCCCCATCTGCATCACTGGATTGGCTCGCTGTAGCATTTGCTCACATTTCGACGTGAGGAGACAGCGATGTGGAACGAAGATCTGAAGGCGCAATTCCAGAGCCTCGCACCGGGCCGTCCTGACGGCGAGTTGTCCCGGCGTGATTTCGTGCGTACCGCGCTGGGGGTGGGTTTCGCCGCAGCGGCAGGACCGGTGATCGCGCAGACCGTGGTGCAAACCTCGGCGGACGGCCTGCTCGCTGGAGAGGTGCGGATCGAATCCGGCGGCCAGAAGATACCGGTCTACCGGGCGCAGCCCAAGGGCAAGACCGATCTGCCCGTGGTGCTGGTGGTGTCGGAGATTTTCGGGGTGCACGAGTACATCGCCGATGTCGCGAGGCGCTTCGCGCATCAGGGTTATCTGGCGCTGGCGCCCGATCTGTTCGTGCGGCAGGGCGACCCGATGGCCTATGGCAGCATCGCCGAGGTGATGAGCAAGGTCATCTCCAAAGTGCCCGATGCCCAGGTGATGCAGGATCTGGATGCCTGCCGAAACTGGGCGCTGGCCAATGGCGGCAAAGCGGACCATGTCGGCATCACCGGGTTCTGCTGGGGCGGGCGCATGGTGTGGCTTTACTGCGCGCATGCGCCGGTACAGGCGGGCGTGGCCTGGTATGGCCGCCTGGTCGGCACGCCTTCTGACTTGGCGCCCAAGAACCCGGTGGATATCGTCAAGGAACTCAAGGCGCCCGTGCTCGGTCTTTACGGCGGCAAAGACCAAGGCATTACGCAGGAATCAGTCGAGCAGATGCGCAAGGCGCTTGCCGACGGCAGCGCTGCGGCCAAGGCGTCCGAAATCGTGGTGTATCCCGACGCCGGTCACGGTTTTCACGCGGACTACCGGCCCAGCTACAACGCCAAGGACGCCCAGGACGGCTGGAACCGGGCGCTGGCCTGGCTGCGTCAGCACCAGGTGGTTGCCGTAGCCGCCGCCGACGAGCCGCCGCAGGACGGCATGTGTCAGACGGAAAGAGGGTTTCCGCAGACTTTCCCGGTGGACAAACTGCTCAGCGGCTGAGGTGGTTTTTGGGGTGCCTACGCCCTCAGCGAACGACCAGCACCGGCAGTTTGGAATGCGACAGCACCCGCGAGGTCTGGCTGCCCAGCATGGCCGAGGTCATGCCGCTGCGGCCGTGCGAGGCAATGACGATGGTGTCACAGCCCTGTTTTTCGGCGGCGGAAAGCAGGCCGCGCCACGCTTGGGCGTCTTCTTCCACCACGGTGTCGCAACTCAGCCCGGCCGCATTGATGCGCTCGCTCATGTGCTGCAGCGCCACATTGGCCTGTTTGCGAACTTCGTCCTGCCACTGGTCCATGCCGACGGGCATGACTTCGATCGCTCCGATGTAGGGATACAGATCGATGACCGAGCAGACGGTGATTTTGGAGCCGAATTTTTTCGCTAGCTCGATGGTGTAGGGCAGCGCTTTGTCCGCTAGCTCTGAGCCGTCGGTGGACAAGAGTAGATGGTTGAACATGGGAGTGCTCCTTTTGAAAGGCTGGTCAGCGCAGAACCAGTACCGGAATGGTGGAATGGGTCAGCAGCTTCTGGGTTTCGCTGCCCAATAGCAGGGCTTGCATGCCGCGGCGTCCGTGGGAGGCGATCACCACCAGATCGCAACCGCGCTCCTTGGCCACGTCGAGCATGGCTTTCCAGGGGTGGATGTCTTCGGCAATGATGGGCTCGAAGGCCAGATCAGCGGCCTTGCAGGCGTCCTGCAGGGGCTTGAGGGCGTCTTCCGCCTCTTGCGTGACGTGCACACGGTACTGGTCCGCCGTGATGGGCACGGTTTCGGCCAGGCCGGAGTAGGGATACGGGTCGGTGACGTTGAGGCCCACCACCGCAGCGCCACAGCTTTTGGCTAAAGCTACCGCATGGGGAATCACTTTGGCCCCGGTGTCGGAACCGTCGGTGGGGACGAGTATTTTTTTATACATATCGATCTCCGTTTAGAGTAGGTGAGCTGTAGGTGAACTGATCGGGATTGCGGTGGATAGAAGCCTCAATCACTATCCATATGCTGCTCCTCGAATGTATTGGCGGGCTTGTTGCAGATCAAACCTTGCCGGGTGTGCGCCCGGTTGCCACGGGGCGTGCTGGATCGGCGCACCACTCGCTCCAGGAGCCGGGGTAGAGCAGGCTGCCGTCCATGCCGGCGTAGGTCATCGCCAGCAGATTGTGGCAGCCTGTGACGCCGGAGCCGCAATGATGGATCACATCGCGCGGGTCCCAGTCTTCGAGCAGCGCGGTGAATTCTTCGCGCAGTTGCTCGCGCGACTTGAAGGTGCCGTCGGGCTGGAGATTGGTCTGGAAGAAGCGGTTTTTCGCCCCGGGAATATGCCCGCCGACCGGATCGATCGGCTCGACTTCGCCCGCATATCGCTCCGGTGCGCGCGCGTCCAGAACGAGGTGCTTGCCACTGTGCAGGTTGTCGAGCACATCGCGCGCAGGCACGGCGCCCACCAGCGCGGGGCGGCGGCTGAAGTCACCCGGGGCCCTAGCCGCTGGCGCCGTGCCCTCGCTCGCGCCGCCAGCGGCCGTCCAGGCCTGCCAGCCGCCATCGAGCACGGCCACCGCATTGTGGCCGAGCCAGCGCAGCATCCACCACAGGCGCACGGCAAAGCTGCCTCCGGTTCGGTCGTAAGCGACGACCTGCTGGTTTTGGCGCAGGCCGAGTTGAGCGAGTCGGGCTGCGAAGGCGTCGGCATCAGGCAAAGGGTGCCGACCGTTGTGCCCGCTTTTTGGGGCGGACAGATCGCGGTCGAGGTGAAGAAAGATCGCGCCAGGAATATGGGTCAGGTCGAAGGCCTGCTGGCCTGCTTCGGGCTGGGCGAGGTCATGGCTGCAGTCGACAATGAAGGCGTCTTGCAGTGAGGCCAGTTCGGAGGCGGTAATCAGGGTGGTGTAGTGTGAGGACATGGTGCGTAGCGTCTGTTCCGAAGCAGGGAATGCGAAACCATAAAGCAAAAACCCGCACGGTGGCTTCTGATGCGGGTTGAAAAGGGTCTGCAGCCCGCTCAGGCTGGAACCTGTAGTTTGTCGCGGTACCAGGCGTGGAAGTGGCGCATGCCGTCTTCCATCGGCGACTGGTAGGGGCCGTGCTGGTCGTCACCGCGCTCGAACAGCGCTTTGCGACCGGCGTCCATGCGCTCGGCGATTTCGTCGTCTTCTGCGCAGGTTTCCATATAGGCCGCGCGCTCGGCCATGATGAACTCGCGCTCGAACGCTGCGATTTCTTCCGGATAGAAAAACTCCACCATGTTCAGGGTCTTCTGTGGGCCCAGCGGGTAGAGCGTGGACACCACGAGTACATGCGGATACCACTCCAGCATGATGTTGGGGTAGAGGGTGAGCCAGATGGCGCCGTGTTCGGGCAGCTTTTTGTCGGAGCGGAAGTTGAGTACCGCCTGATGCCATTTGCTGTACACCGCGCTGCCCGGGTGCTGCAGACCTTCATGAACGCCCACGGTCTGCACGCTCCACTGCGGCGCGAACTGCCATTGCAGCACGTTGCAATCGACGAACTTGCCCAGCCCGGGATGGAAGGGCACGACGTGGTAGTCCTCCAGATAGACCTCGATGAAGGTCTTCCAGTTGTAGTTGCACATGTGCATTTCGGTGTGGTCATGCACGAAGCCGGTGAAGTCGAACTCCCCCCGCACGGCCAGTTGCGCCATCGTCTGGGCCACGGGATAGCCGTTGTCCTCGAACAGCATGCCGTTCCAGCGCTGCAGCGGGTAGGTTTGCAGATGCAGGCAGGGGTCTTGCTCGAAGTGCGGGGCGCCGACGAGTTGACCGTCGAGACCGTAGGTCCAGCGATGCAGCGGGCAGACGATGTTCTTGCCCGTGCTACCCATGCCGCGCAGCATCACGGCCTGCCGGTGGCGGCAGACGTTGGAGAGCAGTTCAATGCCTTCAGGCCCGTGAATCAGCGCGCGGCCTTCACCTTCCTGGGCGAGCGCGGCGTAGTCGCCGATCTTGGGTACCGTGAGTTCATGTCCGAGATAGCGTGGGCCGGAGCGGAATATCTGTTCCTGCTCCAGCTTGAACAAGTCGTCATCGAAATAAGTTGAAACCGGTAATTGCAAATGATCTTGCGACAGACGAATGCTCAGATCGGACATGATGGCGATGCACCTCCACACTTCGTTGAAAAGAACCCCTACCTAATGCAGCGACCGATTGTAGAGTCCATGCTTCACGCCGAGCCGCGATGCCGCGCCTAAAATGGGCACTTCTCTTCCCTTCGCCACAAGATGCCCGTCGCCAAAACTGCCCGCCATGCCGATCAGGCCCCAGCCAGCTACGAACAGGCGCTGGCCGAGCTGGAGCAGATCGTGCAGGCCCTGGAAGGAGGGCAGCTCAGCCTCGACGACACGCTGTCTTCCTACAAGCGTGGCAATCTGCTGCTGCAGTTCTGCCGCGGCAAACTGCAGGCGGTGGAGCAACAGGTTCAGGTGCTCGATGGCGAGCAGCTCAAACCCTTGCGCACGGAACCCGATGAGGAGGATGACCGTGTCTGAGGTGCTGCAGTTGGAGAGCGTGCCACCGGGTTCCACCCAACCGGGCTTGCTGCCGCTCAACCACTCCTTTGATCACTGGCTGCACCAGCACCAGGCTCGGGCCCAGCAGTTGATCGAGCGCTTCGTGCCGCCGGAGCATCCGCTGGTGCCGCAGTTGCACGAGGCCATGCACTATGCCGCAGCCATGGGGGGCAAAAGGGTTCGCCCCTTGCTGGTGTGGGCGGCTGGTGAGTGTGTGCAGGCCGACGATCAGGCGCTCGACCGTGCCGCCTGCGCGGTGGAACTGGTGCATGCCTATTCGCTGGTGCACGACGATCTGCCCTGCATGGACGACGACGTGCTGCGGCGCGGCCAACCCACAACCCATGTGCGATTCGGTGAAGCCCTGGCGCTGCTGGCCGGAGATGCCTTGCAAGCCCTGGCCTACGAAGTGCTGACGCCCGAGGCAGACATCGCCCCGGCGCTGCAGGCGCGGCTGTGTGCGTTGCTGGCGCGGGCTTCCGGCGCTGACGGCATGGCCGGTGGCCAAACGCTCGACATTCTTGCGACCGGAGGCGCGGTCAGCGGTGACGATCTGATGCATATGCACAGCCGCAAGACCGGCGCCTTGCTCAAGGCCAGCGTGCTAATGGGCGCAGCCTGCGGCGGATTCGATACGGCGCATCCGGCGCAAACGTATACGGCTCTGGAAACCTATGGCGACGCCGTGGGCCTGGCCTTTCAGGTAGTAGATGACATTCTGGATGTCACCGCCGATTCACATACCCTCGGAAAAACCGCGGGCAAAGACGCGCAGCAAAACAAGTCCACCTACGTTTCAGCGCTGGGTCTCGATGCCGCGCGCAAGCTGGCGCATGGTCTGCGCGACAAGGCGCAGGCCGCACTCGACACCCTGCCGCCGCCACAACGCGCGGCCAGCCAGCGCTTGCGCGAACTGGCCGATCTGATCGTGTTGCGCGAGCATTGACCCGGCCACACCTCGATATTCCTCATCCACTCAAGAGACGGTCACCATGAATCAACGCCACGTTAGCGCGCTCCCGGCTCTCGCTGCAGCTACTGCGCTGGGCACGCTGGGCGGGGCGCTCTGGCTGCAGCGCAAGGGGTTTGCCCCTTGTCCGCTGTGCATTCTTCAGCGCATGGCTTATCTGGGCGTGTTGATTTTTTCGCTTTCCGCCATCAGCCTGATGCGCTCGAACGCTCAGCTTGCGGCACGCGTCGTGCTGGGCTTCGGGGTGCTCAGCGGCCTTGTCGGGCTGGGTTTTGCCGCCCGGCATATCTGGCTGGTTTTGCACCCGGGGCAGCTCTGCGGCCTCGATCCGCTGGCTGCGGTGATCAACCACTGGCCGGTTACGCAGTGGGCGCCGTGGATGTTTCGCGCAGATGGGCTTTGCGCCGATACCCCTTCGGTGTTCGGTTTGGCGCTGCCGTTCTGGTCTGCGGCCGGATTCGTTCTGGCGTCTGCCCTGCTGCTCGCCGCGATGTGGCGTCGCGCTTCTCCCCCAACACGCTGACTCAGGCGCCGCACCACGCGTGGTTCCACGCTTCGCCATCATGACTGCTACGTTTTCTCTGCTGAACCGCATCGCCTCGCCTGAAGATCTGCGTGCGCTCGACCGCGCGCACCTGCGGCAACTGGCGGTTGAGCTGCGTGAATTCATTCTGCAATCGGTGTCGCGCACTGGCGGGCATCTGTCGTCGAACCTCGGCACCGTGGAATTGACCATTGCCTTGCACGCGGTGTTCAACACCCCGCATGACCGACTGGTGTGGGATGTCGGGCATCAGACTTACGCCCACAAAATTCTCACCGGACGCCGCGACGGCATGCGCGGTCTGCGGCAGAAGGGCGGCATATCCGGCTTTCCGCGCCGTGACGAATCGCCGTTCGATGCCTTCGGCACCGCCCATTCGTCCACCTCGATTTCGGCTGCGCTGGGTATGGCGCTGGCCGCGCAGCGCAAAGGCGAATCGCGGCGCGTGGTCGCCGTGATCGGCGATGGAGCGCTCACGGGCGGCATGGCTTTCGAGGCGCTCAACAACGCCGGCGTGCATCCCGAGGCCGATCTGCTCATCGTGCTCAACGACAACGACATGTCGATCTCTCCTCCGGTGGGCGCGCTCAATCGCCACCTCACCGGCCTGCTGTCGGGCGGACTGTTCACCGCCGCGCGCAGCACCGCCAAGCAGGTGCTCAGCGCCGCGCCGCCTTTGCTCGGTCTGGCGCGCCGCCTGGAGGAATATGCCAAGGGGCTGGTGGCGCCTTCGCCTTTGTTCGAAGAGCTCGGGGTGAAGTATTTCGGCCCGATCGACGGCCACGACCTCGACGCGCTCATTCCCACCCTGCACAATCTGCGCGACATGCACGGCCCCATCCTGCTGCATGTGGTGACCAAGAAGGGGCAGGGCTACAAGCTGGCCGAGGCCGATCCGGTGGCCTATCACGGGCCGGGACGGTTCGATCCGGCCGTGGGGCTGGCGCCCGGCAAACCGGGCAAGGCGCCCACCTTCACTCAGGTGTTCGGTCAGTGGCTGTGCGACATGGCGCAGGCCGACGCGCGTCTGGTGGGCATCACGCCGGCCATGCGCGAGGGCTCCGGCCTAGTTGAGTTTGCCGAGCGCTTTCCGCAGCGTTATTTCGATGTCGGCATTGCCGAGCAGCACGCAGTCACCTTTGCTGCCGGTCTGGCTTGCGAAGGCATGAAGCCGGTGGTGGCGATCTACTCCACCTTCCTGCAGCGCGGCTACGACCAGGTGATTCACGATGTGGCCATTCAGAATCTGCCCGTGATGTTCGCGGTGGACCGGGCCGGTGTGGTGGGGGCTGACGGGGCGACGCATACCGGCGCCTTCGACATCCCCTTCCTGCGCTGCGTACCCAATCTCAGCGTGCTCGCCCCGGCGGACGAAAATGAGTGTCGGCAATTGCTCACCACGGCCTACCGCCACGATGGTCCTGCGGCCGTGCGCTACCCGCGCGGCAGCGGTGCTGGCGTGGCCGTGCAGACCTCGCTCACCGAATTGCCCTGGGGGAAATCGCAGCCGCGGCGCGCCAGTGCCGCCAAGCCGGGACAGCGCATCGCCCTACTCGCTTTCGGCCCGGTGCTCTACGCCGCGCTACAGGCGGCTGAAGAGTTCGACGCCAGCGTGATCAATATGCGCTTTGTGAAACCGCTCGATACGGCGGCGCTGCTGGCCGCTGCAAGTAGTCACGATGCTCTGGTCACCGTGGAAGAAGGGGTGGTCAGTGGCGGGGCGGGCTCGGCCTGTCTAGAGGCTTTGCAGGCGGCGGGCATTCAGATTCCGGTGCTCAACCTCGGTCTGCCCGATGCCTGGCTGGAACATGGCGACCCCGCGCAAATCACCACTGACATCGGGCTGGACGCCGCGGGCATTGCCGCGAGCGTGCGCAAACGCTTTGGCGCCTTGCTCAGCCCGGCTGGACGTCAGCGCGCGGCCAACGAATAAAACCTCACGGTGTGCCGAGGCACTGGCCGAGGTTATTCGCTAGATTGCGCATCAACTGGGTATAGCCTTCCAGGCCCAGCGGGCCCTTGGCGCCAAGCGGGTCGAGTGTGCCGACTCGCGCCTGGGTTCCCTCGATCAAGGTCTGCACCAGACGCGGTTCGAACTGAGGCTCGGCAAACACGCAGACCACGCCCAGCGACTTGATCTTGTCGCGCATCTGGCTCACGCGTCGCGCATTGGTCATGGCGTCGGGGCTGACCAGAATCGAGCCGACCGCACGCAGCCCGAAGGCATGTTCGAAGTATTGATAAGCGTCGTGAAACACGATGAAGGGCTTGTTTTTGACCTGGGCGAGTTGCGCGGTGAGTTCCGCCGTCATGGCATCGATGCGCTGCACCGCCTGCTCTGCATTGGCCTGGTATTGCGGCGCATGTTGCGGGTCTTTCGCCGCCAGCGCGAGGGCCGCGCTGCGCACGATGACCTTGGCATTGGTGGGCGACAGCCAGAGGTGGCCATCGAAGCTGCCGGTGTGCATTGAGTCGTGTTCGTCGCCGTGGTCGTGCGACACCGCCAGCCTCGGGGCAGGGCGCTTGCGTTCCCAGTCGCCGCCCGTGCGCGCGGGCAGCAAGTCCATGCCGGGCTGGGTGGAAAGCGTGACCACCTGGGTCGATTTGGGCAGCGCCTTGGTGATCTTGGTCAGCGCAGGCTCGACGTCCGGCCCGATCCAGAACAGAAGCTGCGCCTGTTCGGCGCTGGCTCGCTCCGAGGGCTTGAACGCATAGGTGTGGGGCGAATTTCCCGGCGGAATCAGTACCGTGGGTTTGCCCACCCCGGCCATGACGGCCGCCACCAGATCGGCCACGGGTTTGATACTCACCGCGACCCGCGGCGTTTCAGCCTGCGCCCCCAGCGGGGTCAGGGTTGCAGCGAGTAAAGCCGAAAGGGATAAGAGGCGTCGTAGAAAGATCATTTTGAACGATGACGTGGAAAAAGTAATTAGTTACAATATAACACTTGAAACAGAAAATAACGCCCTTGTCTCCCACAGAACCCCTTATCGCCCTCGAGGGCATCCATGTGCAACGTCACGGTAACGCGCTGCTCACCGACGTCAGCCTGCGCGTGCTGCCGCGCCAGATCGTGACGCTGGTCGGCCCGAATGGTGCGGGCAAGACCACGCTAGTGCGCGTGCTGCTCGGCTTGATGACCGCGGATCGCGGCGTCGTGCGGCGGCGCAGCGGGCTGCGCGTGGGCTATGTGCCGCAGCGTTTCACCCCACCGCCCAGCCTGCCGATGGATGTGGACGGTTTTCTGCGTCTGGCGGGCCCGAGTACCGAGCCGCAGCGCGAGCAGCGGCTGGCCGATAACGGCGCGAACGATCTGCTGCGGCGGCCGCTGCGGGCGCTTTCCGGCGGGGAAATGCAGCGGGTTCTGCTCGCCCGGGCGATGCTGCGCGAGCCCGATTTGCTGGTCCTCGACGAACCGGCGCAAGGGCTCGATGTGCAGGGTCAGCAGGAGTTCTATGCCTTGATCGCCCGCCTGCGTGACGCTTCCGGTTGTGGCGTGCTGCTGGTTTCGCACGATCTGCATCTGGTCATGGCCGCCACCGACGAGGTGGTTTGCCTGGAGCGCCATGTGTGCTGTGTGGGGCGGCCCGAAGACATCAGCGTGCATCCGGAGTACCTGCGACTTTTCGGACGCGATCTGGCCGGGCTGGCGATCTATCGTCATCACCACGATCATCATCACGATCTGCACGGCAATATCGTGCCCGATGCAGCCGAAGGACGGACGCCCCATGACTGAATTCCTGCTGCCTGATTTCGTCTGGCGCGCCTTGATCGGCGGCGTGGGCGTGGCGCTGCTGGCGGGGCCGCTGGGTTGCTTTGTGGTGTGGCGCCGCATGGCCTACTTCGGCGAGACGCTGGCGCACTCGGCCTTTCTGGGGGTGGCGCTGGGGCTGCTGCTGCACCTCGATCCGGTCATCGGCGTGCTCGCGGTGAGCGTGGTCATCGCCCTCGTTCTGGCGCGGCGACAACCGGCGGAAGGCATTGCCGAAGACACGCTGCTGGGTCTGCTGGCGCACACCAGTCTGGCGCTGGGCTTGGTGGTGCTGGCCTTCATGGAGGACGTGCGCGTCGATTTGTTCTCTTACCTGTTCGGCGACATCCTGGCGCTCAGGGCGGCGGATTTGGGTTGGATCCTCCTGATCGACGTCGTGGGCCTGTCTTTGCTGGCTTGGTTGTGGCAGGGCTTGCTGGCGCTCACCGTGCATGAAGAACTCGCCGCCGTCGAGGGGCGGCGGGTGAAATGGCTGCAACTGGCGTTCATGCTGGTGCTGGCGGTTTTCGTCGCGCTGGCGATGAAGCTCGTGGGTATTTTGCTCACCGTTGCCATGCTCATCATTCCGGCGGCGGCGGCGCGGCGACTGGCACGCACGCCGGTGCAGATGGCGCTGGGGGCGGCCGCAATCGGTGCAGTCGCCGTCCTGCTGGGGCTGCTGGCCTCACTGCATTCCGACCTGCCCTCGGGCCCCGCCATGGTGGTCGCGGCGGCGCTGCTGTTTCTGCTGCTGCGGGTGTTGCCGCAGCGCGGCTGAGAGGGGGTGAACAAATCCGCCATGCCCGCTCATCGCACCCAAATCGTCCCACTCGGCGTTGCAAATGCGCGCCGTGCCGACGGGCACCGCTGTGCTTTGCGCCTTGATTGGAACCCTTTGGGCGCGCTGCTCGGCCACGCCGGATTCATTCACACCCTCTGGCGCCGCCATTTCCGCAAACCGGACAAGGATGTGCACAGTCCGGGATAATCTGAGAACTTTTCTCAACTATGCCCCGGGCGGGCGATACCGAACCCCATCGGCGCAGCCCCACCCGTCATTCCATGAACAAACCCTTTGAAGCCATTCCGGATATCCAGAGCACTGTGGACGAGCGCCATATCGCGATCCAGCGGGTCGGGGTCAAGGGTTTGCGCTATCCCCTCAATGTGCGTCTGCGCGACGGCAGCATTCACCCGAGCATCGCCCAGGTAACGGCCGACGTGGCGCTGCCCGCCGAGAAAAAGGGCACGCATATGTCGCGCTTCGTCGAACTGCTCGAAGCCATGCCCGAGGCGATGGACGCGCAGGCGTTTGCCGCGCTCACCCGGCAGATGCTGCCCAAGCTGAATGCCACGGCGGGGCGTCTGGAATTCGCCTTCACCCTGTTTCTGCGCAAAACCGCGCCGGTCTCGGGCGTGCAAAGCCTGCTCGATTACGAGGCGGGGTGGATCGCGGAAGCGCGCGGCGATCAACTCAAGCTGACCGCCAAAGTCATGGTGCCGGTGAAATCGCTGTGCCCGTGTTCGAAGGAGATCTCGGATTACGGCGCGCACAACCAGCGCTCGCACATCACCATCACGGCCGAACTGCTTCAGCCCGTGGCGCTGGAAGAACTCATCCGCATTGCCGAGGAAGAGGCGTCGTGCGAGATCTGGGGCCTGCTCAAGCGCCCGGACGAAAAATATGTCACCGAGCACGCCTACGAAAATCCCAAATTCGTCGAGGATCTGGTGCGTGATGTTGCCGCCCGGCTCAATGCCGATCCGCGCATCGGGCACTACGTGGCCGAGGCGGAGAACTTTGAGTCCATCCACAACCACTCGGCCTACGCGCTGATCGAGCGGGTTTGAGCTGCGTCATTCGAGCTCGCGCAAGGCCTTGAGACGGTAGAGGGTTTCAAGCGCCTGGCGCGGCGTGAGGGTGTCGGGATCGGTGTCATCGAGCGCCTCAATTAGCGCTTCGTGCGTGGGGGCTGGCGCTGGCTCTGCTTCATCGATTGCTGCAGAAGCGGCAAACAGATCGAGCTGCGCTTCCTGTTGCTGATGCTGGCGTTCCAGCGCGTCGAGCCGCTTGCGGGCGTCGCGGATGACGGCAGGCGGCACCCCCGCCAACTGGGCGACCTGCACGCCATAGCTGCGGCTGGCCGGCCCTTCGCGCACCTCGTGCAGAAACACAATGCCCTGTGGTGTTTCCGCTGCGCCCACATGGATATTGACGGCCTGCGGGTGGCGCAGCACCAAGTCCGTCAACTCGAAGTAATGCGTGGCGAACAGGGTGAGGCTGCGGTTGCGGTCGTGCAACTGCGCCGCAATGGCCGCGGCCAGCGCGAGGCCGTCGAAGGTGGAGGTGCCGCGCCCGACCTCGTCCATCAACACCAGGCTGTGGGGTGTGGCCTGCCGCAGAATCGCCGCGGTTTCGGCCATTTCGACCATGAAGGTCGATTGCCCGCCGGCCAGATCGTCGGAAGCGCCGATGCGGGTGAAAATCGCGTCCAGCGGGCCGATGCGGGCGCTGCGGGCCGGGACATAGCTGCCGAGATAGGCGAGCAGGGCGATCAGCGCGGTCTGCCGCATATAAGTGGATTTGCCGCCCATGTTCGGCCCGGTGAGAATGAGCAGGCGGCGCTGTTCGTCGAGCTGGCAATCGTTGGGAATGAAGCGGTCGACCCGGCTCTCGATGACCGGATGGCGGCCACCCACGATGTCGATGCCCGGCACCCCGACGAACTCGGGGCAGACCCAGCCGAAGGTGCTCGCGCGCTCGGCCAGGGCGGCCAGGGTGTCGAGCAGGGCGACGGCCTGTGCGGCGCGGCGGATATCGGCCAGCGCGGGTTGCAGCGCTTCGACGACGCCCTCGAACAAGACTTTCTCACGCGCCAGTGCGCGATCCTGCGCGGAAAGCGCCTTGTCCTCGAAAGCCTTGAGTTCCGGGGTGATGTAGCGCTCTGCGCCTTTGAGCGTTTGCCGGCGTCGGTAGTCGTCAGGCACTTTGTCGGTCTGGCCGTGGGTGACTTCGATGAAAAACCCGTGAACCTTGTTGTATTGCACCCGCAGATTGGCGATGCCGGTGCGTGCGCGCTCGCGCTGTTCCAACTCCATGAGAAAGCTGCCGCAGTCGGTGTCGATGGCGCGGAGTTCGTCGAGTTCGGCATCGAAATCGGCGGCGATCACACCGCCATCGCGCAGATTCAGCGCCGGCTCGGCCGCGATGGCGCGTTGCAGCAAGGCGGCGGGTTCGGGTGGCAAATCAAGCTGCTCATCGATGGTTTGCAGCAAGGCGCAGCGTTCGAACGCAGCCGCTTGGCGACGCAGTGCAGGCAGGCGCTGCAGGCCGTCGCGCAACGCCGACAGTTCGCGCGGCTTGGCCTGCTTCAGCGCGATGCGCGCGGCAATGCGCTCCAGATCGGCCATGCCGCGCAGGCTGCCACGCAATGCCGCCAAGTCGCCGTCGATCAGTGCCTGCAAAGCGGCGTGGCGCGCGCGGGCGACGTTGGCGTCACGCGGTGGCGCCTGCAACCAGTCGCGCAGCAGGCGGCTGCCCGCCGCAGTCTGACAACTGTCGAGATGGGAAAGCAGCGTGGGGCTGTCTTCGCCGCGCAAGGGTTGCAGAATCTCCAGATTCCGGCGGGCCACGGCGTCCAGCCGCAGACTGTGCTCGGCTCGCTCAACGCGCAGATCGGCCAGCAGGGGCAGCGTGCCACCCTGGGTCTGCTCAGCGTAGGTCAACAAGGCGGCAGCGGCGGCGTGTGCCGCGCCCAGGGCTTGCGCGCCGAACCCGTCGAGATGCGCCACCTGCAATTGCGCGCAGAGCTTGCGCAGACCGAGCGCGGCGTCGAAATGCCATTCCGGTCGCTCGGTCGTATGGGGCCAACGAGGTTCGTTAGGCAGGCTTTGGTGTTGCGGCCACAACACCTCGGCAGGCGCGATGCGGGCCAGCCAGTCGGGCAGGGCGGCCGCTTCGCACTGCGCCAGAGTGAGGCCGCCGCCGGTCAGCGCCATCCACGCCAGCCCCCATTCGCCACGCGCCGATTTCGGCGGCGCAATGGCCAGCAGAATGGCGTCGCGCTTGTCGTCGAGCAGCGTCTGTTCGGTGAGCGTGCCCGGTGTGACCACCCGCACCACACGGCGTTCGACCAGCCCCTTGGCCTGCGCCGGATCGCCGATCTGCTCACAGATCGCCGCCGACTCACCGAGCTTGACGAGCTTGGCCAGATAGCCATCGAGCGCCTGCGCCGGCACCCCAGCCATGATGACCGGCTCGCCCGCCGACTGACCGCGCCGGGTCAGCGTGATGTCGAGCAGCCGCGCGGCCTTCTCGGCGTCGTCGTAAAACAGTTCGTAGAAATCGCCCATGCGACACAACAGCAGCGTGCCGGGATGCTCCGCCTTCATGCGCAGGTATTGCTGCATCAGCGGGGTGTGCGCGGAAATGCTACTCAATTGATTTCCTTGATAAAATTTTTTAAGTTATTGTTAATAAGAGGTGTTTTCAGCATATCGAGCGCGTGGCGAGAGCCTGAGAAATCGGAACATCGCCCTGCGCCACATCTCTGCACTCATGATTCAGGCATAGCTTTTTGGGCGTTGATAAAAAAGTTACGCCAGAAATTTCGCCTTCCAGAAAAACTTACGCTGACCTCTGTGCCAATTATGGAGTTTGGCGCGCGCTGCTCTCATGCTCTTTCCGGGAAAGCTCATGGCGCCCACACCGGGTAAATGCCAGAGCCCAACGGTACGCGATGTTTGCGATATCTATCTGAGAGGGCACATCAAGAATCGAGCCGAAAAGATGAGGGTGGAGATTCGTCGGACGTTCGATTTGATGCGCGCAGGCATTGCCGACCACGATGCCGCCACAGTCACCCACAAGGTCGCATCAGTTCATCTCAGCGATTCGACCACATCCCAGTGCAGGCGGCGATCCTGCAAGGAATTGAGGGCGGCCTGGAACACCGCCCGGATTCCGGTGACCTTCCGCAGACCACGCCAAATGGGTGGCGTTCGGCGCTCCGCGGCAAACTCAAGTCCACAAACTCAAGTCCAAAGAGCGCGCGAAGCTGGTCGATGAGTCGCAAGGGCAACGGCTGGGATCATGCGCCGACCGAGAGCCCGTGGGTCAGCCCAATGAAGTACGAAGCAAACTGGCACGCGGGCCAGTCAAAACAAGCCGCGTAACCAGGTGGCTATGGACTATGTCGAACAGGGGCAAGGTCTCTGCTTCGATCGGCTCACCCCGCGCAGCATGACAGTTGTGTCACATCCTTGGTGAAGGTCTGGGCGGCCAGCTTCAGTCCTTCGACCATGGTCAGGTAGGGGAAGAGTTGGTCGGCCAGTTGCTGCACCGTCATGCGGTTGCGAATGGCGAGCGCGGCCGTCTGGATGAGTTCGCCTGCCTCGGCGGCCACCGCCTGGACGCCGAGCAGGCGTCCGGAGCCAGCTTCGGCGACCAGCTTGATGAAACCGCGCGTATCGAAGTTGGCCAGGGCGCGAGGGACGTTGTCCAGGCTCAGCGTGCGGCTGTCGGTCTGGATGCCTTGTCGCTGCGCCTGCGCCTCGGTCAGCCCCACCGTGGCCACTTGCGGATCGGTGAACACCACGGCCGGCATGGCCGAGAGGTCGAGCGTCGCCTCGCCACCGGTCATGTTGACGGCGGCACGCGTGCCCCCGGCTGCGGCCACATAGACGAATTGCGGCTGATCGGTGCAGTCCCCAGCGGCGTAGATGTGCGGCACATTGGTGCGTAAATGCTCATCGACCACGATGGCGCCGTGCGCATCGCACTGCACGCCTGCAGCGTGCAGATCGAGCGCCGCGGTGTTGGGCGCGCGGCCCGTGGCCACCAGCAGGCGCTCGGCGCGGATCTCGCCTTGGTTCGTGCTCAGCGCGAAGCAGCCGTCGGCGTAGGCTGCCGCGCTGACTTGGGCGTGAGTCAGCACGGTGAGGCCCTCTTCGCGCAGTGCGGCGGTCAACGCCTCGCCGATGGCCGGATCGTCGCGCGACAGCAGGGTGTTGCGCGCGACCAGGGTGACCTGGCTGCCCAGGCGGGAGTAGGCCTGGGCCAGCTCCAGCGCGACGACAGAAGAGCCGATGACCGCCAGGCGCGGCGGAATCGTATCGGCCTCCAGCGCCTCGGTCGACGTCCAGTACGGCGTGCCCTTCAGTCCCGCAATCGGAGGAATGGACGGACTGGCGCCGGTAGCGATGAGGCAGCGATCGAAGCTCACCTGGCGTGAGCTGCCGTCGTGCAGGGTCACGGCCAGCGTCCGGGCGTCTTGGAACCGGGCGGTGCCGTGCAGGGTGGCGATGGCGGGCTGACCCTCGAGGATGCTTTCATATTTGGCGTGGCGCAGCTCATCCACGCGCGCCTGCTGCTGCGCGAGCAGTTTGTCGCGCAGGATGGTGGGGGAGGTGGGTGGGATGCCCGCGTCGAACGGGCTGCTGCGGCGCAACTGGGCGATGTGCGCAGCGCGGATCATGATCTTGGACGGCACACAGCCGACGTTGACGCAGGTGCCGCCGATCACCCCGCGTTCGATCAGCGTGACGCGCGCGCCGCTGTCGGCCGCCTTGATCGCCGCCGCCATGGCCGCGCCGCCGCTGCCGATGACGGCGATGCGCAGATCGCTGGCGTCACCGCGGGCAGGATGGGTAGAACGGGCCGAGTCGGTCGAACCGTACGATGGTGTCGGCGCACGATCCGCCTGCTTTGCCGCGTAGCCCGCCTTGGCCACGGCCGCAGCCATCGCCTCGAACGAGATGCTGTCATCGGCCACGACTTCGGCCGTCCCCAGCGGGTACGACACCTGCGCGGACTTCACGCCCGGCAGGCTCTCCAGGGTGCTTTTGACGTGGGTGGCGCAGGCGTTGCAGGTCATACCGCTGATGCTCAGGATTTCCATGGGCTTCTCTTCGAGTTGGAGGGGGCCGGTTCAGATCGGCCGGTCGCGTGCGCTGCGGCCATAGCAAAGCGCGATCGGCTCATCATGGTCGGTTTATTGCACGACCGTCGAGGGATAGCCCGCATCGGTGGTGGCTTTGATCAGGGTCTTGACGTTGGTCTTGGTATTGTCGAAGGTGACCACGGCGTCTTTTTTCATCTCATCCACGCTGACTTTTTCCACGCCGGGAACGGCGGTCAGCGCCTTGTGCACGGTGATCGGGCAGACCCCGCAGGTCATGCCCGGCACGGCGAGGGTCACGGTCTGCTCGGCAGCCCAGGCAGGGGCACTGAAAACGCAGGCGGCGGCAATAGCAGTCAGGAGCTTGTTCATGAGGATTCCTTTCGATTCAATAAAACAGGGGAGCGACATAGGGAAACGACAGCGCCACGACGATCAGCGCGGCGACGATCCAGAACAGCAGCCGGTAGGTGGCGTTGACTTGGGGAATGGCGCAGACCTCGCCCGGTTTGCAGGCTGCAGGCGCTCTGAACAGGCGGCGCCAGGCGAAGAACAGGGCGATGAGAGCCGCGCCGATGAAAATCGGCCGATACGGTTCAAGCAGGGTGAGGTTGCCGATCCACGCGCCGCTGATGCCCAGCGACAGCAGGATCAGCGGGCCCAGGCAACAGGTCGAGGCCAGGATGGCCGCGAGCCCGCCGGCGAACAGCGCGCCGCGCCCTGTGGGCGCGTGTGGTGGTCTGGATTGCGACATGCCGAAACTCCATGGAGTGGACGATGTCGGCACTGTAGAGCCGTACCAAAGTACAGAGTCAAGCCGCATCGCGCCTTGGTTGACAAGGCGGCATGGCCTTTGCCGTTCAGCCGACGCACGGCCGCTGGAACCTGGCTGGTCAGGGAGCGTGAACCTCGCCGTGGAGCGCGTCGATCAGGGGGCAGGACATGGAGCCATCGCTGCAGGCGCAGGCGCGAATCATCTCGGCCAGCGCCACCTCGATGCGCCTGAGGTTGTCGAGCTTGGTGCGCACATCGCGGAGCTTGCGCTCACCGAGCTCACGCGCCTGGTCGCAGTGCATGCCGTCATCGAGCTGCAGCAAACCGGCAATCTCGTCGAGGCTGAAGCCCAGACCTTGGGCCGATTTGATGAAACGCAGGCGGGCAACGTCACCGGGCCCGTAATGACGGAAGTTTCCCTGGGTTCGCTCGGGTTCACCCAGCAAGCCCTTGCGCTGGTAGAACCGGATGGTTTCGACGTTGACGCCGACCGCCTTGGCGACGGCGCCGATGGTCAAACCATTTGAATTAAGTTGCATCGTCTTGGCTCCGATTCGGGGCGGCAAATTGCTGCGCGACGGGACGAGCTGCCGATCGGCGCCAACAGCTCCGATTTAAATGGCAGGCATTGATCTTCATGCTTTCTAAGTGCGATCGTTGCGACTGGAGAGCTGCGCCCCTATGGCTGCATTATTCTCAAAAAGGGGTGTGGCTCTGAGGGGCGAATGAAACCTAACCTCACATGCCGAACGGCTGTTGATTCAGACCCTGGATTCGGCCATGATGCGCACCACGATCTTGCCCTTGGCCTCGCGTTGGCTGAGCCGCAGAAGGGCTTGTGTGGCGTGCTCCAAACCCAGCTGTTCCGTGATTTCCGGGCGCACACTCCCAGCCACAAACCACTGCAGCAATTGCCGCACGTTGGCGGCATGCTGCCTGGGGTTGCGCTGCAAGGCCTCGCCCCAGTACACGCCGAGAATCTGACGCTCCTTCAGTAGCGCCAGATTCAGAGGGATGCGGGGAATGTCGCCCGCAGCGAAACCCACCACTAGGTAGCGGCCACGCCAAGCCGTGGCGCGCAGCGCGGCTTCGGCGTAAACGCCACCCACAGGATCCAGCACCACGTCTGCGCCTTTGCCGTCTGTCAGTTCCATCAGGCGTTGGCGCAGGTCCTCGCTGGCATAGTCCAGCAGCGTGTCAGCGCCATGCTGCTGCGCCAATTCCAGCTTGGCCTTGCTCGAAGCAGCGGCGATCACCCGCGCGCCCATGGCCTTGGCAATGTCAACTGCGGCCAACCCCACGCCGCCACCCGCACCCAGCACGGCCAAGGTCTCGCCGGGTTGCAACTGTGCGACATCTTTAAGCGCATGGATGCAGGTGCCGTAAGTCAGCATGAACGCCGCGCCCTGCTCGAACGACATGCCGGACGGCAAAGGCATGATGCGCTGCGCATCCACTGCGCAGCGCTCGGCCAGGCCGCCGTGACCGGCGAAGGCGATGACGGCATCGCCAGGTTTGTAGGCCGTCACGTCTGCGCCCACCTGGAGGATGATTCCGGAGAACTCGGCGCCGGGTGAAAAAGGCAGGGCAGGCTTGGCTTGGTAAAGGCCCTGGACGATGAGCGCATCAGGGAAGTTCAGTGCGCAGGCACGCACTGCAACCACCACCTCGCCAGCTGCCGGCACTGGATCAGGGGCATCTTGCAGCCGCAAGGTATCAATCGGGCCATAGGCTGTGCAGAGCAAGGCTTTCATCGTGACGCCTCCGCTGCCTTGCTTGGCGTGGACGCGGCAGGCGGGGTGAGTGGCGTGGGGTTGCGGCCCAGCACCATATCCTGAGCGCGCAACTCCACCGCCTGCAGAATTTTGCGGTGCGGCACGATGTAGAACTGGCCTTGCTCTATGGCCGCGAAGGTGATGCCCGCAATGTCGTCAGGCGTGAGCTTGCCGGACTGCACCGCTTGGGCCATGCGCTGGGCATAGGCGGCCGATTGCGGCGTCAACTCGGGTTCGGTGCCGAAACGCGGCTGGCGGTGGCGCGCACTCTGGTTGATGCCGGTGGGTACCCAGGCCGGACAAAGCACCGAAACACCGACTTGCGATGCCTGCTCGGCAAGCTCCGCATACAAGGTTTCCGACAAAGTGACAACGCCATGTTTACTCACGTTGTAGGCCGCCATGCCGGGACTGGACACCAAGCCTGCTGCAGAGGCGGTGTTCACCACATGGCTGGGCTCGCTTTGCCGTTGCATGCGCGGCACGAATTGGCGAATGCCGTGAACCACGCTCATCAGGTTGACCCCCAGCACCCATTCCCAGTCAGCGGTGCTGTGCTCGGTGGTCAAGCGACTGTAGCCCACGCCAGCGTTGTTGAACAGCAGGTGCACAGCGCCGAAGCGGGCAAAACTGGCATCGGCCAGGGCTGACACATCGGCCTCGCGGCTGACGTCGGCGGTATGCAGCAGCAGGCGCTCGGGCGGCAGGTCGAGGCTCGCTGCAGCGTGGTGCAAGCGTTCGGTGTCGAGGTCGGTCAGCACCAGCTTCATATTGCGCCTGGCCGCCTGCCGCGCCAGGGCGAGACCAATACCACCGGCGGCCCCGGTAATGACAGCAATGTTGTCTTGGTAGATTTGCATGGTGGTTTTGTGAGTGGGTTTCAGGAGCAGCCTGACGTTCAGTCGGGGTCGAACACGATGACGCCACGGGCGTTGTGCCCGGCTTGCAAGTCGGCGAAGGCTTGCGCGGCTTGTTCGATGGTGTAGCGCTGGGTGATGAGTTCGTCGAGCTTCAGCCGTCCGCTGCGGTAGAGCGCAATCAGCCGCGGAAAGTCCTGGCGCGGTCGCGCCGAGCCATACATGCTGCCGGTGAGGGTTTTTTCCTCAAAGGTCAGGCTGGCGGTGCGCACGCTGGTGGTGTCGGCCTGCGCCGCCACACCGACCACCACGGCAGTTCCGCCTTTGCGCAAGCTGGCGTAGGTTTGTGCGACAAGCACGCCCGAACCGACACACTCGAAGGCGTAGTCCACGCCGCCGCCTGTGAGCTTCTTGATGGTCTTGACCACATTCGAATCGGTGCTGGCGTCGATGGTGTGCGTGGCGCCGAACAGGCGGGCGAATTCAAGCTTGTGCGCCATGGTGTCCACGGCGATGATGCTTGCGGCTCCTGCGATGGAACTGCCTTGAATGGCGCTCAAACCCACACCACCGCAGCCAAACACGACCACGCTGGAGCCGGCCTCCACCCGCGCGGTGTTGAAGGCCGCGCCCACGCCAGTCATCACGCCACATGCAATCAAACAGGCTGGTTCCAGCGGCATGGCGGCGTCGATTTTCACCACGTTGTCAACATGCAGTGTGGCGAATTCAGCCATCACGCCGCAACCTGAGAACACCGAAAGCGGCTGGTTGTCCGTGTCGAAGCTGCGTACGCTGCCATCGGGCAGCGTGGTCAAGGTTCTGGCAGCCTGATCACATAATTGCGGCCGACCGGTCTGGCAATAGCGGCAGTGGCCACACATGCTGACGAAGGAAGTCACCACGGAATCGCCAACGGCAAGCTCGGTCACGCCTTCGCCGATCTCGACGACGACGCCTGCGCCCTCGTGCCCCAGCACCAAAGGCGGTGGCATGGGAATGGTGCCATTCGTCGCCGATAGGTCGCTGTGGCATACCCCACAAGCGGCTAGGCGGATGGTGACTTCGTTGCGGCGCGGCGGGTCGACGTGGATGGTCTCAACTTCAAACGGCCGATCCGGTCCACGGCAGACAACGGCGCGGGCATTGCGTACGGGCATGGCTGGACTCCAGAGTGCGTCAGGCTGCGCGCAGGCTGTTAGCGTAGCGCTGCAAATGGCTGTCGCTATCGTGCAGCCAGAGTTCGATGACGGTGAGTCGCTTGAACCAATGGCTCACCTGCATCTCGTCGGTCATGCCCATGCCGCCGTGCAATTGCACGGCCTGTTGCGACACATAGCTGCAAGCCTGGCCGACACGGGCTTTGGCGGCCGCCAGAAGTCGGGTGCGGTGCACGGCGTCGCCCTGTGTGCAGACATCGGCGGCAAGCAAGGCCATGGATCGTGCCTGCTCAAGCTCCATCCACATGCGCACGGCGCGGTGTTGCAGCACCTGAAAGCGGCCTATGGGCTGGCCGAATTGTTGGCGTGTGTTGAGGTAAGTCACGGTGGCGTCCAGCGTGGCTTGAAGGATGCCGACGGCCTCGGCGCACAGTGCGGCGAGCCAGACATCGTGCATGGCGCCGTATAGCGCAGCGCCCTGGCCGGGCCGGTCTATCCGGGCTGCAGCAGGCAGGCGCACGCCGTCGAACGCCACGTTGGCGGCACGCTGGCCATCGAGCAGGGGATAGGCGCGGAGATGCACGCCGCTGCTGCCTGGCTCCACTGCGAACCAAGCCATTTGTCCATCACCAGCTGTTGCCGAGACCAGCAGCACATCGGCAAACTGCGCCTGCAGCACCAAACTCTTTGCGCCGTGCAGCAGCCAGCCATCGCCGTCGTGTCGCGCCTGGGTTTGCGGTTGCTCGGTGGCGAAGCCTTGCTCGGCCTCGAAGTGCGCAGGCGTGGCAATCGCTCGGCCTTCAGCCATGCGCGGCAACCAGGCACGCGCTGCTGCCGTTTCGCTGCACCCGCTCAGCAGATGCGTGGCCAGGAGGCTGCTTGCGACCACGGGCTCCAGGGGCAGCGCAGGCGCCAGGGTCTGCAGCGCATGCAGGCCGTCCTGCACACTTGCGCCCAGGCCGCCGAAGGTCTCGGGCACCAGCAGCGCGGTTATGCCAAGCTCGGCCAGCAGGGCCCAGGACTGCGGACTGAAACCCGCGCCAGCCGCAAGCGCGCGGCGCTGTTCGAAGCTGTAGTCGCGCTGCATGAAGCGCTCCAGGGCGTCAGCCAGTTGGCTTTGTTGTTCCGTTGCGTGCCACTGCATGGTGCGCCTCCTCACAGGCCCAGCGCACGCGCCAGGATGCCGTTTTGAATTTCGTTGCTGCCACCAAAGATGGAAAGCTTGCGCCAATTGGCGTATTGCGCGGCCAGCCTGCCACTCTCGTCCTCGTCTTTGTTCCCGGAATCCGGCGTTTGGAATTCGAAGGACAGGGCGCGATGACCCGCGGCGTGCATCAGCAGCTCAGCCACACGCTGTTGCAACTCACTGCCCAGCACCTTGAGCATCGAGCTTTCCGGTCCGGGTGGGCCTTCGCGTTGCAGCATGCGCAGTTGCGTAATTTCCAGCGCCAACAGGTCGATCTCCAGTTGGGCAATGCGTGACGCGAACAGCGGATCATCCTGCAGCGTTCTCCCTGGCTTCGATTCAAGCGCGACCAGATCTTTCAGCCGCGACAGTTCCCGCTTGGCGATGCCGACTCCGGCAATATTGCTGCGCTCATGCCCCAGCAGATATTTGGCAATGGTCCAACCCTGGTTTTCATCGCCGACACGGTTGGCCACGGGCACGCGCACGGCGTCGAGCCAGACTTCGTTCACCTCGTGCTCACCGTCCAGAGTGATGATGGGACGCACGCTGACGCCGGGCGAACGCAAGTCGATCAGCAGGAAGGAAATACCCTGCTGTGGCTTGGCTGCCGTGTCGGTGCGTACCAGACAGAACATCCAGTCTGCATATTGCCCAAGCGTGGTCCAGGTCTTCTGGCCGGTAACGATATAGTCGTCACCATCACGCACCGCGCGGGTTTTGAGCGATGCCAGATCCGAGCCAGCGCCTGGTTCGGAATAGCCCTGACACCACCACACATCTCCACTGACAATGCCAGGTAGCAGCGTCTTGCGCTGCGTCTCCGTACCAAAACGCATCAGTACAGGGGCCAGCATCTTGAGGCCGAATGGCAGTTGTCGCGGCGCTCCGGCCCGGGCACATTCCTCATCGAAAATGGCTTGCTGCACGGCGTTCCACGATGTGCCGCCATACTGCAATGGCCAGTTGGGCGCGCCCCATCCATGGGCGTGGAGGATGCGTTGCCAGAGTACAAAATCGTCTTTGTTCAAACGTAAGCCATGCAGAACCTTGTGGCGTAGCGATGCGGGCAGTTTGTCATGAAGGAATGCACGAACTTCAGCGCGAAACGGTGCGTATTCCGGAGTGAAATCGGGTTCGAAATCCATGTTCATCTGGCGTACCTGTTTAGGTCGTAAATGCCTGAATGCCGGTCTGCGCGCACCATCGGATTAGTGCGTGCGTGCATCTCTTCTTGTGTGCGAGTTTGCAGGCCGTCAGGATCGGAGCCTTATTCAATCTCCGACAGGCCGAAAGAGCCGACTTTTGCCTTGCTGTAAGTTGGCGGTAGCGAGGAATCCGGCAATCCCATGTCGTCAAAGGCGTGGAACAGCCCAGGGTCGGTGGTTTCATGGCGGACGGCCTGCAACATCTTGGGGCAAGTTCTCGTGCACAAAACTCGGGCGCGGCACCATGCACAGCACGCTTGTCGACCGAGATTTGCAGATCCAGGTGCAAGGAATCGTCCCCATGAAAATGGCGGGCTGACCATAAAAAAGTATGAAAATTTGATGAAAGTCGAATCAATGTAAAAACCGCCGTGCGGAACAATGTTCCATGAAATATGATGCCGATTGTTCGACTTGCCTTCCGGCGTGTCAAGGCTGGAGTCAGTTCATCACGATGCACTCGACGATGCTTCGTGCGCGATGACTCTCATCACCAGACACCGCTCGGCGTGGCAACGACCATCGAGACAGCACAACACCCACACAGCTCATGAACGCGCGCCGCATCAACACCGAGTCAATCCAGGCAGCAGCCCCTGCCGACACCGTACCCAAGGACCAGCGGCAGTTCGTCACTGCCTTAGCGCGCGGCCTGGAGGTGCTGTCGAGCTTTCGCTCACGCGACAAGGCGCTGGGCAATCTGGATATCGCCCAGCGCTGCAAGCTGCCCAAGTCCACGGTTTCGCGCCTGACCTATACGCTCACGCGATTGGGCTACTTGACGCAAGACGCAGACAGCGGCAAGTACCGACTCGGGGCCGCGACGCTATCGCTGGGCAGCACGGTACTGGCACGCATGGACATTCGCCAAATCGCCAGGCCTCTGATGCAGGAACTGGCCGATGCATCCAAGGGCATGGTGTCGCTGGGAACCCGCGACCGGCTCTCGCTGATTTACGTGGAAAACTGCCGCAGCGTTTCGGCGCTGACCCTGAGTCTGGACGTGGGCTCGCGTATCCCTATTGCCACCACGGCCATGGGGCGCGCTTACCTTGCCGTGGCTGGCGAGCGTGAGCGTGCGGCCATTTTCGACGACCTCGCTGCGCTTGATGAGTTGGCGTGGCCGACGCTCAAGCGCGGTATCGACAGGGCGCTGAGCGACTATCGCAACCTCGGTGTGGCCTGCTCGTTCGGCGACTGGCAGCCAGACGTGAACGCCATTGCCGTGGGTTTTGACCCCGGCAATGGCATGCCGCTAATGGCAATGAATTGCGGTGGCCCGGCGTTCCAGTTGACACCCGATTTTCTGCTCAATGAGGTGCGCCCCAAACTCCTCGCCATAGTGCAGCATCTGGAAGGTTTGGCGACCCGCTAAGTCAGTTCGACCTGAGCAAGTAGCAGCTCAGGTTGCCGCCAGAAAACTGCGTATGGCGGCCTCAACCGCATCGGGTTCCTCATGCACCACCCAGTGCGAAGCACCCGGCACACGGTAAATATGCAAGTCGGGCACCACGGCTCCAAGATCTTCGAGTAGCACGGGCAGCAGCGCCTGATCTTGCTCACCCCAAATGTCGAGCGTGGGCATGGGCACGAGAAAATCCTCAGGGTCAAGCTTCAAGCCCGCTGCTCCAGCCTGCCCGGCAGTGGGCGGCACCAAGGGAGATGCGCGGTAATAGTTGAGCATCGCGTCCATTGCCCCGGGCCGATTCCAGGCCTGTTTGTAGAGCGCAATTTCGGTTTCATCCAGCGCTGATTTCCCCGTGATGGGATGGCGGAAGAGCGCGAGCAAGCGGGCGCAATCGTCTTGCAACAGGAATTCCGCAGCATCGGCTTCGCGAAAGCGCAGCATGTATTGGCTGGCAGCCTGTTGTTTTGGGTTGTGGGCAAGGGCGCGGGCGAAGGGAATGGGGTGAGGCGAGTTGATGATGACGAGCTTGGACAGACTCCTTGGCTCACGCGCTGCCAGACTCCAGGCTACGGCGCCGCCCCAGTCATGCGCCACTAGCACACATTGCTCATAGCCGAAGTGCCGCATCAGACCGAGAAAATCGTCCATCAGCGGTTGCACCCGGTAGGCGGCAATACCCTCGGGCTTGCCGGACAAGTTGTAGCCACGCAGGTCTGGTGCGAGACAAAAGTGATCCTGGCCAAAAGCGGCCAGCTGGGTTTGCCAGGCCGCCCAGCATTCGGGGAAGCCGTGCGCGAACATCAGCAGAGGTCGCCCAACTTTGCCGCTACTGGCGACGTGCAGCCGCTGGCCGTCAGACAGGATCACATCGTGGTGTTGCAACATGCAAGGCTTCTTGTGTTGATGGTCTAGGTCGAAAGGCTTCCTACGCAGGTACCCGCACCAGGCGACCGTTGTGCAGCCGTGCAACGCCTGAATCTGCATGCAATTGCGCGGCGTAGTCGACTTCGGCGTCGAGTCCGCGCGAGGTCATCAAGCGTCCCACGCGCGATGCGCGCAAGCAACGCAGCGCATCGCTGCCTTGCGTAAGTAACGCGGCAGCCAACGCTGCATCGGAATAGCTGCGAGCCCCAGGCGCTTGCTGCAAGCCATGCACGAGCAGGCCAGCCCCGTAGAAATCCTCCAGATTGAACTGCGCGCTCGAGCCTGCGCAGACCACCAGAACACTGCTGTGCGGGTGATCGCGCAGCACATGCTGAATGGTTACCTGGGCGTTGCGCAAGCTGGCGGCGTACACCTGCGCGGCGGCTTGCTGCGCTTTATGCAGTGCGACGGTGCCATTGGTGGTGCTGTAAATCAGGATGCGGTCTTGCAGGTCTTGGCGCAGCAAGGCCAGCGGGGTGGGGTGGACGAAGCCGGGCAGGGTTTCGGCATCGAGTTCGCCGCTTAGCACCGCGCGGGCGGGAGCAAGACTGGCGGCGATGCTGCGCGCATGCTCGGCGTCGAGCGCGGGGATGACCGCACTGGCGCCGGCTTGCAGTGCCGTGAGCGCCGAGGTGGTGGCAAACAGCACATCCAGCACGATGACTACGCGGCCTTCAAGACGTTGGTGATCAAGCTCTTCTTTGGTGAGTAAAACATGAATTTTTTGCATGGCGATGTCGGATGAACGGTAGCTTTACAACTCATTTGCATCAGGCTAGCATTGATCGGTATCAAAACAAAGTTCTGCTTAGCGGAACAATACGTGACGAGCGCCCACCGAGCTTCGTGTCCGAATCGAACCGCAAGGCGACAAGTTCACTTTCCAGGAGACAGAATGAGCAGCGTTCACACATCGCGCCTTGGCAGCATCGCGGTACTCACCCTCGATAACCCGCCCGTCAACGGCTTCGGCAGACAGCAGCGCCGCTTGTTGGTGGAGGCCATCGACGCTGCAATGGCCGATTCTGGCGTGATCGGCATCGTCGTCACCGGCGCCGGCGCTCTGTTTTCCGGCGGGGCGGACATTCGCGAGTTCGGCAGGCCGGAATCCATGGCGTCGCCGCATCTGCTCGACGTCATTGCCGTAGCCGAAGCCTGTACCAAGCCAGTGGTCGCTGCCATCAATGGCACCTGCATGGGTGGCGGGCTGGAATTCGCACTGGGTTGCCATGGCCGCGTGGCGCTGGCCTCGGCGCTGATCGCACTGCCGGAAGTCAAGCTCGGGTTGCTGCCCGGCGCCGGCGGTACGCAACGCCTGCCGCGCGCAGTGGGGCTGGAACATGCAATGAACATGATTGTTTCCGGCGAGGCTGTGCCCGCCAGGATGCTGGCTGCCACGGCCTTTTTCGATGCTGTGGTCGAAGACGATGTGGTGGGCGCTGCGGCTGCATTCGCACGTCATTTAGCCGAATCGACAAAACCCACGCCTCGCGTGCGCGACCTTGCCGTCAATCACGACAACGCCGAGGCTTTCATTCAGTTCACTCGCACCACAGTGGCCGCGCAATTTCCGCACGAACCGGCGCGGCTGCAATGCGTCGAGGCGGTGGCGGGTTCGCTCAAACCCTTTAACGAAGGCATGCTGCGGGAGCGCAGCTTGTTTGCCATGCTCATGGCCACGCCCGAATCGCAAGCGCTGCGCCATGCGTTTTTTGCCGAGCGCGCCGCTTCCAAGATTGGCGACGTGCCAGCCGACACGCCGACTCGTCCCATCGCCCGGGTGGGCGTGATCGGGGCGGGCACCATGGGCGGCGGTATAAGCATGAACTTTCTCAATGCCGGCATTCCAGTCACTCTGGTTGAGACCACGCAGGAGGCGCTGGATCGCGGTGTGGCCACCATCCACAAGAACTACGACAACTCGGCGAAGAAAGGCAAGCTCAAGCCTGAGCAAGTCGACAAGCGCATGGCCTTGCTGCGCCCCACGCTGGACTTTGCGCAACTGGCCGACTGCGACCTGGTGATCGAAGCCGTGTTCGAAACCATGGAGGTCAAGCGCGATGTATTTGAGCGCCTTGACGCCATCGCCAAGCCAGGTGCCATCCTCGCCTCCAACACCTCCACGTTGGACCTCGACGCCATCGCCGCTTGCACGAAGCGCCCGCAAGACGTCATCGGCATGCATTTTTTCAGCCCGGCCAATGTGATGAAGCTGCTCGAAGTCGTGCGCGGCAAGGCCACGGCCAAGGATGTGCTGGCCACCGTCATGAAGCTGGCCAAGACCATACGCAAGACGGCGGTGGTGTCTGGTGTGTGCGACGGCTTCATCGGCAACCGCATGATTGAGCATTACGGCCGCATGGCCAATTTTCTAGTGGAGGAGGGCGCCAGCCCGCAGCAAGTAGACCGGGCGCTGGAAGCCTGGGGCATGGCGATGGGGCCGTTCCGCATGGGCGACCTGGCCGGAAACGACATCGGCTGGGCCATACGCAAGCGGCGCTATGTGGAAAAACCCAACGTCATGTACTCGCGCCTGGCCGACCGCCTGTGCGAGCAAGGTCGCTATGGCCAGAAAACCGGTAAGGGCTGGTATCGCTACGAGGCCGGCAACCGTGCCGCGCTACCCGATCCCGAGGTGGATGCGCTGATTACGGCCTACCGTCAGGAGATCGGCGTGACGCCACGGAAAATCGACGATGCCGAAATCGTCGACCGCTGCCTTTATGCCCTGGTCAACGAAGGCGCGCGCCTGCTGGCCGAAGGCATCGCGCAACGCGCTTCCGACATCGACATGGTGTATCTCGCAGGCTATGGCTTTCCGGCCTGGCGTGGCGGGCCGATGGGCTATGCCGATCAGATCGGCCTCGCCATGGTGGTACGTCGCATGCGCCAGTTCGCAGCGCAACCCGGGGGCGATGCCGCGTTCTGGCAACCCGCGCCGCTGCTGGCTGAATTGGCCGAGCAGGGCAAGACATTCAGCGGCGCCTGAGCCCCGTATTGCGATGTTCACGCTGTCGTCAACCAACAGGCGCGGCACGATTCAACGCCTAGCTTGCAACCTCTTACACCGGAGTGTTCCATGACTGAAGCCGTCATTGTTTCCACTGCGCGCACGGCACTTGCCAAGTCGTGGCGTGGGTCGCTCAACCTCACGCACAGCGCCACCATGGGCGGCCATGTCGTTCAGGCGGCCGTGCAGCGCGCAGGCATCGATGCTGCCGAGGTAGAAGACTGCATCATCGGTTGTGCCTATCCGGAAGGCGCATCGGGCGGCAATGTCGCGCGGCAGATTGCCCTGCGCGCCGGCCTTCCGGTCACCACGGCCGGCGCCACCGTCAACCGCTTTTGCTCCTCCGGGCTGCAAGCCATTGCGATCGCAGCGCAGCGCGTCATCGTGGATCAGGTGCCGGTGATGGTGGCCGGTGGCGTGGAGTCGATTTCCTGCGTGCAGAACGATCGCGCCAATACGCACATGCTGCGCGAACCCTGGCTGCTGCAGCACAAGCCCGAGCTGTACTGGAGCATGCTGCAAACAGCGGAATGCGTGGCCAAGCGATACGGCATTTCGCGCCAGTTGCAGGACGAATACGGCGCCCGCAGCCAGCAGCGCGCAGCAGCGGCGCAGGCCGCAGGCAAGTTCCTCGATGAAATCGTGCCCATCACGGTACGCGCCGGTATGGCTGACAAGGCCACTGGCCAGCTTGTGACGCGGGAAGTCACGCTGAGCGCTGACGAAGGCATTCGCGCAGACACCACGCTGGAGGGCATATCCCGAATCCGTCCGGCCCTGCCGGGCGGGGTGATTGCCGCTGGTAACGCCAGCCAGTTTTCCGACGGCGCATCGGCCTGCGTGGTGATGAACGCCAAGTTGGCCGAGCAGCGCGGACTCCAGCCCTTGGGGGCTTTCCGCGGGTTTGCCGTTGCGGGTTGCGAGCCCGACGAAATGGGCATCGGCCCGGTGTTCGCCATTCCGCGCCTGCTGCAGCGCACCGGGCTGAAGATGAACGACATCGGCCTGTGGGAACTCAACGAGGCCTTCGCGGTGCAGGTGATTTATTGCCGCGACAAGCTCGGCATTCCCGACGAAAGGCTGAACGTCAACGGCGGCGCCATCGCGGTGGGACATCCGTACGGCGTAACCGGCGCGCGGCTGGTGGGTCATGCGCTGATCGAGGGCAAGCGCCGCGGAGCGAAATATGTGGTCGTCACCATGTGCATCGGTGGCGGTCAGGGCGCTGCGGGCTTGTTCGAGGTGCTCTGAGGCCCGTTTGCCTAAAGCCAATGCGCCATGCGCCAAACCATCGACTTCCTGCTACACGACTGGCTCGACGTGACCAGCCTGTGCACTAGGCCGCGCTACAAAGAGCACAACGCAGATACTTTTGCCCAGGTGCTCGACACCTGCGAGCGCATCGCCCGCGACAAATACGCGCCGTTTAACCGGCTGGTGGATACCGAGGAGCCACGGCAGAGCGGCGACCGCGTCATCCTGCCACAAGCCACGCACGCGGCTTGGCGCGCCTACGCCGACTCTGGCATGCTGGCCGCAGCGCAGGATGAGTCCATCGGCGGTATGCAACTGCCTTACACAGTGGAAGCCGCGGCCAATGCATTTTTCGCCAAGGCCTCGGTCGGCATCGGTGCGGGAATGCTCACCGTGGGCAACGCCAATTTGCTCATGGCACATGGCACGCCCAGGCAGCAGCAGGTCTTTGCCCATGCCGAGTTCGATGGTCGCTGGGCCGGGACGATGTGCCTGTCCGAACCGCAAGCGGGCTCCAGCCTGTCGGACATCGCCACCCGTGCCATGCCCGATGGCCCTGATTTCGAGGCCGACGTACTGGGTCCCCGTTACCGCCTGTTCGGCAGCAAGATGTGGATTTCCGCGGGTGAGCACGAACTCACCGACAACATCGTCCACCTCGCTCTGGCCAAGATTCCAGGCGCGGACGGCAAGCTGGTGCCCGGTGCGCGCGGCATCTCGCTGTTCATCGTGCCAAAAATGCTGGTCGACGCCAGTGGACAACTAACCGGCCACCGCAACGACATCACCCTGGCTGGGTTGAATCACAAATGTGGCTGGCGCGGCACGCCCAACACCCTGCTCAGTTTTGGTGATGGCCGGTATCCAGCGGGCGGTGCGCCGGGCGCCATCGGCTGGCGCGTCGGCGCTGCTGGCGAGGGCTTGCGTTGCATGTTCCACATGATGAACGAGGCGCGCATCGGTGTCGGGCTGTCTGCCGCCATGCTCGGTATGGCAGGCTATGAAGCAGCACTGGCCTACGCCCGCCAGCGCCCGCAAGGGCGCCCGGTAGGGCCGTCGGGCAAGGATCCGAGCCAACCACAGGTGTCCATCATCGAACATGCCGACGTGAAGCGCATGTTGCTTGCGCAAAAAGCCTATGCAGAAGGCGCAGTGGCGCTGGAGCTGTACTGTGCGCGGCTGGTGGACGAGCAGCGCACGGGCGGTGCAACCGCGGCGAGCGAAGCGGCATTACTGCTCGAAGTGCTCA
Organism: Thiomonas sp. UBA7699; assembly: GCF_002482605.1. Lineage (NCBI taxonomy): Bacteria > Pseudomonadati > Pseudomonadota > Betaproteobacteria > Burkholderiales > Thiomonas > Thiomonas sp. UBA7699. Next base: position 35,227 of record NZ_DLGH01000002.1, on the reverse strand, counting down.
CGCCGATTGCCAAGAGCTGGCCGTCTGAATGGTGCCTGGAAGCCAACAGTCTGGCCATTCAGGTGCATGGCGGCTACGGCTACACGCGTGACTTTCCGGTGGAGCAATACTGGCGCGACAACCGGCTGAACATGATTCACGAGGGCACGCACGGCATCCAGGCGCTCGATCTTCTCGGTCGCAAGGTGGTGATGGATGGCGGCGCAGGTTTGGCCTTGCTGGCTGCGCGCGTGGGTGCCACCGCAACCCAGGCCGAGAACTCACCACCACTACAGCCGCATGGCGCTGCGCTGCATGCTGCGCTGGATGACTTGCTCGTAGCGACGCGCGCAGCATGGGAGGGCAACGACCCGGCTGCAACCCTGGCCAATGCCACGCCCTATCTACAAGCCTTCGGTCATGTCGTGCTGGCGTGGATTTGGCTGGACGTGGCGCTGGTTGCGCAAGCGGCCTTGCAAGAGTCGGATCGCCGCGATTTTTTGCAAGGCAAATTGCAGGCATGCCACTATTTTTACGCCTATGAACTGCCAAAAATTCAGGCGTGGCTGCAAGTCGCCGCCGAGCGCAATTCCATCTGCCGCCTGATGCAGGATGCCTGGTTTTAGAGCCGGTCCTAAGCCCTAGCCATCAACCCAACTGATCTGGAGCCACCATGACATCCACCACGCACCGACTATTCGATCTCAGCGGGCGCTGCGCCCTGATCACGGGCGGATCGCGAGGGCTGGGCCTGCAAATGGCGCAGGCCCTGGGGGAAATGGGGGCCAGGCTGGCACTCGTTGCTCGTAAAGCCAGTGAGTTGGAGCAGGCACAGAAACACTTGCGTGGGCTTGGAATTGACGCGCAGATCTTTCCTGCAGATTTATCGCAGCGCGAGGTCATCGCCCCGCTGGTGCAAAGCGTGCGTGCGGCGCTGGGTGGAATCGATATCCTGGTCAATAACGCCGGCGCGACCTGGGGCGCCCCGGCGGAGGACTACCCGGACGAAGCCTGGGACAAGGTCATGCGGCTGAACGTCGACGCGGTGTTCTTCTTGAGCCGCGAAATCGGCAAGCACTGCATGATTCCGGCGAGGCGAGGCAGCATCATCAACATCGCTTCCATCGCGGGGCTGCGCGGCAACCCGCCGCCCATGCGCACCATCGCCTACAACACCTCAAAGGGTGCGGTGGTGAACTTCACCCGCGCACTGGCGGCGGAATGGGGGCAGCACGGCATTCGCGTCAACGCGATTCTGCCCGGCTTCTTTCCGTCCAAAATGACTGCCGGCTTGCTTGATGCGATGCGCGACCAGGTGATAGAGAAGACTCCGCTGGCACGTCTCGGTGGCGAGCAGGACCTGATGGGCGCGGCGGTCTTTTTCGCCAGTGAAGCATCACGCCATATCACCGGCCAGTGCCTCGCGGTGGACGGCGGTTCGAGCGCGATCTGAACCGGGAGTTCGCCCGCCGCGGCCGCATCGCGCAACAACTTTTCAGGAGAACTGCCATGACCGATCAAAACCAACAAATACTGCTCGCCGGGCGCCCGGAGGGTTGGGTCGAAGCACTCCATTTCCGGCTTGAACAAGGACCCATTCCAGAGCCGGGCGAAGGCGAGGTCCTGGTGCGCAACCACTGGCTCTCGCTCGATCCGTATATGCGCGGCCGCATGTCGGACGCCAAGTCCTATGCCGAACCAGTGGCACTTGGTGCGGTGATGGTGGGCGGTACGGCGGGTGAAGTCGTGGTTTCACGCGACCCTCATTTCAAGCCGGGTGACAAAGTGGTCGGCATGCTGGGTTGGCAGTTGTATGGAGTGGCCCCGGGGCGCATGCTGCAAAAAGTTGACACCACGCACGTGCCGCTGGCCGCATACCTTGGCCCGGTGGGTATGCCAGGCGTCACGGCCTGGTACGGGCTGAACGCCATCTGCGAACCCAAAGCGGGCGAAACGGTGGTGGTGACAGCGGCTTCAGGCGCGGTGGGCAGCGTGGTGGGCCAACTTGCCAAAGCCAAGGGCTGCCGTGCGGTTGGCGTGGCCGGCGGTGCGGAGAAATGCCGCTATGTGGTGGAAGAACTGGGCTTCGACGCCTGTGTGGACTACAAGGCGGGCAAACTCAAAGACGACTTGAAAGCCGCCTTGCCCAGGGGTGTTGACTGCCTGTTTGAGAACGTGGGGGGCGAAATTTTCGACGCGCTGCTGGCGCGCACCAACGCCTTTGCTCGGATCGCCCTGTGCGGCATGATCGCCGACTACAACACAACCGACCCCTACTGCATGAAAAACGTGCGCACAGTGCTGATCAACCGCCTGAAGCTGCAAGGCTTCATCGTCTCGGAGCACATGGAGCAATGGCCAGTAGCGCTGCGTGAACTTGGCGGCATGGTAGCGGCGGGCAAACTGCACTACCGCGAAAGCATCGCCCACGGACTTGAAAATGCGCCCGAGGCCTTCATCGGCATGCTCAAGGGGCGCAATTTCGGCAAGCAACTGGTCAAGCTGGTCTGACTAATCCGGCTGATTCGACCGATTCGACCGATTCGACAATAGGACGCTCCATGCAAGCCGACACTCGCGACGTCGTTCCGGCACTGGCCTTTGACGAGGCGGCGCTGGCCGACTATCTGCGCAAGCACCTGCCGCAGGCAAAAGGGCCGTGGCAGGTGGCGCAGTTCAAAGGGGGCCAGTCCAACCCAACATATTTACTTACCGCAGTCGATGGGCAGCGTTATGTGCTGCGGCGCAAGCCACCGGGCAAGCTGCTGCCCTCGGCCCATGCGGTGGACCGCGAATTTCGCGTCATGCGGTCACTTGGCGAAAGCGACGTGCCAGTGCCGCAGATGCGTGTGCTTTGCATGGATGAGAGCGTCATCGGCACGTCGTTCTACATCATGGACTTCGTCGAAGGCCGGATTCTGTGGAATCCGCTGCTGCCCGGCATGCAGCGCGACGAGCGCACCGCGATTTTCGACGAGATGAATCGGGTCATCGCGGCGCTGCACCGCGTCGACTACGCCGCACTTGGCCTGGCCGACTATGGCAAGCCGGGCCAATACATCGCCCGACAGATATCGCGCTGGACGCAGCAATACCGCGCCAGCGAAACAGAGCCGATCGCTGCGATGGATCAGCTCATCGACTGGCTGCCGCAGCACATTCCGCAAGGGGAAGAGACAGCGATCGTGCATGGCGACTACCGGCTGGACAACGTTGTCTTCCACCCCACCGAGCCGCGTATTCTGGCGGTGCTCGACTGGGAGCTGTCGACCCTGGGCCACCCGCTGGCCGATTTTGCCTACCACTGCATGGCATGGCGGCTTGAGCCGGGGCAGTTTCGCGGCCTGGTCGGGGGCGATCTGAAGGCCCTCGGCATTCCAAGCGAGGCCGACTACGTTGCGCAGTATTGCAGGCGCACGGGCCGCGAGCCCGTCGCGGCGGGTGACTGGGAGTTCTACGCCGCCTTCAATCTGTTCCGCCTCGCCGCCATATTGCAAGGGGTCATGGCACGTGCATTGCAGGGCAATGCTTCCAGCGCGCAGGCGCTTGAGGCCGGTCGCCGCGCTCGTCCGCTAGCTGAAGCGGCCTGGGCGCAGGTCGAACGCGTCTTCGGGCATTGATCCTCTGCCGACTTCACCACCCAACCATCGAGGAATCCGAATGGACTTCAATCACAGCGAAAAAGTCCGCGCTCTGCAAGATCGCGTAAGCGCCTTCATGGATGCGCACATCTATCCCAATGAAGCGCGCTTCGCGGCTGAAGTCGAGGCTAACCGCAAGGCCGGAAACGCCTGGCAGCCCACGCGGGTGATCGAGGAGCTCAAGGCCGAGGCGCGCAAGGCCGGTTTGTGGAATTTGTTTCTGCCCGAATCCGAGCGTGGCGCCGGTTTGAGCAATTTGGAATACGCCCCATTGTGCGAAATCATGGGCCGCTCGCACATCGCCCCCGAGGCGTTCAACTGCTCGGCGCCCGATACAGGCAATATGGAAGTGCTGGAGCGCTACGGCACACCGCAGCAAAAGATGCAGTGGCTGGAGCCTTTGCTGCGCGGCGACATCCGCTCTGGCTTTGCCATGACCGAACCCGCTGTCGCCTCGAGCGATGCCACCAATATTCAGGCCAGTATCCGCCGCGAGGGCGAGCACTACGTCATCAACGGCCGCAAATGGTGGACGTCGGGTGCCAACGACCCGCGCTGCGAGGTTCTCATCTTCATGGGCAAGACCGATGCCGACAACCCGGACCGCTATCGGCAGCAATCGATGATTCTGGTGCCGATGGACACGCCCGGCGTGCAGGTGCTGCGTCATCTGCCGGTGTTCGGCTACGACGACGCACCGCATGGGCATGCCGAAATTACGTTCACCGATGTGCGCGTGCCCGCCGCCAATATGCTGCTGGGCGAGGGCAGGGGGTTCGAGATTGCGCAGGGGCGGCTTGGGCCAGGGCGCATCCATCACTGCATGCGCCTCATCGGCCTGGCGGAGCGGGCGCTGGAGTCCATGTGCCAACGCGCCGTCACCCGCACTGCCTTTGGTCGCCCAGTTGCCGATCAGGGCGTGACACGCGAGCGCATCGCCAACGCCCGCATTCTCATCGATCAGGCCCGGCTTCTGGTGTTCAACGCAGCGGACAAGATGGACCGCCAAGGCAACAAAGCCGCGCGCAAGGACATCGCCATGATCAAGGTGGTCGCCCCCAATATGGCCTGCCAGGTGATCGACTGGGCCATGCAGGTCCATGGCGGCGGGGGCGTGAGCGACGACTTCGGTCTGGCCTACGCCTATGCCAACGCCCGCACCTTGCGCTTTGCCGATGGCCCGGACGAGGTGCATCGTGACCAGATCGCGCGACTGGAACTGGAACGCTATCGGCCCAAGCGCGAATTGCCCACAAGGTGACGAGCGCCAGCAATCAGCGGCTTTAATAACAGGCGCAACTGGAGATCAAAATGCCATTTGCCAAAGTCAATAACCAGCGCATTCATTACGAGGACAGCGGCGGCAGCGGCCCCGCCCTCGTGTTCTCGCATGGCTTGTTGATGGATGCGACGATGTTCGATCCGCAAGTTGAATATTTTCGCCAGCACTATCGCTGTGTCTGTTGGGATGAACGCGGCCATGGCCAAACCGCAACTGACAGCATCGCCCCGTTCAGCTACTACGACTCGGCCAATGATCTTGCCGCGCTGATGCAGCAGCTGGGGATCAAGCGCGCCGTGTTTGCCGGCATGAGCCAAGGCGGCTACTTGTCCTTGCGCCTGGCGCTCACCCACCCCGAGCTGGTGCGCGGGCTTATTTTGATTGACACCCAGGCGCAACAGGAAGACCCAAGTAAGACGCCGGGCTACAAGCAGATGATCGACATCTGGACCGCACAGGGATTGCCCGACGCCATTGCCGACACCATCGCTGACATCATCCTCGGGGCTGGTGCGCCACAAGCAGCGGCTTGGAAAGCCAAATGGCGCACCTGGACGCCGCACAACCTGCTGGCTTCTTTTCAGGCCCTTGTCAACCGAGACGATATTTCTGCAAAGCTGGCAGACATCCGAATTCCCGCGCTGGTCATTCACGGTGATGCCGATATCGCCATCACGCTGGACCGTGCTGTGGATATGCAGAAACGCCTGGCAGGCTCACGCTTGGACATCATCGCCGGGGCCGGGCATGCCAGCAACCTGACACATGCGGCGTCGGTCAATGCGGCGATTGAGCGGTTCCTGCAGACTTTGCAAGTCGACCCTAACTCGAATCATCCCGGAGACAAGTCATGAACACTCGCCACTTTGATGTCTGGCCCAAGGGATTGCCACATCACCTCACCATTCCAAACACCAACTTGTTTTACAACGCCGAAGTGTCGGCAGCGAGATATCCCGACAAGCCCTATCTGATCTTTTACGACAAGGCCTTGAGCTTCGGCGAGTTCAAGCGTCAGGCCGAGTGGATTGCCGGTTTCCTGCAGCAGGACTGCTGCGTCGTGAAAGGCGACCGCGTGTTGCTCGATATGCAGAACAGTCCGCAATTCGTGCTGGCCTACTACGGAATTCTGCGTGCTGGTGCGGTGGTTGTACCGGTCAATCCGATGAATCTGACGCAGGAACTGGCCCACTATGTTGAGGACAGCGGTTCGACTGTGGCCTTCGTCGGCCAGGAACTATTTGCGCAAATGCGGCCGCTGCTGGGCAAGGGCCTGAGCCAGATCATCGTCGCCGCGTACAGCGACTACATCTCCAGCGCACCGAGCATTACCGTGCCGTCATTTGCTTCGGCGCCACGTGAAAATGTCTCTGAACCAGGAGTGACGCTTTGGGCCGACATGCTGGAGCGACAGCGCGTTCCAGCGCCGCTCAACACCAGCCCGGATGACCTCTGCGTCATGCCCTACACATCCGGCACGACGGGCAAACCCAAGGGCTGCATGCATACCCATCGCAGTGTGATGAGCACGGTGGCCGGTGGTGTGGATTGGTTGCGCATGCCCAAAGACTCGGTGGGGCTTGCAGTGCTGCCCTTCTTTCACGTCACCGGCATGCAGGGCGGCATGAATGGCTCGCTCTACAACGGCAACACCCTGGTGCTGCTGCCGCGCTGGGACCGCGAGGCAGCGGTCGAATGCGTGCAGCGCTACAAGGTGGGTACCTGGCAGGCGATTGCGGCCATGGTGGTCGATTTTCTGATGAACCCGCGCATTGCCGAGTACGACCTTTCCAGCGTGTGGAATATGAGCGGCGGTGGCGCAGCCATGCCTGAAGCAGTGGCGCAGAAGTTGCAGGACCTGTGCGGCATTACGTATATCGAAGGCTATGGCATGACCGAAACCATGGCGCCGACCCATGTGAATCCGCTGCATCGACCAAAGAAGCAATGCCTTGGCATCCCGATTTTCGACGTGGACGCCCGCATCATCGACCCTCAAACCCTGCAGGAACTTCCGCAGGGCGAGATCGGCGAAATCATCGTGCATGGGCCGCAGGTGATGCGGGGCTACTGGAAGCAAGACAGGGCGACCGAAGATGCGTTCATGACAATCGACGGCAAACGCTTCCTGCGCACCGGCGACCTCGGGCGGGTGGACGAAGAGGGCTATTTCTTCATGGTCGACAGACTCAAGCGCATGATCAATGCGTCGGGCTTCAAAGTGTGGCCGGCTGAGGTCGAGATGCTGATGTACCAGCACCCGGATATTGCCGAGGCCTGTGTGGTGGCAGCGAAAGATGCCCACCGCGGCGAGACGGTGAAGGCTTATGTCGTGTTGAAGCCCGAGGCGCGCGGCCGCGTGAGCGAACAAAACATTGTCGATTGGTCGCACGCGCACATGGCCGCCTACAAAAGCCCGCGCATTGTCGAGTTCGTCGACACGCTGCCCAAGTCGGGGACTGGCAAAGTACAGTGGCGCGCCTTGCAGGAGCGCGAAGCGGCGCTGCAAGATCAGGCACTGTCCTGAAACTCCCCTGATTGCCGTTTAAGAAGCCGCATTAGACGTTGCTAATACTGCTTGGGTACGCCTTTACCGAAAAAGCACCGGACGCCAGAAATACACGCCAGGAGAAGACCTGGATGACGGCAAGTTAGGCGCAATGGATTCCGGCTCCGCATCCCACCGCTGCGTGGGAAGACAGCCCGACAAAGCTACCTTTTCCCGCGATTTTGCCAATCTGCCTCGGAACAGGCTGCTCATTTTTCTGAAACATACCGACACACTTGACACATAAAGAAATAAAAACAAGAATGCGAACAGTTATCAATAACGGAGCATGTCTTGAAAGCAATCAAACCCATCTATCGGTCTGTGATCGTCGGATTGATGTTCGCAGCAACGTCGGGCGCCGCTTCGGCCGACGAGAATCTTCTGGGCTACACCGCAGGGGCGGAAACGCTGCCTGCAGGAACTTCAGAGGCCTATTTCTGGATCACGGATCACAGCGGCAAACGGCGCGGTAGCTATTCGGCACAGTATCTGCGCGCCGAATACGAATATGGCATCACCAACAGCCTGAGCGGTGCGATCTACCTCAACGGCTATCGTCACAGCTACAACTGCGGCACGATAGGCTGCGCCGGGCCGGTAGCGGACGGAGAAATCACCGGCAGTCTCCACCGGACGCAGTTCAGCGGGTTCTCGCTGGAACTGAAAAAAATGCTGCTCTCTCCCTATAAGGATGATTTGGGCGTTGCGCTGTATGGCGAAGTGACCTACGACAGTGTTGACCCGATTACCGGCGAAAAAGGGCAGGGCTATGAGGTGGAGACCAAGCTCATTTTGCAGCGGCCCTATCTCGACGGCCAGTTGCAGTGGATCACCAATCTGGAGCTGGAAGCCGAGTCGTGGCGGCCCAGCGCTGGTGGCGGCACGGAGTATGCGGTGGCCCCACGGCTGCGAACGGGTCTGTCGTATCGCTTTGCACCGAACTGGTTCATTGGCGCCGAAGGCTGGGTCGATGCCGAGATTCTCAAACCCGCGAATCAGTCCTGGGAATTCGATCACTGGGATTTCTTCGCTGGCCCGTCCATTCATTACGGCGGCAAGGCCTGGTGGGCCACGCTGACCTGGGCCCAGCAGATCGCCGGCTCCAACGAGTCGGACAACAACGCCAAGGGTCTGCATCTTGCCGATCATGAGCGGCGTGAAATCCGGCTCAAGGTTGGCTACAACTTCTGAGGCCTGAATCATTTTTGAAAGGAACAGGCATGCAAGGATGGCACCCGTATGTATTGATGCCTCTGGCCGCATTGGTTGCTGCGCCGGTTGGCGCCACCGAATATCTGACGGTTGAGCAGGCACAGAAATCGCTCTTCCCCGAGGCCGATCGATTCATTGCGGCGCCGGTGCAATTGAGTGCGGCGCAAAAATCCGCGATCGAGGCGCGCTCCGGCTTGAAGCAGCGCTGGGACAAGCAGGAGGTCTGGCGAGCAGAGCGAGCGGGCAAGTTGCTCGGCTGGTTCATCGTCGATGATGTGGTGGGCAAGCATGAATTCATTCACTACGCGGCCGCGCTCTTGCCACAGGGGCGTGTGCGCGGGATCGAGGTCATGATCTACCGCGAGACCCACGGCGATCAGATCCGCCAGTCCAGTTGGCGAAAGACGCTGGAAGGCAAAACGCTGGCCGACCCGTTCCAGCTCGACAAGGACGTGCCCAATATCAGCGGTGCCACGCTGTCTTGCCGCAATGTGATGAACGGAGTCAAACGCCTTCTGGTGTTGCAACAAGTTGCGTTGCAGGCGGGCACATGAAAGACGAATCCATCACCGTGCGCAGGCTTCGGCCCTTGCTAGGAACCTGGGTGGAGATTCAGGCCACTGGGCGACCGGCTCGGGTCGAGCGGGCCGTGAAAAGCGCTTTTTTGCATATCGCCCGGGTGCAGCAACGCATGAGTTTTCATGCGCCGGGCAGCGTGCTGAGCCGCATCAATCTACATGCGCACCATACGCCCCAGCCCGTCGATGCCTGGACCTGGGATGTGCTGCGCAAGGCGCGTGCCTTGTGGCTGGCCAGCGAAGGCTACTTCGACATCACCTTGGGCGCGCGCCTGGTCGAGCGTGGTGTACTACCCGATCATGGCTTTGCCACGCTTGAAGCAGCCATCGGCAGCGATGCGCTGGTGATGTGGCCCGGACGGCGCGTGGGGTTGCGTCGCCCCGTACTGCTGACGCTCGATGGCATCGCCAAAGGCTATGCGGTGGATCTCGCCATCCAGAGTTTGCAGCGCGCAGGCATTGAGCAGGCCGTGGTGAACGCCGGCGGTGATTTGCGGGCTTTTGGCGCCCACGCCGTGCCCTTGGGTATACGCCAGGCCAGCGGCGCCGTGTACTGGGCAGGGTCGCTGCGCAACGCGGCTGTGGCCAGTTCGATGGTGGGGCATGCGCCATCAGCGAAGCAGAACTTTCCCGGCTGTGTCATGCACCCCGGTGATGGCAACTGGGACGCGGCGGCGCCTCGGGTCTGGACGGTGCAAGCCGAGACTTGCTGGCGGGCCGACGCGCTGACCAAAGTGGCGGCGCTCTCGGCTCCGGCGCGGCGGCAAGCATTGGTCGCGCGCTTGGGAGGCCGGATTCTTCAGCCTGAAAGGGTTTCAGTACAGGATGCAGCCGCTTGAAAACTTATCCGCGTCATTTCGTATCGGTCTTGTATGTGACCTTGTTCGCACTGTTGACGACGGGCTTGTTGCTGACGCCCGGCGCGCTGCAAATGCGCCTGGATTGGGACATGCCCTGGTCTTTGCCCAGCGGTTTGCGTACCTGGGTGGCTGCGGGCCATGCGCTGAGTTTTCTTTCGATACTCGGCCTCGTCGGGGCGGTGTGGGCCGTCCATATTCGAGCCGGATGGGTCAGGCGGGAGAATGTGCGCAGCGGTCTGCTTCTGCTGGCGGCCTTTGGCTTGCTTAGCCTTAGCGGGCTGGGCCTGTATTACGCCGGAGGTGAAAACCTTCCTGCTTGGAGCGCGGTGGCTCACTTGCTGGCCGGCGTCCTGCTGCCCTTGTTGTTCGTAGCGCACCTGTTGGGCGCCCGCGCAGCGTCGCGTCGAGCATGGCCGCGACACCGCAAAATGTTTCAGCCGACGGCTCAATCGACCGTTGAGCCCGCCGCTCGCGCCAGCACGGCGCGCACTGCGCCCTGCGCATCGCAAACGGTTTCGACCCGGTCGTAAGCCGGATGCTTTTCCAGCAGTTGCATCATCGCCGGGCCTTGGCCGAGGCCGACTTCCATGCCCAGCCAGCCGCCGGGGCGCAGCAGAGGAGGGGCTTCGCGGATCAGCCGCATGAGAATGCGCACGCCGAACGGCCCGCCGTCGAAGGCGAGATGGGGTTCATGTCCGACGATTTCGTGCGGCATGGTGTCCATCTTGGCGGTGGAAATGTAGGGCGGCAACGAGACCACCAGGTCCACCTTGCCCTGAAATTCGGCGCCGAACGGGGCGAGCAGATCGCCGGTATGCAGGCTGACGCGCTGGCCCAGATCGAGATTTTGGGTGTTGGCGCGGGCCAGGTCGATGGCGGTTTGGGAAATGTCGGCGCCATGCACCTGCGCCTGGGGTACGGCGTGCGCAAGCGCCAGGGCGAGATTGCCCGAGCCGCAACACACGTCGATCACGATAGGGGGCGTTGCCGCGGCCTCGGCCATCGAACGCAGTTTTTGCGCTGCGATCTGGCCGAGCAGTTCGCTTTCGGCGCGCGGAATGAGGGCTTCGGGCGAGGCCCGCAGTTCGAGCCCCATGAAGCGCTGCCATCCGGTGAGATAGGCGATGGGCTCCCCGGCCACACGGCGCTCGATCAGCCCGTCGAGCGCTTCGAGCTGCGCGGCGCTCAGCGCGACCAGGGGCGTTTCTGCCGCAGCGTGCAAAGACATCGGGTGTCCGGCGGCCAGCAGCCAGAGGGCACGCAGGGCGGAGGCGGGCGTCTCTTCCGGCTTGTCGGGCAGGATGTCGAGGGCCTGAGTGAGCCGAGCCAGGCGCTGTTCGAACACGGCCTGCGCGTCCGGCCCAAGGGCTTGCAGATCGGGGGCGGTGTGTGCGGGCGGTGATGCGGCGTCGAGGTTCAAGAAACGATCTCCTGAGAAGGATGAAAAACGGGCTCGATCAGCGCGGGCCGGGCGTGCAGGTAGCGGGTGGTGCGCCGTTTGGCGTCGATGTCGCTGAGCACGGCAGCGGCTCGGGCCTCTGGAATGGCCAGTGTCTCGGCCAGTTCCGCGGCGCTGTAGCCGTGATTGCGGGCCCAGAGGGCCAGATCCATTTGATGCCAGGGCAGGGCGAAATAAAACTCGTCCTGGCCCTGCGGCAGGCTGTAGGTGTCGGTGGTCGGGGCGGCGTTGCACACGGCATCGGGCAAGCCGAGATGCCGCGCCAGGGCGTAGACTTGGGTTTTGTAGAGGTGGGCGATGGGTTTGAGATCGGCGGAGCCATCGCCGTTTTTCACAAAAAAGCCCTGGTCGTATTCGAGCCGGTTGGGGGTGCCGATGACCGCATAGTTCAGGCGGTCGGCGTGGAAATATTCGAGGGTTTTGCGCAGTCGCTGCTTGTGGTTGGTGGCGGCGACGATCTGCAGATATTCGCGCAGCGGCAACCGTGCCTCATGCATTTGCCCGTCAGGCGCCTGGGCGATGATCTTGAAATGGTTGATGCCACCAGCCAGCCCGCCGGAGATGGCGAGCTTGATTTTCCATTGCGCGTTGTAGCCAGGCAGCACCGCGCGCACGGCCTCGTCGCGCCAGCGATAGCAGCCGATGGCCTCCAGCGCGGGGGCGATGTTTTCCACCGTGGATTCGATGCCGAGCTGCTGTGCGACCTGCCCGCCCAGAGTCGCGCTGTTGTCCGACGAATCGCGCTCGGGCATGAGCAGGCCGAACACCCGCTGCGGCCCGAGGGCGCGCACCGCCAGGGCCGCGCACACCGAGCTGTCGACACCGCCGGACAGGCCCAGCACCACGCCGCGCTTGTTGAAGCCGCGTAGGGTTTGAAGGAAAAAGTCGGCAATACGGACGGTTTCAGCCTCGCAGTCGATGGCGAGCACATCGGTAGTCAGCGCAGGGCGGGCCATTTTTTAGGCCGCCTGCTTGCGTTGCACATAGGCAGTGATGGCGGCCACGCTGTCGAGGTTGTCGGGCACCATTTCGATGTCGGCCACCTGAATGCCCCAGTTCTCTTCGAGGAAGAGGATGAGTTCGAGCACGCCGGTGGAGTCGAGAATGTGCAGATCGAGCAGCGAGTCGGAGTCGCTATAGCTGGTGTCGCGCGCGCCGAGCAGAAAGTTGCTGTCGATGTAGTCGCGAATTTTTTTCTGAATGTCAGACATGGGAATGAAGCCTCGGTGAGAGCAAAAATGAGGTAGGACAGCAGAAGGGGTGGGCTCAGCGCAAGCCGGTTTTTTTGATTTTTCCCGTGTCGGTGCGGGGCAGTGCATCGACAAATTCAACGTATTTCGGCGCCATGAAGTTTTCGATGTGCGCCAGGCAATGCTTGATCACATCGCGCTCGGTGAGCGTGTAGCCCGGCTTGCACACCACAAAGGCTTTGACCGCCTGGCCGAGCAGGGCGTCGTCCACGCCGATAACGGCGGCCTCAAACACGCCATCGAGTGAATGCAGCACGTTTTCAACTTCACGCGGACTGACTTTTTCGCCCCGGCTTTTGATAATGTCGTCTCGCCGCGCCACGAAATACAGCCAGCCTTCTTCGTCGGTGCGAAACAGGTCGCCCGAATACAGCACCATTTCGCCGGGAATCGGCCCTGGACGCAGACGCTGCGCGGTTTGGTCGGGCTTGCGCCAGTATCCGCGCATCACATGGCTGCCGCGGATGACCAGCTCGCCGGTGCTGCCGTTGGGCAGGCGACGGCCTTCGTCGTCCGCCAGCCAGACTTCTTCATTGGGCATGCCGCGCCCGACGCTGCCGGGGCGCACATCGAGCTGTTCCGGCGGCAGGTAGGTCACCCGCTTGCACTCGGTCAGCCCGTACATGGAAAACAGCGTGGCCTGCGGAAACAGCGCGCGAATCTGCGCGATCTGGGTCTGCGGCAAGGCCGCCGCGGTGTTGGTGATCAACCGCAGTGCCGAGAGGTCGAACTCATGCAGCGCCTTGAGGTTGGTCAGCAGGGTGAACATGGTGGGCACGCCGGGAAACACCGTCACCCGCTCCTGCGCCATATTGGCCAGCACCTTGACCGGAAAGGTGAACGAGCGCTCCAGCAGCACGGTGGCGCCCAGGCTGAAGGCCATGAGAACCTGATACAGCCCATAGTCGAAGGCCAGAGGCAGGGCGCAGACGATGATGTCGTCCTGCCGCAGCCCGAGGTAGCCGCGCACCGAGCGCAGCGCGGTGAGCATGTTGAGATGCGTGAGCATCACCCCTTTGGCATCGCCGGTGGATCCCGAGGTGTAGATGATGGCGGCCAGATCCTGATCGATCAGATCGGGTTGCGTAGGCGAGCAGGCCGCGCCGGGCAGGGCGGCAGGAAAGGCGCATTCGCGTGGATCGGGCGTGCCGACGTCCGGCTTGCCCTGCGCGTACGCCGTGAGCATGTAGCAATGACGCACGCTGGGGTTCAGCGCCAGGGCCGCGCGGCTGGTTTCGGCCAGTTCCTGCTGGGTGAACAGGGCGCAGGCTTCGGAATCGTTGAGGATATAAGCCAGCTTGTCGGTCTTGGTGAGGGTGTTGACCGGCATGAACACCGCACCGATCTTGAGCACGGCGTACATGGCCGCGATCATTTCCACGCAGTTGTCGAGAAACAGCGCCACCCGCTCACCGCGCTGCACCCCATGAGCTCGCAGTGCCGCGGCGATGCCCTCTACCCGGTCGGCTAATTCGCCGTAGCGGGTCGTCACGCCTTCGCGCACGATGGCGCGATGTTCGGAAAACTCGGCGGCGGTGGTCTCGAAAGTGTGGTGAAGCAGCATGAGCGTCCATTAAAACGAGGTAACTCAGCATAAAGGCGGAGTGTGCTGAAGCGTCACCCCGCAATCGCACGGAAAGCGCCAGAGTGTGATTTTTTTGGGGGGCTTGGTGGCGCGAAAGCGACGGCGTCCCGCTATGCTCGGATTTTCAATTCAGAGCACAAGCATGGGACTGGGGCTTTACATCATCGGCGACGAAATCCTGTCGGGAAAGCGGCAGGACAAACATTTCCCTCAGATCCTGGCTCTGCTCAAGGCGCGAGAGATGCGGCTGGATTGGGTGAGCTATCTGGGCGACGATCCCGCCCGGCTGACCGAGGCATTTGCCGCCAGTTTCCGGCGCGGCGATGTGGCGCTGAGCTGTGGCGGCATCGGCGCCACGCCAGACGATCACACCCGGCAGAGCGCCGCAGCCGCGCTGGGCCTGCCGCTGGAGTTACACCCCGAGGCCAAGGCGCTGATTCAGCAGCGGGTCATCGAAGCCGGGCTGGGCGATGTGGACAGCCCCGCCAACCAGCAGCGTTTGAACATGGGCATGTTTCCGCAGGGCAGCGCCATCATTCCCAACCCTTACAACCGCATTCCGGGCTTTTCCATCCGGAAGCACTACTTCGTCCCGGGCTTTCCGGTCATGGCGTGGCCGATGCTCGAATGGGCGCTGGATGGTCCGCTGGCGCATCTGCACGGCCAGGGTCATCAGGTTGAACGGGCCGTGATCGTGCGCCACGCAATGGAGTCCGACCTCACGCCCTTGATGGAAGACATCGAGCAGCGGTTTGCGGGCGTCAAGGTTTTCAGCCTCCCCAGCGTGGATCACCCGGTTTGGGGGCGGCACATTGAACTCGGCGTGAAGGGCGACTCGGCGGCCGTAAGTGAGGCTTTCGACTATTTGCGAGCCCACCTCCCGGAAGGCAGTTGGGAAGATGCACCAAAATGAGCTGAATCGCACCGAAAAAGTGCATGAGAGTTTTCGGCACGTTTTTGGTGCGTTTTTCGCCGTCTGCAAACCCCGTCTTTTCTCCTGGTGGGAGGAGCTGGGTTTCAAACGATCTGGGCACGCTTTCTGCTAGATTCCCTGCACTGCGCGGAGCATTGCAGCAAACGATGTCAAGTGGCGTCTTCAGCACGGCCGATGACCACCCCCAACGCATTTCAACCTGACAGGAGATTTTCATGAGCAAAACAGTCGCCGACGTGATGGGCCTGGTGAAAGAGCACGATGTCAAATTCGTGGATTTCCGTTTCACCGACACCCGCGGCAAAGAGCAGCACGTCACGGTGCCTGTCTCGCATTTCGATGAAGGCAAGTTCTCCGATGGTCACGCCTTCGACGGCTCGTCCATCGCTGGCTGGAAGGGCATCGAAGCCTCGGACATGCTGCTCATGCCCGACCCGAACACCGCCAATATCGACCCGTTCTACGAAGAAACCACGCTGCTGCTGAGCTGCGATGTGCTCGAACCCGGTGACGGCAAACCCTACGACCGCGATCCGCGCTCCATCGCCAAGAAGGCTGAGGCTTATCTGAAAGCATCGGGTATCGGCGATACCGCCTATTTCGGTCCGGAACCCGAGTTTTTCATTTTCGACCAGGTCCGCTGGAATGTGGACATGTCGGGCTGCTTCGTCAAGATCGACTCCAACGAAGCCGCCTGGGCCACCGGCGACAAGATGGAAGGCGGCAATATGGGCCACCGCCCGTCGGTGAAGGGCGGCTATTTCCCGGTGCCCCCGGTTGACAGTCTGCAGGACATCCGCTCGGAAATGTGCCTGCTGCTTGAACAAATGGGCGTGCCGGTCGAAGTGCATCACCACGAAGTGGCCAACGCTGGCCAGTGCGAAATCGGCACCAAATTCTCCACTCTGGTGGAGCGTGCCGACTGGACGCAGATCATGAAGTATGTGATCCAAAACGTCGCCCACGCCTACGGCAAGACCGCGACCTTCATGCCCAAGCCCATCGTCGGCGACAACGGCTCGGGTATGCATGTGCACCAGTCCATCTGGAAAGACGGCAAGAACCTGTTCGCGGGCAATGGCTACGCCGGTCTGAGCGACTTTGCGCTGTATTACATCGGCGGCATCATCAAACATGCCCGCGCGCTCAACGCCATCACCAATCCTGGCACCAATTCCTACAAGCGTCTGGTGCCCGGCTTCGAGGCCCCGGTGATGCTGGCTTACTCGGCGCGCAACCGTTCGGCTTCGATCCGCGTGCCGTTCGTGCAGAGCGACAAGGCCCGCCGCATCGAAGTGCGTTTCCCCGATCCGACGGCCAACCCTTATCTGGCCTTCTCTGCCATGATGATGGCCGGTCTGGACGGCGTGGAAAACAAGATCCACCCGGGCGAAGCCGCGAGCAAGAACCTCTACGACCTGCCGCCGGAAGAAGAGGCCAAGATCCCGACCGTGTGCTCCAGCCTCGACCAGGCACTGGACTATCTGGACAAGGATCGCGCCTTCCTGACCAAGGGCGGCGTGTTCAGCGACGACTTCATCAGCGCCTACATCGAGCTGAAGATGGAAGAGGTCACCCGCTTCCGCATGACCACGCACCCGGTCGAGTTCGATATGTACTACTCGCTGTAAGGTGGGAGGGTTTTCAAATGCGGCCTTCGGGCCGCTTTTTTTTGGCAATTCCGCCACGTCCTGTCGGCCGGGTGTGCGGCACGCGCGTTGCCAGACTTACACTGACCGTTGATTTTTTGAATGCGCGCCACCATGACCTTGTTTGCCCAATTGACTGCCCGATTGACTGCCCGATCAAGCGTTCGTTACGCCGCGTTTGCTTTGTTCGCGTCCCTGGCGAGCGCCTCTGCCGCTGTGGCGCAGACCGACCCGCAGCGCGTTTACCGCTGCCCGGACAACTCCTACACCAACGATCTTTCCGAGGTGAAGGCGAAGAACTGCAAGCTGATCGACAACGCCAATGTGAGCATCCTCTCCAGTCCGGGCATGACGCCCAAGGTCATCGGATCGGGCAGCAAACCCAGCGCGCAAAATGCAGAGCCGAGCGGCAACCAGGCCGCGCGGGTCGCGCCCTCCACGCAAAAAGAGCGCGATCTCGAGGCGCGGCGCATTCTGGAGCAGGAATTGCAGCAACAGCAGGCGCGGCTCGAGCAGCAACTCAAGGCCTACAACAATGGCCAGCCCGATTACCTGCCCAGCGAACGGCTGGTGGGCGGCGGGGTCAAGGGCGGCGAATACGCCCAGCGCGTGGCGCAGATGAAAGACCAGATCGCCATGACGCAGGCCAATATTGCCGCCTTGCAGCGCGAGTTGCAAAAGTATCCGCAATGAACGCCGCAGCGGTCGGCCAGCCGGGCGCGACCGAGTATCCCGGCCTGGAGTGGCTGGCCTCGATGGCCGCTCTGGTGGATGCCGAAGGCGCGATTGAATACGCCAATCCGGCGCTGGAAAATGGGCTGGGCGTCTCTCGCCGTCTTTTGAGCGGGCAAAACCTGAGCCACTGGATGGATTGCCCCGCACTCTGGCAGGAGTCTTTGCTCCAGGTGCGCAGCAACGAATTCAGCAGCAAGCGCTTCGACTGCATGATGCGGCTGCGCGATTTGCGCGAGGCGGTGCAAGTGCAGCTGATCGTGGCGCGCACCGATCATCCTCAGGGCCTGCTGCTCGCCGAGGTGGTGGAGATCAGCCAGCAGTCTCGGCTGGAGCGCGAGGAGCAGTGGCACAACCAGGCGCAGGCCAACAAAGAGCTGATCCGCAATCTGGCGCACGAGATCAAAAACCCGCTGGGCGGCCTACGCGGTGCAGCGCAGTTGCTGCACGCCGAGTTGCCGTCTGCCGAATTGCAGGAGTACACCCAGGTCATCATCGCCGAGGCCGACCGGCTGCAAACCCTGGTGGACCGCCTGCTGGCGCCGCATCGCAAGCCGCATGTGGTGGGCGATGTGAACATCCACGAAGTGTGTGAGCATGTGCGCACCCTGCTGCAGGCCGAGTTTCCGCAAGGGCTGACCATCGAGCAGGACTACGACGCCAGCCTGCCCGAATTCCGCGGCGACAAGGAACAGCTCATCCAGGCGGTGCTCAACATCGCCCACAACGCGGCGCAGGCCTTGCAACAGCGCATCGTGCAGGGCGATGCGAGCATCGTGTTCCGCACCCGCGTGGCGCGGCAGATGACGCTGGCCCGTCAGCGCTATAAGCTGGCACTGGTCTTGCATATCGTGGACAACGGCCCCGGGGTGCCAGCGGAACTGAAGGATCGCATTTTTTTTCCGCTGATCTCGGGCCGAGAAGGAGGGAGTGGACTGGGGCTCACCCTGGCCCAGACCTTCGTCCAGCAACATCAGGGAACCATCGAATGCGACAGCCAGCCCGGCCACACAGAATTCCGCATTACCCTTCCGCTGCCTTGAAGGCAGGGCTTTCGTCGCAAGGGAGCGCGCGATGAAACCGATCTGGCTGGTTGACGACGACGCCTCGATCCGCTTCGTGCTGGAAAAGGCGCTGCAGAAGTCGGGCATGGAAGTGCGCAGTTTTTCCAATCCGCGCGACGTGCTCAGCGCCTTTGCCGAAGGCTGCCCGCAAGTGCTCATCAGCGACATCCGCATGCCGGGCGGCAACGGTATCGACTTGCTGCAACAAATCCGCCAATCGCATCCAGGCCTGCCCGTCATCATCATGACGGCCTACTCCGATCTCGATAGCGCGGTGGCCTCGCTGCAGGGCGGCGCGTTCGACTATCTGAGCAAGCCCTTCGATGTGGACAAAGCGGTCGAACTGATCCAGCGGGCCGTCGATGAAAGCCTGCGCGAAGAGCAGGCCGATGAAGCACACAACGAAGCCCCCGAGCTGCTCGGTCAGGCCCCGGCCATGCAGGATGTGTTCCGCGCCATTGGTCGGCTTGCGCATTCGCAGGTCACCGTGCTGATCACGGGAGAGTCGGGTTCGGGCAAGGAGCTCGTCGCCCGCGCTCTGCACAAGCACAGCCCGCGCTCGGGCGGGCCGTTTGTCGCCATCAACACCGCGGCCATTCCGAAGGATCTGCTGGAAAGCGAGCTGTTCGGTCACGAGCGCGGCGCCTTCACCGGCGCGCAGACCCTGCGGCGCGGTCGCTTCGAGCAGGCAGAAGGCGGCACCTTGTTCCTCGACGAAATCGGCGACATGCCGCTTGAACTGCAGACCCGTCTGCTGCGCGTGCTATCCGATGGGCACTATTACCGCGTGGGCGGACACAGCGCGATCAAGTCGCATGTGCGGGTCATTGCCGCCACGCACCAGAACCTCGAACAACGTGTGGCCCAAGGCCAGTTCCGCGAGGATCTGTTTCACCGCCTCAACGTCATTCGCCTGCGCCTTCCGGCCCTGCGCGAGCGCAGCGAAGACATTGCTCCGCTCACTAAACATTTCCTGCAGCGCAGCGCGCAGGAGCTCGGCGTCGAGGCCAAGCGCATCTCCGCCGAGGCCCTGCGCGTGCTGCAGCAGTTCCCCTTTCCCGGCAATGTGCGGCAGTTGGAGAACCTGTGTCAGTGGCTGACCGTCATGGCGCCGGCGCAGACCATTCAGGTCAAAGACCTGCCAGACGATGTAAAAACGGAAGTTCGCTCTGAGCAAGCGCCGATGCCTGCTGTGGCGGCAGCAGCGTCGGCCGATATCCCTTTTATTGCGGCTTCAAACCCCGATTCAACGGCGATTCAGCCTTCGAACGAGGACTGGGAGCACCGCGTCGAACAGGTGGCCCAGGGCTTGATCCGCAGGGGCGAGCCTGATGTCATGCACCATCTGACCCAGCGATTCGAACGCGCGGTGATCGCCGCCGCGCTGGCGCAAACCCACGGTCGGCGCATCGAAGCGGCGCAAAAACTCGGCATCGGTCGCAACACCATCACCCGAAAAATTCAGGAACTGGGGATGGAAGAATGAGCTGGGTCACACGACGGCAATCACCGGCGCGTGATCGCTGGGGCGCTCGTTCTTGCGCGGTGCCTTGTCGATGACGCAGCTCTGCAGCGAACCGCGCAAGCCCTCGCTCACCAGAATGTGGTCGATGCGCAGGCCCTGATTTTTGCGGAAGGCCAGATTGCGGTAATCCCACCAGCTCCAGCTCTTGGGAGGCTGGTCAAAGGCGCGGAAGGCGTCGATCAGTCCGAGCCCGAGCAGCGCCTTGAAATGCGCGCGCTCTTCGGGCGTGCAGTGAATCTGCCCGGCCCAGGCGACCGGATCGAACACATCACGATCTTCCGGTGCAATGTTGAAGTCGCCCATCAGCGCCACTTTCGCATAACGCTGCAGTTCCGCAGCGACCCATGCCTGCAGCGCGTCGAGCCAGCGCATTTTGTAGGCGAACTTGTCGCTATCCGGCGCTTGCCCATTGGGAAAATAGGCGTCGATCACCCGCAGATCGCCAAACGTCGCGGCAATGACGCGCGCCTGCGCATCCTCGAAGCCGGGAATGCCGCGCTGCACCTCCTTCGCCTCGTGGCGACTGAGTAGTGCTACGCCGTTGTAGGTCGGCTGCCCTAGGCACACGCTGTGATAACCCGCATCCAGCAGCTCGGCATGCGGAAACCGATCGTCGGTCAGCTTGGTTTCCTGCAGCGCCAGCACGTCGGGCGACTGGGCCTGCAGCCAGTCGAGCACCTGCGGCAGGCGCACGGAGAGGGAGTTCACATTCCAGGTGGCAATTTTCATGGTCGTCGCTTTTTCAAACGTCCTATTCTGCCTGCGACGCACCAGCGGGAAACTTGCATCTGGATACATTCGCTTTATTTGAGATGTTATAAAGTAACTCCTGTTTTGTCCTCAGAGATTTCTCATGACAGCCCGATCCTTCCTGCTTTACCTCGCTCTTTTGTCGCCGCTCTCGCTGCTGTTCGCCAGCGGGGCGCAGGCGGCGCCGATTTCCATCGTGGCGGCAGAAAGTACCTATGGCGTCATTGCGCAGGCCATCGGCGGCGATGAGGTGAAGGTGGACAGCATCATCAGCAATCCGAACGTCGATCCGCACAGCTTCGAGGCGACGCCAGCCGTGGCGCGCAAGGTGGCGAAGGCGCAGATCGTCATCCTCAACGGCATCGGCTACGACGAGTGGATGAGCAAAATGCTGGCCGCCAATCCCGCCCCGCAGCGGCAGGTGATCGTGGCCGCCGAACTCGACCCCGCGCTGATCATGGCCGATCGCAATCCGCATGTGTTCTACGATCCGCTGATTGCGCTCAAGGTGGCGGAAAAACTCACGCAACTGCTGCAGCGAGCCGATCCGGCGCATCGCCAAGTTTTTGCCGCGAATCTGCAGGGTTTCAAGGCGCAGCTGAGTCGGCTGAACGAGGCGCAGGCCGCGCTGAAAAAGCAATATCCGCAGCTCAAAGTCACGGCCACCGAGCCGGTTGTCGGCTATCTGCTGCGGCAACTGGGCTGGACCAGTCTGGGCGAGAAATTTCAATTCGACGTGATGAACGACACCGAGCCCTCTCCCGCCGAAGTGGCGCGCTACGAAGACCATCTGCGTCAGCACAAAGTGGCGCTGCTGTTCTACAACCGCCAGGTGACCGATCCGCTGACGGATCGCCTGCGCAGGGTCGCGCTGGATTCCGGGGTGCCCGTGGTGGGGGTGGATGAATTCGTGCCGCCCAAGACTGGCTATGTGCAGTGGCAACTGCAAACCCTCGCCGCGATCGAGCGGGCGCTGGGCAAATCGCACTGACCGTGTCGGCTCAACCCTCCGCGATGAACCTTCCGACCGAGTGGGCGGTGCAAGCACAGGGCCTGCGCTGCGCACTCGGGGGGCGCACCGTGCTCGAAGGGCTGGATCTGCACATCCGCCCCGGGCAGTTTGTCGGCGTGTTCGGCGCCAACGGTGCGGGCAAAACCACCTTGCTGCGCGCCTTGCTGGGCTTGCAGCCGCTGGAGTCGGGCCGCTTGCGTTTGCTGGGGCAGGAAGGCGTGTCCGAGCGGGCTCACATCGGCTATGTCTCGCAGCGCGACCCGGTTGGCGCCGACAGTTTTCTGCGGGTGCGCAGCTTTGTCGCCACGGCCTGGCAGGGCGAACGCTGGGGGCTGGGGCTCGGAGGTGCGCAGCAGCGTGCGCAGGCCGTCGATGCGGCGCTGAAGGCGATGGAAATGGAGCCGCTCGCCGAACGCGGCATGGACGCGCTCTCCGGCGGGCAGCGCCAGCGGGCACGCATCGCCCAGGCGCTGGTCAACCCGGTGCGCATGTTGCTGCTGGATGAACCGCTCTCCAACCTTGACCCCCAGGCGCAGCAGCGCATTTTGCAAACGGCGCGCCGGTTGTGTACCGAGCAGGGCATGACGGTGTTGATGACCGCGCACGACATCAATCCGCTGCTGCCGCACATGGATCAGGTGCTCTACCTCGCGGGCGGCCGGGGGCGGCTGGGCACGGTGGATGAGGTGGTCAACGCACCGGCGCTGTCGGCGCTGTATGGCCTGCCGATGGCCGTGGCGCGCGAAGGCGGCTATCTGTTCATTCATCCCGCCGGTGGCTTCATGCCCGAAGAGGCCGCACATTGCGGGCACGATCACGGTCATGCAGGCGAAGGAGCGGGCGCATGATCCTCGGTCTGGAATATGGCTTCATGCGGCATGCACTGCTGGCGGGCAGCGCGATTGCGGTGTTGAGCGCTGCCGTGGGCTATTTCATCACTCTGCGGCGGCAGGCGTTTGCCGCGCATGCGCTGTCGCATGTCGGCTTCACCGGCGCGGCGGGGGCCATTCTGCTGGGCCTGAGTCCTTATCTCGGCCTTTTTGCTTTTACGCTGACCAGCGGCGTTGCCCTGGCGCTGACGGGCGGGCGCATCCGCCAGCGCGATATCGGCATCGGCATGGTGCTCATGTTCGCCCTGGGGCTGGGCGTGCTGTTTCTCAATCTCTACACCGCCAACGCGCAGTCGGCGATGAGCATTCTGTTCGGCAGCATTGTGGGTATCACAGCGGCGCAGGCGGGTTTGTCGTTGCTGGTGTGTGTGGCCGGTCTGGCGGGGCTGGCCGTGCTGTATCGCCCGCTGTGCTTCGCCAGTTTCAACCCCGAAGGCGCTCAGGCGCGGGGGGTGAATACCCGGCTGCTCGACCTGCTGTTCATCTTGCTGGTGGCGGCCACGGTGGCGATTGCCGTGCCAGTGATCGGAGCCTTGCTGATTTTCGCTTTGCTCATCGGCCCCGCGGCCACGGCGCAGACTGTGAGCCGCAGCATCGCGGGCGGTGTCGGTTTGTCGATGGCGCTCGGGCTGGCGGTGACCTGGGGCGGGCTGGCTGCGGCGTATTACATCGGTTATCCAGCCAGCACCTGGATTGCCTCGCTGAGCTTTGGCCTGTATTTGCTCGGCCATGCCTGGCGCGCTGGGCAGGGCGGCTCGGGTTGAGCCGAGCGCGCCCCGGCTGCGTCAGCCCAGATCGGCATCGAGCACCGCGCCGCGATGCGAACTGCCGACCAGCGCCGCGAACTTGGCCATCACGCCGCGGGTGTAGCGTCTGGCGGGCGGCGTCCAGGCGGCGCGGCGTCGGGCGAGTTCTTCATCGCTGACGTGCAGGGTCAGGCTCAGGGAAGGCGCGTCGATGGTGATGCGGTCACCTTCCTGCACCAGGGCGATGGAGCCGCCTACCATGGCTTCGGGCGCGACGTGGCCGACGACCATGCCCCAGGTGCCGCCGGAGAACCGGCCGTCGGTGATAAGCCCAACCGACTCACCCAACCCCGCGCCCACCAGCGCCGACGTGGGCGCGAGCATCTCGGGCATGCCGGGGCCGCCCTTGGGCCCGAGGTAGCGCAGCACCATGATGTCGCCCGCCTTGATCTTGCCGGTCAGAATGGCTTCGAGCGCGCTTTGCTCGTCGTCGAACACGCGCGCGGGGCCGGTTATGCTGGGCTTTTTCAGCCCGGTGATCTTGGCCACGCAGCCGTCTTCGGCCAGATTGCCCTTGAGAATGGCCAGGTGGCCGTGGGCGTACATCGGCTTGTCGATGGGGCGAATCACGTCTTGCTCCGCGCTGGGCTGGGCGGGAACGTCCTTGAGATTCTCGGCCACGGTCTTGCCGTTGATGGTGATGCAGTCGCCATGCAGCACACCGGCTTCGAGCAGAATTTTCATCACTTGCGGAATGCCGCCAGCGCGGTGCAGATCGGTGGCGACATATCGGCCCGAGGGCTTCATGTCGCAGAGCACTGGGGTGCGCTTGCGAATCGCCTCGAAGTCTTCAATGGCAAACGGCACTTCGGCGGCATGCGCAATAGCCAGCAGATGCAGCACCGCGTTGGTCGAGCCGCCCGTGGCCATGACCACGGCAGCAGCGTTTTCCAGCGCCTTGCAGGTGACGATGTCGCGCGGCTTCAGCCCGGCGCGCACCGCGGCGAGCAGCGCCTGGCCGGAATCGCGCGCGGACTGCACTTTTTCCTGATGCACATTCGCCATGGTGGACGAGTAAGGCAGCGACATGCCCATGGCCTCGATGGCGCTGGACATGGTGTTGGCGGTGTACATGCCGCCGCAGGAGCCGCTGGTGGGCACAGAGCATTGCTCGATGGCGTCGAAATCGGCATCGCTCATACGCCCGGCGGCGTGTTCGCCCACGGCCTCGAAGACCGAGACGATGTTCAGATCCTTGCCCTTGTAATGGCCCGGCAGAATGGTGCCGCCATAGACGAAGATGCCCGGCACATTGCAGCGCAGCATGCCGATCATGGCGCCAGGCATGTTTTTGTCGCAGCCGCCCACGGTAACCACTCCGTCCATCCACTGGCCCTGCACGCAGGTCTCGACGCAGTCGGCAATGACTTCGCGCGACACCAGCGAGTACTTCATGCCCTCGGTGCCCATGGACATGCCGTCGGCAATGGTCGGCGTGCCGAACATCTGCGGATTGCCGCCAGCGGCGCGCACGCCCTCGATGGCGGCGTCGGCCAGGCGCTGCAGGCCGGAGTTGCAAGGGGTGATGGTGGAGTGCGCGTTGGCAATGCCGATCATCGGATTGCTGAAGTCCGACTTCTTGTAGCCCATGGCATAGAACATGGAGCGATTGGGCGCGCGCGATGCGCCCACGGTGATGTTTTCGGAACGCAGTTTCTGGGGCATGGCAGGCAGTGGGAGCGGGTCGACAATAACGTCATTGTCGTGCGGCAAGCGGCGGCGTGCACCGTCATGGAAGCGGCGCAGTAGTATCCAAAGGTAAATATTGGCTTGCCCGCGCGCCGCTTGAAAGGATTGCTCAAGGCAAGCCCGTACACTTCACGCCCATGCTGATCCACCCCGACTTCAATCCTATCGCCCTGCAACTTGGCCCGATCAAGGTGCATTGGTACGGCATCATGTACCTGCTGGGCTTCATCACTTTTTGGCTGCTGGCGCAAAAGCGCCTCAAAGACCAGCCTTATGCGCGCCAGGGCTGGACCTCGCGCGATATCGAAGACTTGCTGTTTGCCGGTGTGTTGGGCGTGATTCTGGGGGGGCGCACCGGCTACGTGCTGTTCTATCAGCCGGACTATTACTTCTCTCATCCGGCGCAGATCGTCGCGGTGTGGGACGGCGGCATGTCCTTCCACGGCGGGCTGCTCGGCGTGATGGTGGCGGCTTACTGGTTTGCGCGCACCCGGCGCTACTCGTGGCTGCAGATCATGGACTTTGTCGCTCCGCTCATTCCGCCCGGCCTGGCGTTCGGGCGCATCGGCAACTTCATCAACGGCGAGTTGTGGGGACGGCCAGCGCCCGCTTGGTGGCCCGGCGCGATGATCTACCCCAAGTCCGGCAGCATGGTGCCGCGCTTTCCCTCCGAGCTCTACGAAATGTTCCTCGAAGGCATTGTGTTGTTCGTGGTGCTGTGGTGGCTGTCGCGCAAAGAGCGGCCGCGCGGTTTCATTGCCGGGTGCTTCGCGCTCGGCTATGGGCTGGCGCGTTTCACCGATGAATTTTTCCGCCAGCCCGATGCGTTTCTCGGCTATCTCTGGTTTCACCTCACCATGGGGCAGTTGCTGTCGATCCCGCTGATCATTCTGGGCAGCGGCATGATCTGGTGGTCGCTGCGGCGCAAAAACCGTCTGCTGGCGCTGGGGCAGTCGGCTTCTTGACATCGGTTTCAGCCTGGCGCCGACGCGCTCTCGGGCGGGCCGATCTGCAGGCCGAGCGGCCTGGCGCGCCGCGCCAATTGCAGCACAGCGCGGTCGCGGCTCAACAGGTTTGCTGCATGCTGCGCCAAGGCGAGGTCGAGAAACACTTGGTCGTCAGGATCGGCACACACCAAGCAGTGCTGCGCTGGCGGTGTGGCGCAGCACTGCCCCCAACGCGCAAAACAATCGGTCAACTTGAGGGCTGATGCCTGGGGCTCGAACCGCCTGGCCAGCGCCGGATAGTGCACCACGCGCAAGGCCTCGACCTGCATGGCGGCACAGTAAATCCAGCGCACGCGGCCGCGCTGTATGGCCTCGGCCCAAGGACGCACGCGCGGGTCGTCGAACAGCGCCCAGTCGAGCAGCACCTGGGTGTCGAGAACGCAAAGGGCAGGGCGAAGCAAAGGGGAGGTCATGCGGGGGAGGTGTCTGCCGGAACCTGGTTGAGCGTTGATCCCTGAACCCTACTGGGACAGGTGGGCAAGGTCACTGCGCTTTGGGGACGTCTGCGCGAGACGTCACGCGCACACACAGAATTTCCAAGCCCGAGGCACAAATTTATCGGTTCAGGAAATTCCGACCCAACCAAACCCGACAGACGACCCCGATTGTAGGGCGATGAATCGTGGCCGGGGAAGAATCAGAGCAATTTGCCCTCGGCGCCCAGGGCTTCGTCGAGCTGACGGGTGAGTTGGGCCACGGCCTGCGCATCTTCTTCAAACGCCAGCGACGCCTGCGTCGATGCACCCGCGGCCTTGTTCGCATTGCGCGACTCGATCAGGCTGTGCGCCAGATTGAGCGCGGCAAGCACGGCGATCCGCTCGCGGG
The DNA here is from genome assembly GCF_002482605.1 of Thiomonas sp. UBA7699. NCBI lineage: Bacteria > Pseudomonadati > Pseudomonadota > Betaproteobacteria > Burkholderiales > Thiomonas > Thiomonas sp. UBA7699. The sequence continues at coordinate 7,947 of NZ_DLGH01000002.1, read as the reverse complement.
CGCGCACCTTGCCCATATCGCGAATGGCGCACATCTCGGTGTCCACTTCGCGCACGGCGGCCAGCAGCGCGGCTTGCTCGTCGGCGGGGCAGGCCAGGGTGTAGATCTGGCCCATGATGTTCACATCCAGCGTGGTCGTGCTCATGCGTGTGGGTCGGGCTCGCCCGAAATGGAAGGGGTCTGATCCAGCCGTGCCAGCAATCGGTCGATGCGCTGGGTGGCGTCGTGCAGGCGCTGACGCATCTGGTCGCGCTCGGCTTCGAGCGATTGCACCCGCTCGGCCAGCAAGGCGTTGGTGCGCAGCAACTCGTTGTGACGCAGCAGCAGCCGCTCAACGCGCGATTGCAACTGAGCGATGGCGGGGGAGGGCTGTCGTTCGTCCATGCGAGGCATTCTAAAGTCGGCCACCCGAGAGTCGGCAAAACAACGCTGTCGCCCGGCTAACATGACGGTCGTTGGTGCTCGCGCGGTGATTCACGCTGCGCAGTTAAACGGGAAACAGGAAGAGCCATGCCCCCGGCAGATGCTCCGGCCTGTGCTGCCCCCGCAACGGTCAGCGACCGAAGGCGCAAGCCTTCCGTTCGGACAAGCTCTCCACTGAATTTTCGGATTTGGGAAGGAGGTTCGGATCGCGTCGCCAGCCCGGATACCGGCCAACGACGAGAAGACGCGCAGCTTCGGGGCGAAGGGGCGCATCAAGGCCAGCCGGGTGCGCGCAGCGCAGCGCCTGCGAAGGTTGAGATGCGCTCTGGGCCCTGCCGCGGCGCACTTCAGCCGCGCCAGCCGTGCGGGGGAACACGGCAGCGCTCATTCATCCGGAAATTCAGTCATGTCTCAGCAGTTCCCTTCAAACGGCGTTGCTCCAGCCTCGTCTGGGCCTCGCGTGGTCCACTCATCTCAACCGATTTTCTTTCGCACCGCGCTGGCCGCGGCCATCAGTCTGGTCGGGCTGAACGCGCAGGCGCAGACCGCTCCGGCCGACGCCACCGCGCTGCCGCCGGTGGTGGTGTCGGCCACGGGCTACCCGCAGCCGCTGGCCGATGCCTTGCCGGGCGTCAGCGTGATCACCCGCGAGCAGATCGAGCAAAGCGGTGCGCAAAACCTCACGACCTTGCTGCAGCAGGTGGCTGGCGTGCAGGTGACGAGCAACGGTGGCCCTGGGCAGTCGGGCAATGTGTATGTGCGCGGTTTTGGCGGGCCGGATGTGCTGGTGCTGCTCGACGGCGTGCCCATGAACGCACAAGACGCCACGGGCGTCGCGTATCTCAACAACTTCACCACCGATCAGATTCAGCGCATCGAGATCATCCGCGGCAATGTGTCGGCCATCTACGGCTCGGGCGCGATCGGCGGAGTGGTGCTGATCACCACACGCGCGGGCAGCAAAAAGCCGCAGGCCTCGATCTCGGTCACTGCAGGCAGCCGCAATACGGCCACCGTGTCGGCCAACGCCAGCGGGCAGGTCGGCAACACGGCCTTGCAGGCCGGGGTCAGCCGTTATACGACGCAGGGCGTCAGTGCAATCAACCCCGCCCAGCTCAGCAATGCCAACCCGAACAACAACGGCTACGGCAACACGACGATGAACGGCTCGATCGTGCAGACCCTGGCGCCGGGGCAGTCGCTGGGCCTGCGTGCATTCAGCAGCAAGGGCCGCGCCAGCTACGACAGCTATGGCGCCTACGCCAGTCCGACCGATACCAATCTGAGCAGCACCTCGCAGGATCTGTATCAGCTGTTCAGCGACAACCAATTGACCGCCGCTTGGAAGTCTCATCTGAGCGTCTCGCAGCAGAGCACCACCAACACGACCGAGAACTTCAGCGCCTACCCCTACAGCGGTACTTATCGCACCCGGGTTCAGCAACTGCTGTGGCGCAATGTGGTGCAACTCGGCAGCGGCTGGACGGCCACGGGTGGGCTGGAATGGCAGAGCCAGGGCATCAGTTCGATCACCGGTTCGATTCCCTCCAAGGATCGCCATGCCAAGGCGGCCTTCGTCGGACTGGACGGCAGCGTCAACGGCAACGAGTTTCAATTGAATCTGCGCCATGACGCGATTGACGGCTACTCGGGCCAGAACACCGGCTATTTCGGCTACGGACGAGAACTGGGCAGCGGTTTCAAAGCGATTGCCAGCTACTCCACCGCCTTCAATGCGGCGCCGCTGGGCTATCTGTACGCGCCTTACTACGGTAACGCCAATCTGAAGGCGGAGAAGGCGCACTCTGTCGAGGCCGGTTTGCAGTGGTCGCAAGGGGCGAACGTGCTGCGGGCCACGCTGTTCCAGACCAAGGCGACCGACCAGTGGCAGTATGACTTCACGACCAGCACCTTCCAGAACATCGCCAGCAGCCGCACGCGGGGGTTGGAGTTGACCGGGCGCGGCGCGTGGAAGGGCTGGGCGTATGACGCCAACTTCACGCTGCAACAGCCCGTGAATACCAGTCTGCCTGGCGACCCGACGCTGCAGCGCCGCGCCCGCAGTCTGGCCAATGTCTCGGTCAACCACGAGTTCGCCTCAGTGCTTTATGGCGCTGCGGTGCATTACAGCGGTCCCCGTTGGGATAATGGTTCGGCCGGCCGGGTCACGCTAGGGAGCTACACCACGGTCGACCTCACCGCCAGCGGCGCGGTGTCGAAAGACTGGAGCTGGAATGCGCGGGTGCAGAACCTGTTCAACAAGAAGTATCAGACGGTTTACGGCTACAACCGCGAACCGCTGGGCGTGTTCGTCGGTCTGACCTGGCGGCCCGCGTTCTGAGAGGGCGTGAACAAATCCGCCATGCGCTTTGAACGCTCAGTAAGCCCCGGTGCACGCAGTTCGTCGCTGTGGCGTTGGGTCTTACCGCTGCTGCTCGCCGCGGTCGTCGCGGTGGCGCTGTCGGTGGGGGAGGGTGGCTGGAATGCGGACATCGTCTGGCAGTTACGCCTGCCGCGGGTGCTGGCCGGCATGGGGGTGGGCGCGTTGCTGGCGCAGGCGGGGCTGGCCATGCAGATTCTGCTGCGCAATCCGCTGGCCGATCCTTATGTGCTCGGGGCATCCGGCGGCGCCGGCTTGGGCGCCATCGTGGCGCTGCTGCTGGGCGCGGCCTTGTGGCTGGGCAGCGTGATCGGGGCGGGCGCGGCGCTGCTTGCGCTGCTGCTCATGGGGCGGCGCATCATGGCGAGCCGCGACGACGAAGCCTCGGCCCAGCTCATTCTGATTGGCGCCATGCTGGCCGCAATGGCCGGGGCGCTGTCCACCCTGCTGCTGACCCTGGTGCCCGATCAGCAATTGCGCGGGGCGATGTTCTGGCTGGTGGGCAATCTTTCGGGGGCCACGCATGGCCTGTGGCTGTGCGGGCTGGCTGTGTTGGGCGCCGTGTGGCTGCTGTGGCGTCAGCGCCGCTATGACCGGCTATTGCTCGGCAGCGAGGCCGCGTGGCTGCTCGGCGAGCCGGTGACGCGGGCGCGGTTGGAACTCGTACTCTTGGCCGCTTTGGCCACAGGCGCTTCGGTGGCGGTGGCCGGAGCGGTGGGATTTGTCGGGCTGGTCGTGCCGCAGGCCTTGCGGCTGGTCGGTCTGCAGCGCATGCGCGATCAGGCCTGGGCCGCCCCCCTGGCCGGGGCGGCTCTGGTCGTGGCCGCCGACACGCTGGCTCGCGGGGTCGTCATGCCCTATGAGCTGCCGGTCGGTGCGGTCACAGCACTCGTTGGCGCGCCGGTGTTCATTCTCATGCTGCGGCGGGCGCGATGAAGTCGGACGCCTGGCTGCAGGTCGATGCGCTCGATGTCGTGGCCGCAGCGCATCAGCCGGCCTTGGCCCGCAATCTGTCGTTTCGCCTGCAGCCGGGGCAGCGGCTGGGGCTGATTGGTCGCAATGGCGCGGGCAAGTCCACCTTGCTGCGTCAACTGGCCGGGCTACTTTCTTTGCATGGCGAGCGCGCCGCGGTTCGGCTGGCTGGGCAGCCCTTGTCTGAACTGGGCCCGGAGCGTCTGGCAGCGCTGCGCACCCTCATGCCAGCCCAGCCGCGCGACCGCTTCAACCTGTCGGCGCTCGCCCTGCTCGAACTCTCGCAGCCTGAACCTGACGGGCCCTCCGCCCATGAGGCACTGCGCCGGGTGGATGCCTGGGCGCTGCGAGATCGCCCGGTGCTCGACCTGTCCGCCGGTGAGCGACAAAGGGTGAGCCTGGCGCAGGCGCTGGTACAAGGCGCAACCCTGCTGCTGCTCGACGAGCCGGTGGCGTTTCAAGATCCTGGGCATCAGTCCCTCGTGGGTGCGGTGCTGTCCAACCTGAGCGACCGCGTGGTGGTGTTTTGTGCGCACGACGTGAACTGGGTCGCGCGTTGTGCCACCCATGTGCTGGGCCTCGGCTTGCAGCAGCAGGCGCAAGGCTGGTTCTTCGACACCTGCGAGGCTGCTCTGCAAGCCGAGCGGCTGCATCATCTGTACGACTGCCGCTGGACGCAGTTGCGCGACGCCAACGGACTCCGCGCCTGGGTGGCCCTGTAGCGCTCGATTCAGGGCTGCGGCTGCGGATCGCCGATACTTACGCCATGGCAACAACGATCTCGCCCCCGGACACCCCCAAACCCCCACTGCCCAAGGCCAGCCGCTGGCGTGTGCTCAAGGCCAGGGTGAGCACGGCAACGCGGCTGTTGCTGAGCAAGCTGGGGCAAAACGGACCACAGTGGCTGATCGCCTTTCTGGCGCTGGCAACAGGCGTGGCGCAGATCAGCCCGCAATTCGTGCAGATGCGCCAAGCCGTGCTCGACATCCTGGCGCAGGGCGCCGACGGCATCTCCGGTTTGGCCGATCTGGCCGCGTTTCCGCATGTGATCATCGGCATCGGGCTCATTCTCATGGTGCCGGGCTTGCTGCTGCGGGCGCGGGTGGCCTGGGTGCTCGGGGTGCTGCTCAGCGCCCTGTCAGCCGGGCTGGCATTGTGGGCCGCTCATGGAGGGATCAACGCCACCGTTGCGCTCTCGGGCCTGTTGCTGCTGGCGCTGCTGCTTTACACCAGCCGCTTTGCCCGCAGCAGCCTGGCCGCCAGCTCACTGTTTGCCCTGCTGGGTGTAGGCAGCCTGCTGATCTACGGCACGCTGGGCAGCCTGTGGTTCGGCGCGGGATACACGCCGCCGATTCACAGCCTGCCCACGGCGTTTTATTACACCATCGAGACCATGTCCACGGTCGGCTATGGCGACATCGTGCCGCGCACTTTGCAGGCGCGCATGTTTACCGTGTCCATGATCGTGCTGGGCATTTCGGTGTTTGCCACCACGCTGTCGGTCGTGATCGGGCCGCTGATCGGGGGCAGTCTCAAACGGACTCTGGAGGGAAAAATGCAACGCGAACAGCGCAAGAACCATTACGTCATCATCGGCGCGTCGAGCCTGGCTTATGCCATGTGGAAGGAGCTGAGCAGCCGGGGCGTGCCGGTCACCATCATCGCTCCCAGCGGCCACCCCTCGCCGTTTCCCGAAAGCGCCGACGTCATCACCGCCGACGCCACGCGCAGCGAAACGCTCGAACTCGCCGGTGTGCCCAAGGCCAAGGCCGTGCTCACCCTGCGCGACGACGATGCCGAAAACGCCTTCGCCGTGCTCGCGGTGAAGGAATTGGCCCCGGGCGTGAAGACCATCGCCGGGGTCAACGACGTGCGGCACGTCAACAAAATCCGGCGGGTTCAACCCGACGTGCTGTTCGCCCCGCAGCTACTCGGCAGTCAGTTGCTCGCGCGCGATCTGTTCGACGAGCCCATCGACAACAGCACCGTTCACAAACTGTTGTTTCCAGAGACTTGAGGCATGAACTGATCAAGCCATGAAAAACGCCCGCAGATGCGGGCGTTTTGTTGCAGGGACGAAGCCGGATCACTCGGTAATCTTGGCTTTGGCGCGCAGTTCGTCCTGATACTTGGTGACTTCCTGGCGCTGCAGTTCGGCCTGGATTTGCGGCTTGAGTTGATCGAGCGTCGGGGCCTTGGCCGGGCGGGTGGCGTCGAGCTTGATCACATGCCAGCCGAACTGGCTCTGCACCGGCGTCTGGGTGTACTGGCCGGGCTTAAGGGCTTCAAGCGCCTTGGCGAACGGCGGCACATAGTTGTTGGGGGTGGACCAACCCAGATCGCCGCCATTGGCTGCGCTGCCGGTGTCCTTGGAGTATTTCTTCGCCAGCTCGGAGAACTTGGCGCCCTTTTTCAGCTGGGCGATGATGTCCTGAGCTTCTTTTTCGCTCGGCACCAGGATGTGCTGCGCCTTGTATTCGGTGGAGCCGAAGCTCTTGACGAATTTGTCGTATTCGGCCTTGATCTGGGCATCGGTGATGGGATGCTTTTGCAGATAGGCGTTGAACAGCGCGCGGATGAGGATGTTCTGACGCGCGATGCGAATCTCGTCTTGCACTGCGGTTTCTTTGTCCAGGCCGAGCTTGTCGGCTTCCTGCACCATCACTTCACGGCTGATCAGCTCGTTTTTCACCATCTCTTTGAGTTGGGGCGTGACGGCCTGACCCTGCTGCTTGGCCATGCTGTTGGCGACGGAGTCGGCCAGGGACTGCGGAATGGGCTTGCCATTCACAGTGGCGATGTTCTGTGCCCAGACGGGGGCGGCAAACGCGCAGCTCAATGCGGCAACGGCCAGAATGCGGGAGAGTTTCAACATGAAGTCATCCAGAAGGGGAGGGAACAAACGACCAGGGCGCACGGTCAAGTTTTCAGTGTGCGCTGACCTCGGGAGGGTCTCCGGGGGCCTGGCAATCGAGCACCAGCGCATGAATCTCATGGTGCATCATCGAAGCCAAGGCATCATACACGAGGCGGTGCCGCGCGAGACGCGAGGCGCCAGCGAACCGCGCGCTGACGATGCGCACGCGGAAATGACTGCCCATCGCATCGAATCCGCCATGCCCTGCGTGAGCGGCGGAGTCGTCGGTGACCTGCAGCGTTTCGGGCTTGAGCGCCTGCTGCAACAGGGTCTCGATGCGATCTCGGCGGGAAATCGGCCCGGACATCAAGCGTTCTCGTCCAGCTTCATATGCTTGGCCAGCAGCAGCGACTGCCCGAGCACGAACACCAGCGTCAGCGCTAGGCTGCCGAACAGCTTGAAGTCCACCCATAGGTTGGTGGAGAAGTTGTAGGCGATCACGATGTTGAGCACGCCCATCAGCGCGAAAAAAGCCACCCACGACCAGTTGACGCGGTTCCAGATCGGATCGGGGAGTTGCATCTGCTTGCCCATGAGGGCGCGCATCAGATTCTTGCCCTGAAACAGTTGCGCCCCGGCGAGGATGAGGGCAAACAGCCAGTACAGCACGGTGGGCTTCCACTTGATGAAGGTGTCGTTGTGGAACAGCAGCGTCGCGCCGCCGAAGACGACGACCACGGCCAGGCTCATCCACAGCATCGGCTCGACCTTGCGGTGCTTGAACCAGACCCAGCCGATTTGCGCAAAGGTCGCGGCGATGGTCACCGCCGTGGCGGCGTAAATGCCAGCCACCTTGAATACGATGAAAAACAGGATGATGGGGAAGAAATCAAAAATCAGTTTAGGCATATGAAAAATAAAAAATAGATTTTTTGGGCCGCAGAAAGTTGCCTCAAAGATTGAATGGGCTGCTGGCGCCAGCGGAATAGCAATTGGTCGATGGTATCGGCTTACCGAAGGTACTCCTACCTGCGCCCCTACACCTGGCGGTGGCCGCCCCCATCATCTGTTTAGCGGGATTGTTGCCCGCGGTCCGGGTCATGAGGCGTTCTCCATGTCAGCCTGGACCGGTAGTTTGCGGGCGGATGCGGCGATCTCGGCCCCCGCTGCGGCAAAGCGGCTGTCTTGTTCAGCGATGAGCGCATGGCAGTTTCCAGTTCGTGGTAAAGCGGGGTCAGAGATCGATCACATCGCCTTGTTTCGGGCGTTGTACCCGGGTGTTTTTGAGCCGTGCGGCAAACGCGTCCATGCTGTC
>NZ_DLGH01000007.1:0-50558 GCF_002482605.1 Thiomonas sp. UBA7699 | reverse complement strand
GCCCAGCAGGCGCTGCAGGCCGAGGCGACACGGCAGCGCGGCCTCGGGCAGCAAATCCAGCAGTTGCAGCAGCGCGCCGAGCGGCTGCGCGCCGAGCAACGCGCCGTGGTCGCGCCCGACAGTCTGCGTCTGGCCGATCTGCAGCGGCAGCAAGAAACCCTCACCGACGCGCTCGACACCACCCGCGCGCAGCGCGAACAACTCGACGATACCTTGCCCGAGCTGCAACAGGCGCGGCAGCAGGCGCATCAGTCGCAGCAGGCCGCCGCCGCGCAGCTTGCCGCGACCAGCGCGCGCCTGGCTGCGCTCAAAGCCCTGCAGGAACGGGTGCTCACCGAAGGCAAGCTGCGGCCCTGGCTGGCCAAGCACGGGCTCGACGGCCTGTCGCAACTCTGGTCGCGCCTGCAGGTGGAAAACGGGCTGGAAACCGCGCTCGAAGCCGTGTTGCGCGAGCGCCTCTCCGCGCTGGAACTACGCCAGCTCGACATGGCCGCAGGCTTTGCCAGCGATGCGCCGCCGGCCAAGCTGGCGTTTTATTCAGCAGCGGTGCAGCCCCCGGCCACCGAAGCGCGGGCGATCTCCGTCCCGCCCGCAGGCTGTCGGCCCTTGCGCGAGGGCGTGCGCAGCGGTGATGCGGGGCTGGCCAGCTTGCTCGACGACTGGCTGACCGCCGTTTTTATCGCACCGACGCTGCAGCAGGCGCTGGCGCTGCGCGCCACTCTGCCTGCGCAGACCGTGCTGCTCACGCGCGAAGGCCACGCGGTGTCGCGCCAGAGCGTGAGTTTTTACGCCCCGGATTCCGAGCAGTCCGGCGTGCTCGCGCGGCAGCAGGAAATCGACAATCTGGAGCGCCAGATCAAGGCCGAGCAACTCATCGCCGAGCAAAGCCGCGCCCAGCTTCATCAGGCCGAACACGATCTGGGGCAGGCGCAGGAGCAGCTCGCCGCGCTGCAACGCCGCCAGCAACAAGACACCCAGCAACTGCACACCGTGCAGGTGGAACTGCTCAAACTCACCCAGCAGGCCGAGCAAAGCGCCGCGCGCAATGAGCAGATCGCCACCGACCTTGGCGACATCGACGCCCAGCAGGGTGAATTGCAGGCGCAGCAGGCCGAGAGCGAAGCGCGATTCGAGGAGCTAGACGCGCGCCTGGCCGACCAGCAGCAGCTGCAGGCCGATCTCGAAACCGAGGTGATGGCCGCGCAGCAGGCGCTCGCCGATGCGCGGGCGCAGCAGCGCCAGCTCGAATCACAAGCGGCCGAGAGCGGCTATGCGGTGCGCAGCCTGCAACAAAAGCGGGCCGATCTGCAACGCGAGGCGCAGATGGCGCTGGAACAGATCGCGCGTCAGACCAGCGCGCGCGAAGCGGCGCAGGCCGAACTCGCGCGGCTCAACGAAGAAAGCGCCCAAACCGGTCTGCAATCGGCGCTGGCCGAGCAGCAAAGCGTGCAAGCCGTGCTGGGCGCCCGCCGCAGCGAAGCCGACGACATCGCCCAGCAACTGCGAAAGCAGGAGGAGGCTCGGCTGACGCTCGACCGCGACCTCGACCCGCTGCGCCAGCGCATCACCGAATTGCAGCTCAAGGAGCAGGAGTTCCGGCTGCAGGCGGAGCAGTTCGCGCAGCAGCTCGCCGAGGCGCAGGCCGATATCGAAGCGGTGCGCGCCAGTCTGCCGACCGATGCCCAGGCCCCCGCGCTGGCGCGCGAGCATGAACGGCTGCAGCGCGACATCGCCGCGCTGGGGGCGGTGAATCTGGCCGCGCTCGACGAGCTGGGTCAGGCGCGCGAACGCAAACAGTTTCTCGACGCCCAGCTCGAAGACCTGCAGACCGCCATCACCACCCTCGAAGACGCCATCCGCAAGATCGACGCCGAAACCCGCGACATGCTGGCCACGACTTTCGAGCAGATCAACGACCACTTCGGCCGTATGTTCCCGCTGCTGTTCGGCGGCGGCAATGCGCGGCTCATCATCACCGGCGAGGAGATTCTCGACGCCGGGGTGCAGGTCATGGCGCAGCCGCCGGGCAAGAAGAACAGCTCGATTCACCTGCTCTCCGGCGGCGAAAAGGCGCTGGTGGCCATCGCCCTGGTGTTCGCCATCTTTCAGCTCAACCCCGCGCCGTTCTGTCTGCTCGATGAAGTGGACGCGCCGCTGGACGACGCCAATACCGAGCGCTACGCCCGGCTGGTCAAAGACATGTCGACGAGCACGCAGTTCCTGTTCATCTCGCACAACAAAATCGCGATGGAAATGGCCGACCAGCTCATCGGCGTGACCATGCAGGAGCAGGGCGTCTCACGCACCGTTGCCGTGGAAATGGACGCGGCGCTACGCTTTGCCCAGGCTGCTTGATCCACACACTAAGCCGCGCACACACTCACACACCCCCGAGGATTCCTGGATGGGACAGTTGCAAATCGCCTTGATCGTCATCGGCGCCATCATCATCGCCGCCGTCATTGCCTATAACACCTGGCAATCCGGCAAATTCAAGCGCCAGCGCGCCGCCGTCGAAGACGATGTGCAGACCGCGATCGAGCCAGCCGGGCTCGATACCCTGACCTCCGACACCCACGGCCACACGCTCGAACCCGTTGCGCTTAGCCCCGAAGTCGCCCCCAGGCCGCGGCTGATGCCCTTGCAGATCGACCCGCTGATCGACGCCATCGCCAGCTACCTGCTCGAACCCGTGCGTTCGGGCGAGGTGCTGCTGCCGCGCCTGCCCAAAACCGCGCGCGCCGGGGCCAAGCGCATGTTGTTCGAGGGCCGCAACGCCGAAACCGGGCAATGGGAGCCGCTGCAGCCGCAGCATCCCTACGCCGAACTGCAGGCCGCGGTGCAACTGAGCAACCGGGCCGGGCCGATCAATGCCATCGAGTTTTCCGAATTCATCGCCAAGTGCCACGAACTTGGCGAGGCGCTGAGTGTGGCGCCCGATCTGCCCGATATGGCCGAGGCCCTCGAGCAGGCCCGGTCGCTCGACGCCTTCGCCAACGACAACGACGCACAGCTCTCCATCACCCTGCGCGCCCGCAGCGTGCCCTGGGGCATCGACTTCCTGCGTCAGCGCGCCCAGGCTGCCGGTTTCGTTCCCGGCGCCGAGGCCGGGCGCATGGTGCTGCTCTATCAAGATGTGGAGCAGGCGCCCACGCCGCTGGTGCATCTGCAATTCGACGCCCGCGCCGACCTTTCCGACAGCGCCGCCGCCGTCAGCCATGCCACCTTGCTGCTGGAAGTGCCGCAGGCTCCGGCCGCGCAAAAGCCCTTCGGCCGTATGCGCCAGGCCGCCCGTGAACTGGCGACCGCACTCGACGCCGCCGTGGTGGACGACAACAACGCCCCCTTGGCCGACGCCGCGCTCGACCACATCGAAAAACAGCTCGATCTGCTGTACGAAGTGCTGGAACAACGCGGCCTGCCCGCAGGCTCCGCCGCCGCGCAGCGGCTGTTTTCTTGACGCACAGGCTTTGACGACCCGCTTGCTTTCCTGATGACCCAGCCCGATCTTTTCACGCAGCCCGCCGAGCGCGCGGCGCAATTGCGCGCCGAAATCGCCCGCCTCGATCACGCCTACTACGTGCTCGACGCCCCGCTGGCGCCCGATGCCGACTACGACGCGCTGTTTCGGGAGTTGCAGCAAATCGAGGCCGATCATCCCGAGCTACGCACCCCCGACTCGCCGACCCAGCGCGTGGGCGGCGCGCCCCTGCCCGAGTTCGCCCCGGTGCGGCACGCCGTGCCCATGCTGTCCATCCAGACCGAAACCGACACCACGCCCGAAGGCGCGGTGGCTTTCGACCAGCGGGTGCGCAACCGCCTCGGCCTGAGCGCCGACGATCCACCCGTGAACTACTGCGCCGAACTGAAGTTCGACGGCCTGGCCATCAGCCTGCGCTACGAGCACGGCCAGCTGGTGCAGGCGGCCACCCGCGGCGACGGCGAAACCGGCGAAGACGTCACGCAGAACGTGCGCACCATACGCAGCGTGCCGCTGCAATTGCGCGGCAACCCACCGGCGGTGCTCGAAGTGCGCGGCGAAGCCCTGATGAAGCGCGCCGACTTCGAGCGCTACAACGCCCGCCAGCGCGACAAGGGCCTGCCCACCCTGGTCAACCCGCGCAACGGCGCGGCGGGCAGCATTCGCCAGCTCGACCCGGCCATCGCCGCACAGCGCCCGCTGGCCTTCTACGCCTACGGCTGGGGCGAGATTGTCGGCTGGGCGCAGCAGCCCGAAACTCACCACGCCATGCTCGATGCCTTCGAGACCTTCGGCCTGCCCGTTGCCCCGCAGCGCGTGCATGGCCCCGGCGCGCAAACCCTCATCGACTTCCACGCCCGCATCGCCGCCGAGCGCGACAGCCTGCCCTTCGACATCGACGGCGTGGTCTACAAGGTCGATAGTCTCGCTCTGCAGCGCGAACTGGGCTTTCGCAACCGCGAGCCGGTGTGGGCCGTGGCGCACAAATACCCCGCGCAGGAACGCAGCACCAAGGTCATCGGCATCGACATTCAGGTCGGCCGTACCGGCAAGCTCACCCCGGTCGCCAAGCTGGAGCCCGTGTTCGTCGGCGGCGTAACCGTGACCAACGCCACCCTGCATAACGAGGACGAAGTGCGCCGCAAAGACGTGCGCGTGGGCGACACCGTCATCGTGCGCCGCGCGGGCGACGTGATTCCCGAAGTCGTCAGCGTCCAACTCGACCGGCGTCCGACGGATGTGGGCGCACCGTTCGATCTTTACAAGGTGCTGGATGGCCGCTGTCCGGTTTGTGGAGGGTCAATCGAGCGTCGACCGGGGGAGGCTGATTGGCGTTGTGTGGCTGGATTGGCATGCCCAGCCCAATTAAAAAGGGCGGTACAGCATTTCTGCAGTCGGCTAGCTCTCGATATTGAAGGATTTGGTGAGGAAATCGTCGATGTATTAGTTGATCAGGGATTGATTAAGAATCTTGCTGACGTGTACAAACTTAAAAAACAAAATCTCATCGGATTGCATCTTGGAGGTAACTCCTCAATCCAGGAGCTTATGGCGTCTAATTTGGTTGAATCAATTGAAAGATCGCGGAAAGTGCCGTTACACCGCTTCATATATGCTTTGGGTATCGATGGCGTGGGCGAGGTGACGGCGCGTGACATCGCTATTTTTTACGGCGATCTGGATCCATTCCTCAAGGCATCTCGCTGTACTCACATGCTTATTGATGGAATTGGCTTATCTATCGCGGCAGGCATTGAAGATTTTTTTGCAGACAAAAAAAATCTTGAAGTCATTTCATCTTTGCGTAATGATTTAACAATAGAAAAAAGCAAAAAAAGCATACCGGACGATCTTTTTAAAAGATTTCTTTTGAATTTAAAGGAAATTGATTTTAATAAGGGGAAAAGTGAGCGAACTCTCGCTGGAATCGGTAAGACTTCTATTATTGAAATATCAGAAAAATATTTAACAATAGATAATTTTATTAAGTCTGACGTGAATAATTCAACAGAGATTCGTTTGAAGAATTTTATGTCAGAAAGCATAATTTGTGCTAGTTCCATTGATTTTATTCGATTAGCTGAGATGGATCTCAACTTAAAAAAAACAACAGCGCGAACGAAAATTTCTGATAAGTTGGAGCGAATTTTGTATTCTAAATTCGGCTTAACTGAAGAGCAAATTAAAACAATCTCAGAGTCTGAGGGTTGGGCTCTAGTCTATGCTGCGTCAGGCAATAATAAAAGAAACAAACGCTTAACGCTGTCTGTATGTTTTACCGGATTTTCTTCGGTTGAAAAGGAAAATTTGGAAAATGTTGCGCGCCAGAATGGGGTCGAAGTAAAATCATCAGTAGTAAATAATTTAACTTTTCTAGTTGCCGGAGAAAAGCCTGGCCCCGCGAAATTAAACAAGGCCCACGAAATGAAAATACCTGTGATTGACCGGGAAGGCTTTAATCAATTTATTGAAACAGGTGAAATCCCAAGTTGATGAGAGCTTTGCATTCGGCCTCGCCCTCAGTGGTACCAAAATCGAATGTTTGGTGCCGCCACCCGGATTAAGCTACGCATCCAATAGCAAATTTATTTTCTCCCCTGGAGGCAAGTCATGGAACTAACCGCCGTACTAACCCCCGCCGAAGAAGGCGGTTACGTTGCTTTGAATCCAGAAACAGGCACAACGACGCAAGGTGAAACCATCGAGGAAGCCATCGCCAACCTCCAAGAGGCGACGACGCTCTATCTGTCCGAGTTTCCTGTCGCCACGTCAGGGCACCCGCTGATTACTACATTCAGCGTTCCTGCACATGCCTAAGTTGCCTCACGTTTCGGGGGCTGCGGTAGTTCGAGCCTTGGAGCGTCTGGGGTTCCAGAAGATTCGCCAATCCGGAAGCCATGTCATCATGCGTCGTGGCACCAAAGGCTGTGTGGTTCCACTGCATGATGAAGTCAAAGCAGGCACATTGGCAGGCATTTTGCGTCAGGCCGAGGTATCGCCTGACGAATTCATCGCTGCTCTGTAAACGTGATACCCAACCCACCCAGCAACGTGGACCGGTCTAAACCGACGGCCTATCTCGGCCTCGATTTGGGCGGCACCAAGATCGAGGTGGCGGCGCTCGACGGCGATGGGCGGTTTTTGCTGCGCGAGCGGTGCGACACGCCGCAGGGCGACTATGCCGCGACCATCGAGGCCATCGCCGCGCTGGTGGCGGCGTCCGATGGGCAACTCGGCTGCAGGCTGCCGCTGGGCGCGGCGATTCCGGGTTCGGTGTCGCCGGTTTCCGGGCTGATCCGCAACGCCAATTCCACCGTGCTCAATGGTCGCCCGCTGCTGCAAGACCTGCAACGGCGGTTGGATCGGCCTGTGCGCTTACACAACGATGCCAACTGTCTGGCGATCAGCGAGGCGGTGGACGGCGCGGGGCAGGGCGCTCGCATGGTGTTTGCGGTGATTCTGGGCACTGGCGTGGGCGCGGGCATCGCCATCGACGGCGCGGATTGGCTGGGCTGCAATGGGGTGGCGGGGGAGTGGGGCCACAACCCGCTGCCCTGGCCGCGCCTGCCATCTGCCTGGCGCGAACTGCCGGGGCCGCGCTGTTGGTGTGGTTTGCAGGGCTGCATCGAAACCTGGCTGAGTGGGCCGGGCTTCGTCGCCGATCATTTCGCGCGGATTGGGCAAGCGAGGGGCCAGCAACGCAGCGCCAAGGAGCTGATCGCAGCCATGCGCGCGGGTGATCGCGCCGCGCGGGCGAGTTTTATCCGCTATGCCGACCGGCTGGCCCGGGCGCTGGCGCAGGTCATCAATCTGCTTGATCCGGACGTCATCGTGCTGGGCGGCGGCATGAGCAATGTGACTGAGCTGTACGACGAAGTGCCGCGCCGCTGGGGCGCCTGGGTGTTTTCCGATACGGTGCGCACCCGGCTGCTGCCCGCGCAGCATGGCGATTCTTCCGGGGTGCGCGGGGCGGCCTGGTTGTGGCGCGATCAGCTTCGCTCGGTTGCGCCTTCTTCTCCCTCTTCGCCTTCCGCCTGACGCTCTGAAAAATCGAGCGCGGCCGAGTTGATGCAGTAGCGCAGGCCGGTGGGATTGGGGCCGTCGGGGAAGACGTGGCCGAGATGCGCGCCGCATTGCCCGCACTGCACTTCGGTGCGCACCATGCCGTGACTGACGTCGCGTACTTCGCGGATCACGGCTTGCGCGGCGGGCTGCCAGAAGCTGGGCCAGCCGCTGCCCGATTCGAACTTGGTGCGCGAGTCGAACAGCGGCGTGCCGCAGCAGACGCAGCGATAGACGCCGTCGCCGTGGTGGTCCCAGTACAGGCCGGTGAACGGCGGCTCGGTGGCGCTGCAACGCGTCACGCGGTATTGCTCCTCGCTCAGTTTGCTGCGCCAGAGGGCGTCATTCGTGTCTTCGGGGGTGGGCTTGGACATGATGCTTTCCTTTCAAGAGGAGCAGGACAGGCAGGCGGGCGGCGCGTGTTCCGGCGGGGGTTCAGCGTAATGCGCTGGCGCGGCGTGCGCGTCGAAAGGCCGCGTGAGCGCGTGCAGCAGGCGGCGCACTTCGCTGAAGTCGCCGACCTCGGCTTGGGCGATGGCGGCCTGCGCCAGATGGTGGCGCAGCACCACGAGGGGATTGACGGCATTCATCGCCACGGCGCGCGCTCCGTCGTCGCGGCCTTCCGCCCGCAGGCGCTCGCGGTAGCGGGCCGCCCAGTCGGCGAAGCGTTGCGGCTCGCGCGCGAATTGCGCTGCGAGGGCGGGGGGGATGGGCGCGTGTGCGTCGGCGGCAAGCTGGGCGAGATGGCGAAAGCTCAGCGTCCAGTCGCTGCGGTTGGCCGCCATGGTGTCGAGCAGATCCTGAAACAGATCGCCGTCGCCAGGATGCGGCTCGGTCAGCCCGAGCTTGGCGGCGAGTTGCTGCTGCATGGCTTGCACATACTGCGGGCGAAATTGATCGACCGCGGCCAGCGCCGATTCGGGCTTGTCGATCAGTGGCAGCAGGGCTTGGCCCAGCGCCAGCAGATTCCAATGCGCCACGGCGGGCTGTCGGCCGTAGGCGTAGCGCCCGCCGCGGTCGGTGGTGTTGGGGGTGTGCAGCGGGTCGTAGGCGTCGAGAAAGGCGAAAGGGCCGTAATCGATGGTCCAACCCAGGATGGACATATTGTCGGTATTCATCACCCCGTGAATGAAGCCCACGGCCTGCCACTGGGCGATGAGCCGCGCGGTGCGGGCCACCACCCATTGCAATAGCGCCAGCGCGGGCTGCGGGGCGTCGGCGCAGTCGGGGCAGTATTGGGCGATCACCCAGTCGGTCAGCGCGCGCAACTGCTCGGTCTGCCCGCTGTAGCTGAAATGCTCGAAATGCCCGAAGCGCACGAAACTCGGACTCAGCCGGGTGACCATGGCCGCGGTTTCGATGCGCTCGCGCCGCACCGGGCGGCTCGATCCCACCAGGCACAGCGCCCGCGTGGTCGGGATGCCCAGCGCCGCCATGGCTTCCGAGCACAAAAATTCGCGGATGGAAGAACGCAGCACCGCCCAGCCGTCGCCCATGCGCGAAAACGGCGTGCGGCCGCTGCCCTTGAATTGCACTTCCCAGCGGGCATAGCCGCCGCTGTGCCGCCCGCCACTGGCATCTGGCCAGTCGCCCAGCAGCAGCGCGCGGCCGTCGCCAAGCTGCCCCGCCCAGTTGCCGAACTGATGTCCG
The DNA here is from genome assembly GCF_002482605.1 of Thiomonas sp. UBA7699. Lineage (NCBI taxonomy): Bacteria > Pseudomonadati > Pseudomonadota > Betaproteobacteria > Burkholderiales > Thiomonas > Thiomonas sp. UBA7699. The sequence goes on along the minus strand of NZ_DLGH01000007.1, from coordinate 41,365 downwards.
GCGTACACCGTGGCACGGCTGCCGCCGCTGATCGCCGCGACATGGCCGCCGAAAGCCCGCGCCCAGTCCTGCTCGTCTTGCGGGGTGACGGGCGCAGTCAGGCCGACCAGCGCCGCGGCGTCGGCGCTGGTGGCCACCAGCACGGGGTCGGGCAGGGGGCTGACCGCGACCGGCACGCTGAATGCGTCGCCTAAGGCGGCAAACTGCTGCGCCAGCGGCGGCCAAGAGCGGCTCGCGGGGGGAGCAGAAGCGGGAAAATCCAGAGCAGCGGAAGTCATGCCTGCATTCTCGGAGAAAGCCGCAGCCCCGGTGGGTATCGGGGTATCCTGTGCGTCTGCTTTTTGCCTGATGTTCAAGCCATGCCGCTCACACAAAATCCGGCCCATCCAGATGCGGTCATCGCGTTGCCTTTCGGTCGCATGGGCCTGTTCTGCACCGACGACGTGGTGTTGCGCCTGGAATATCTTCCGCCAGAAACCCCTCTCACCCCGCCCTCCACGCCGCTATGCCGCGCTGTGGCTGCGCAACTGAGCGCCTACGGTGACGATCCGGCGTATCGCTTCGATCTCCCGCTGGCGGCGGCGGGCACGGAGTTTCAGCGCCGGGTCTGGGCGCTGTTGCAGCAAATTCCGCCAGGTCAGACGCGCACTTATGGCGATGCCGCGCTGGAGTTGCACAGCGCAGCACGGGCCGTGGGGCAGGCTTGCGCCGCCAATCCCTTCGCCCCCGTAGTGCCATGTCACCGCATCGTCGCGCAAGGCGGGCTGGGCGGATTTGCCCATTCCACCGCGCAAGACGGGTATCTGCTGGGCATCAAACGCTGGCTGCTGCAGCATGAAGCCAGCTTGCGATCGGCTCGTCCCCATGCCTGAAGCCCCGCTTTACCTCGAATGGCCGCCCGCGCCCGAAGCTTGCGCCGCCACGATCGACCGGTTCTGCGACGCCCTCTGGCTGGAAGACGGCCTCTCGCCCAACACCCTCGCCGCCTACCGCCGCGACCTCACCCTGATGGCGCGCTGGCTGGCTTTTTCGCAGCGCCCGCCCTTGATCGAGGCGACGCTGCGCGATGTGCAGGCGTATATCGCCGCCCGTTTCATGCAAAGCAAAGCCACCTCGTCCAACCGGCGACTGGTGGTGTTGCGCCGCTTTTACCGCTGGGCGTTGCGTGAGCACTTGCGCACCGACGACCCCACGCTGCAGCTCGACACCGCCCGCCAGCCACCGCGCCGCCCCAAGACCCTGAGCGAAGCGCAGGTGGAAGCGCTGCTCGCCGCACCCGAGGTGGAGACGCCGCTGGGCCTGCGCGACCGCGCCATGCTCGAACTGCTCTACGCCAGCGGCCTGCGGGTGAGCGAGCTGGTGGCGCTGCCGGTGGTGCGCGTGTCGCTCGATCAGGGCGTGGTGCAGATTGCGGGCAAAGGCGGCAAAGAGCGACTCGTGCCGTTCGGCAGCGCCGCGCAAGACTGGCTGCAGAACTACCTGCGCACTGCGCGCCATGAGTTGCTGCAGGGGCGCGACAGCCCCTTTCTGTTCGTCACCGCGCGCAGCGGGCAAAGCGCCCGCGAAACCACCGGCATGACGCGGCAGATGTTCTGGATGCGCATCAAGGCCTATGCGCGCAAGGCCGGCATCGACGTACCGCTGTCGCCCCACACCCTGCGCCACGCTTTCGCCACCCATCTGCTCAACCACGGCGCCGACCTGCGTGTGGTGCAATTGCTGCTCGGTCATGCCGATATTTCCACCACGCAGATCTACACCCACATCGCGCGCGAACGGCTCAAGACGCTGCACGCCCGCCACCACCCCCGCGCCTGATCGCGCTCAAGCCCCGCTATGGCCCAAGACAATTTCTGGTCCGCCTTCGTCCTGCTGCTGCTGATCCTCGATCCCTTCGGCAATCTGCCGTTTTTCATCGCGGTCATGCGCAAGCTGCCGATTCAGCGTCGCCTACCCGTGGCGATGCGCGAAATCGGCATCGCCTACGTCGTGCTGCTGGCTTTCATGTTCGGCGGACACGGTTTTCTGAAACTGATGAACCTCAGCCAGCCTTCCATCGAAGTGGCCGGCGGGGTCATTTTGCTGCTGGTGGCGATCAAGATGATTTTCTCCACCACGTCTGAAATTTTCGGCGGCGAGGGCGGACGCGAACCCTTGATCTTCCCCCTGGCCGTACCGCTGCTGGCCGGGCCGTCCGCTCTCGCCACAGTCTTGCTGCTGGCCTCGCGCCAGCCCGGCGAAATCTGGACCTGGGTGGGCGCGCTCAGCTCGGCGGTGGCCGTCACCGGCGGGTTGCTGCTGATGAGCGAAACCCTGCTCAAGTGGCTGGGCGACTCGGTGATGAACGCCGCCGAAAAACTCATGGGCCTCATCCTCACCGCCATTGCCGTCAATATGCTGCTGTCGGGTATTCGCAGCTATTTCGGGCTATGAATTCGCCAGTGCTGCCGATAGCATGCCTCTGTGCAACGCTTTGAAGCGATTTCCCTCCAACCTACTCAGCAATCAATCACCATGGAACGCCTGACTTTCACCCCGGAAGACCGCGAAGCCCTGGCCCATTTTCTGGGTCAGCTCGTGGACACCACCATCCTCACTCGCCGAGAAATTCATGACTTTCTCGACTACTGCGATCTCATGGCGCCGAAAAAAGGCGAAGTCATCGCCGATATCGGCCAGGTCGGCGAGAGCCTGTTTTTCGTGCTCGAAGGGCAGGGCTGCCTGATGGCGCAGTTGCCCGAAAGCGAAATGGAAATCGGCAAGATCATGCCCGGAGAAATGCTCGGCGAGATGAGCTTTTTCGACCGCAAGCCGCGCGAAATCCGCCTGCGCGCTGGCGAAGACACCCGCCTGCTGCGCATCAGCCGCGCCATGTACAACCGTCTGCGTCTTGAGCGCCCGCTGCTCGCCGTGCTGCTGCTCGAAGTGGCCATCATCAGCCTCGATCACCTCTACCGCCGCACCTCCTCGGAGATGGCGCAGATCAACCGTTATATGTACCGCACCGGGCGGTAAACGCCGTACCGCCCGCCGTTTCGCCCGCTGTTTCGTCATGACCGCGCCACGACTCGATCTGCAGATTCGGCGGGCCTACGACCCGCCGAGTTCTGACGACGGCACGCGCATCCTCATCGACCGCCTCTGGCCGCGCGGTCTGCGCAAAGACGGCGCCCACATCGACCATTGGTTGAAAGACCTCGCGCCCAGCCCGGCGCTGCGCGTCTGGTTCGGCCATGAGCCGGAGCGTTTTGCCGAGTTTTCAAAGCGCTACACGGCCGAGCTCGATGCCTTGGCGGATGACGCTGCGGCCCTACAAACCCTGGGCGAAGCGCTGCGGGCAGGGCGCGTCACCCTGCTGTTCGCTGCGCACGACCCGCAAATCAACCACGCCCGGGTGCTCGAAGACTGGCTGCGTCGGCCGCACGGCTGGCTCTCGGCAAGAAAGGCCAAATGATCTTCGCGCCCGATGCCGTCCTCGATTTCTGGTTTCGCGAAATCGAGCCCGCGCAATGGTTTAAATCCGACCCGGCTTTCGACGCGCTGCTGCGCACGCGTTTCGGTGCACTTCATAACCAGGCGGTGCGCTGTGAACTGTTTACGTGGAGATCTACGCCGCAGGGTCGGCTGGCGGAAATCATCGTGCTCGACCAGTTTTCGCGCAATCTGTTCCGGGGCGATCCGCGCGCCTTCGCCGCCGATGCGCAGGCGCTCACCCTCGCGCAGGAGGCGGTGGCCTGCGGCGCCGATCAGGCGCTGACGCAGCAACAGCGCATCTTTGCGTACATGCCCTATATGCACAGCGAATCGGCCTCGATTCATGTCGTGGCCGAAACCCTGTTCCGCGCCAACGGACTGGCGAACAACCTCGACTTCGAGCTACGCCACAAGGCCATCATCGACCGCTTTGGCCGCTACCCCCACCGCAACGCCATCCTCGGGCGGGAATCGACGGTCGAGGAAATTGAATTTTTGAAGCTGCCGGGCTCCAGTTTCTGAGTGCCACCCCCTACGGAAGCTGAGGGGGCGGCAAATGGGCGGGCGGGTCTACCGCATGCTTGGCCAGATCGTCCAGAAATAAGGAGTCCAGCACGTCCTTGCTCGTCGCAGCAAGAACAACCTTGGGTGCCACACCGGCGTCAAGTGCTTGCTGCCAGCGCCCAGCACAGACGCACCAGTGGTCGCCGGGTTTCAACCCAGGGAAGCGCAGTTTTGGGTTGGGTGTGGACAGATCATTGCCTTGCGATTTTGTGTATGCGAGGAACTGTGCGTCCATCAAAGCGCACACGCCATGCACTCCAGCGTCCTGTGCTGTCACCGCGCAGTAGCCGTTGCGCAAATATCCCGTCTGTGGAGCCTGGCTGCAAGATTGCAAAGGCTGATTCAGGACATTGAGCAAGGCCGGATCGGCCTCAGACTTATTGGGCGTTTGCGCAAACGCGGAGGTTGAAATCAAGACCGTACCAAGGCATGCGATGCTGGACGCAAAAAAACGACGGTAGTGCGCGGTGATGGTTGCCAAAACTCTTCTCCGAACCCAAACGAGGCTCAAGAATATGGCGCTGTGAGTGCCCTCATCCGTTGTGAGGGGGATTTGACGTCGCGTACCCAATTAGCCAGGGCCGTGCACGGAGCGTTTTTGCGCCCGTCAGCAGGCGAAGCGAGCAGGCGTTAGATCGCGCGCTCAAGCTGGGCTAGCTCTTCAGCGCTGAACCCCGCCTGCAGCCGTGCGTGGCGATTGAACGGAGGTTTGATCCGCGGGGCGTCGAAAGCGGCGGCCAGTTCGTCGTGTGCGGTGAGGGGGTTGCGGCCCGTCTGGGTGCAGGCCCAGTGATACCAGCGGTTGCCGATGGCAACATGGCCGATTTCGTCGGCCAGAATGTGGTCGAGAATTTCCGCGCCGCGCGCATCGCCAGCGGCGGCCAGCTTGGCGCGAATGCTGGGGTTCACGTCCAGCCCCCGGGCTTCGAGGGTGCGCGGCACCAGCGCCATGCGGGCGAGAACATCGCCAGCGGTTTTTTCGGCCATGTCCCACAGGCCGTTGTGGGCGGGAAAGTCGCCGTATTCAGCGCCGATCCCGCACAGGTGATTGCGCAGCAGGGTGAAGTGTTCGGCTTCTTCGGCGGCCACGCGAATCCAGTCGCGGTAAAAATCTTCAGGCAAATTCTGAAAACGCCACACGGCATCGAGGGCGAGGTTGATGGCGTTGAACTCGATGTGCGCAATGGAGTGCAGCAGGGCGGCGTGACCCTTGGGGTCGCGCGGGTTGCGGCGGGGCATCTGTTGCGCGGGGATCAGTTCAGGCTTTTCCGGGCGGCCGGGGAGGGCGGCGTTTGGCGGCCTCTGCACACAGGTGGGCGGATCGATGCTCACGCGCCCTTGGCGCAGATCGTCGCGCAGGGCCAGCGCCAGCGCTACCTTGTGCGCCGGGTCGGGCTCGATCAGTGCGGCCAATGCGGCCTGGCGCGCCGAGCTGGAAGAGATGGGCGCACTCACTGTGTTTTCTTCAGCACCGTCATGGCCGAGGCGATGAGGCCGGCGGCCTGGCTCATGTCTCCAGGCACGATGAGGGTGGTGCTCGATTTGGCGAGGTTGGCATAAGTGTCCAGACCTTGCTGGGCAACCTTGAGCTGCACGGCTTCGGCGCCGCCGGGTTTTTGAATGGCATTGGCCACGACTTCCAGCGCGTGCGCGGTGGCGTCGGCCACGGCCTCGATGGCGGCGGCTTCGCCTTGCGCATTGTTGATGGCCGCCTGCTTCTGCCCCTCAGATCGCGCGATGAAGGCCTGGCGCTCGCCTTCGGCGACGTTGATGGCCTGCTGACGCGCACCTTCCGAGGTGGCGATCACGGCGCGCTTTTCACGCTCGGCGGTGATCTGGCGCTGCATGGCGTGCAGGATTTCGTTCGGCGGTGTGAGGTCCTTGATTTCGTAGCGCAACACCTTCACGCCCCAGGTGGCGGCGGCATCGTCGAGAGAATTCACCACGCTGTGATTGATGAACTCGCGTTCTTCGAAAGTCTTGTCGAGTTCGAGCTTGCCGATCACCGAGCGCAACGTCGTCTGCGCCAGTTGGGTGATGGCGACGATGTAGTTCGACGAGCCGTAGCTGGCACGCATGGCGTCGGTCACCTGGAAATACAGCACGCCGTCCACGGTGAGCTGGGTGTTGTCTTTGGTGATACAGATCTGGCTGGGCACGTCGAGCGGAATTTCTTTCAGCGAGTGTTTGTAGGCCACGCTGTCGATGAAGGGAATGATGATGTTCAGCCCCGGTTGCAGGGTGGCGTGGTAGCGGCCGAGACGCTCCAGAATCCAGGCGTTTTGCTGTGGCACGATCTTGATGCCGCGGCTGACGAACAGCACGGCGATGACGGCCAGGATGATGGCGATTTCCATGAAAGACTCCCTTGGGTTGATCAAAGCGGGCTAAGCGCGTCAGCCCGGATTATGTTGTGCATACGTGTCGAGCGATGGCGCGGCTTGTGCGCCGGGCAGCGGTTCGATCAGCAGCACATTGCCGTCTTGCCCGGCAATGCGGTGCGGGCCGGTTTGCAGCGGGCCACGCCGCAGCAGCCGCGCAGACCAGTCCGAACCCCGGTAATGCACCCGCGCCACGCCGTCTGCCGACCAGGCGGACACATCGACCGTGGCGCCGAGGTCGAGGTTGTCGTGCCGCACATCGGCGGCGGTGCGTTTACCGAAAATACGCCGGGTCAGATACAACGCGATCACCGCGCCGCCGCCCACCACGGTGAACGCCACCCAATGCCAGGGCATGGGCAGCCCGGCATGCGCCGCCAGTGCGCCGGCCACGGCGCCCACGGCCAGCATGAGCAAATAGAAGGTGCCGCTGACCAGTTCCATCGCGACAAAGAAACCGGCCAGAATCCACCAGGCGGTCGGGTTGTCCATCTCGGGTGCTCCCAATATTGATGGCGCGAAGCAGGGCGCTTCACACAGATTTCCTACACTCTCGCACTTTATCCCTTCCGCGTCGGAGCCGTCATGCACTTTCGTTTTCCCATTGTCATCATCGACGAAGACTTCCGCTCGGAAAACTCGTCAGGCCTCGGCATTCGCGCGCTGGCGCAGGCCATCGAGAAGGAAGGCATGGAGGTGCTGGGCGTGACCAGCTATGGCGATCTCTCCAGCTTCGCGCAGCAGCAAAGTCGGGTGAGCGCATTCATTCTCTCTATCGACGATGAGGAATTCGCCACCGCGGAGGAGGGCGTGGAACCGAAGGCTTTGCACAACCTGCGCGCCTTCATCGAGGAGATTCGCTTTCGCAACGCCGAGATTCCCATCTACCTCTACGGCGAAACGCGCACTTCGGGGCATATTCCCAACGACATCCTGCGCGAACTGCACGGCTTCATCCATATGTTCGAGGACACGCCGGAGTTCGTGGCGCGGCACATCATCCGCGAGGCACGCTCGTACATGGATTCGCTGGCGCCGCCATTCTTTCGTGCCCTGGTCGGCTACGCCGCCGATGGTTCCTACTCCTGGCATTGCCCTGGGCATTCCGGGGGGGTGGCCTTCCTGAAGAGCCCGGTGGGGCAGATGTTCCACCAGTTCTTTGGCGAAAACCTGCTGCGCGCGGACGTGTGCAACTCGGTGGATGAGCTTGGCCAGTTGCTCGACCACACCGGCCCGGTGGCGGCGAGCGAGCGCAACGCGGCGCGCATCTTCCACGCCGATCATCTGTTTTTCGTCACCAACGGCACCTCCACCTCGAACAAGATGGTTTGGCACAGCACCGTGGCGCCGGGCGATGTGGTGGTGGTGGACCGCAATTGCCACAAATCCATCCTGCACGCCATCATCATGACCGGTGCGCTGCCGGTGTTCCTCACGCCGACGCGCAATCATTACGGCATCATCGGGCCGATTCCGCTGGCCGAGTTCCACCCGGACAACATCGCCCGCAAGATTGCCGAGAATCCGCTCACGCGGCATCTCGTCGGCAAAATCAAGCCGCGGGTGCTGACCATCACCCAGTCCACCTACGACGGCGTGCTTTACAACGTGGACACCATCAAGCAGATGCTCGATGGCCACATCGACACCCTGCATTTCGACGAAGCCTGGCTGCCACACGCCTGTTTTCACGACTTCTATCGCGGCATGCATGCCATCGGGCCCGACCGCGAGCGCACCAAAGAGACCATGGTGTTCGCCACGCAATCCACCCACAAGCTGCTTGCGGGCCTGAGCCAGGCCTCGCAGATTTTGGTGCAGAACGCGCAAAACCAGCAACTCGATTTCCATCGCTTCAACGAGGCCTATCTGATGCACAGCTCCACCTCGCCGCAGTACGCCATCATCGCCTCGTGCGATGTGGCCGCGGCGATGATGGAGCCACCGGGCGGCACCGCGCTGGTCGAAGAAAGCATTCTGGAGGCCATGAACTTCCGCCGCGCCATGCGCAAGGTCGACGCCGATTACGGACAGGACTGGTGGTTCAAGGTGTGGGGGCCGAACGGCTTGGCGGAGGAGGGCACCGGCGAGCGCGACGACTGGCTGCTGCACGCCACCGACGACTGGCACGGCTTCGGCGCCGTGGCCGACGGCTTCAATATGCTCGACCCGATCAAGTCCACCATCGTCACGCCGGGGCTGAACATCAACGGCGATTTCGACGCCACCGGCATCCCGGCCGCCATCGTCACCCGCTTTCTGGCCGAGCATGGAGTGATTGTCGAAAAGACCGGGCTTTACAGCTTTTTCATCATGTTCACCATCGGCATCACCAAGGGCCGATGGAACACCCTGGTCACGGCGCTGCAACAGTTCAAGGACGACTACGACCGCAATCAGCCGCTATGGCGCATCCTGCCTGAGTTCGTGGCGCAGAATCCGCGTTACGAGCGCATCGGTCTGCGCGATCTGTGTCAGCAGATCCACGAAGCCTATCGAGAGCAGGACGTGGCCCGTTTGACCACCGAGATGTACCTCTCCGATTTGCAGCCAGCCATGACGCCGACCGACGCCTACGCCAAGATGGCGCACCGCGACATCGAGCGGGTGGAGATCGACCAGCTCGAAGGTCGCATCACCGCGGCGCTGGTCACGCCGTATCCGCCGGGCATTCCGCTGCTCATTCCGGGCGAGCGCTTCAACGCGCCCATCATGCGCTACCTGAAGTTCGCCCGCGATTTCAACCTGCGCTTTCCGGGATTTGCCACCGACGTGCATGGACTGGTGACCGAAACAGACGCCAGCGGAAACAAACGCTATTTCGTGGACTGCGTGCGCAACGCGGACTGAAACAGGTTTCTACCGGCGGCGGCTTCGAGAGGGGCCGCCGTCTATCTCTTGGTGTGCAGAGTCATGTTGCACATTTAACATAATGCACATATGTTCTCTAAATGATGTCCAGCCAAGAGGCTGGAATGGCGCTCTTACCAAGAGCCCTGCGGTCTATCCTTGCCCAGCGCCTTGGCGATCATGTTGGCGATGTCCTTGTGGTTCATTTGGCTTGCCAAGGTCAACGCGGTGTAGCCCATGGCATTTTTGAGCTTCGGATCGGCGCCTTCTTCCAGCAGCAGCTTCACCGTGCTGTCATAGCCAAAATACGCCGCCATCATCAGCGGCGTGGAGCCGTTGGGCGCGGCGGCGTCAATGTAGGCGGAATGTTCGAGCAGATACTTGACGACTTCGGTACGCCCCCGGGTGGCGGCATAGGACAACGGCGTCCAGCCCGGTTTGTTGATTTCCGCGCCTTTTTCGACCATAAGCTTGACGATGCCAAGATCGCCCTGAAGGCAGGCGATCATCAATGCATTTTCGTCGGACGGGTTCAGGTAATTGAGATGAATATGCGGATCATCGATCAATACCTTGGCGACCTTGAGTGAGTTGTAGCGCAGCGCCAGATACAGCGCCGAATTGCCTTTGCTGTCCACCGCGTTCGGGTCGAAACCCTGCGCCAGCAGACTGCGCACGGCGCCCACGTCGTCGATATTGACGGCGCGGAAAAAGTCGGTGTAAGCCCCGGCGTAAGCCCAACCACCCGAGCCCGCGAGCAGCGCGGCCACGGCGGTAGATTGGAGAAATTGGCGCCGAGCTCTATTCATAAAACACCTTAATTATTATTCTTAACACTATGATTTATTGTAGAAATAGCCGGGTGAAATTGTCGCTGGTCTGTTCTGCCAGCGCCTCCCGATCCACGCCGCGCAATTCGGCCAGGTAGTCGGCGACGTAACTCACGTAGGCCGGTTCATTGGTCTTGCCGCGGTGCGGCATGGGGGCCAGATACGGGCTGTCGGTTTCGATCAGTAAGCGGTCGGCAGGAATTTGTACCGCCACATCGCGCAGCGCCTGGGCGTTCTTGAAAGTGACGATGCCCGCGATGGATATGTAGAAGCCCAGATCGAGGGCGCGCTGCGCGACATCCCAGTTTTCGGTGAAGCAATGCATCACGCCCCGCGCACGTCCCTGCCCTTCCTCGGCCAGAATGGCGAGGGTGTCTTCGGCGCTGGCGCGGGTATGGATGATCAGCGGTTTGTCGAGCTGCAAGGCGGCGCGAATATGCACCCGAAAGCGCTCGCGCTGCCATTCCATCTCAGCCACGGTGCGTTCGCCCAGACGGAAATAGTCGAGCCCGGTTTCACCGATGCCGACCACGCGCGGCAATTGGGCCAGACGCGTGAGGTCTTCAACCGTGGGCTCGCGCACGCCTTCGTTATCGGGGTGCACCCCCACAGAGGCCCAAACCCCGGGGTAACGCTGCGCGATGGCGTGCACCGCGTCGAATTCTTCGAGCGTGGTGCAGATGTTGAGCGCCCGCGTCACGCCTTTGTCGTGCATATGCGCAAGCACGTCGTCGAGGCGTTCTTCCAGGCCCGGATAGGCCAGGTGGCAGTGAGAATCGGTCAGTGCAGCGGTCATCTCAAGCGGTATTTCGGGCGGCATCAAATGGTGTTGGTCGGCTTGCCGCTGGCCTCGGCGGCGCCCAGCGCTTCTTCGATTTTCACCTTGAGGTGCCGCGCCTTGTCGTCGGCGGGAAAACGCACGCCGATGCCCTGCGGGCGGTGGTTGGCGGCATTGGCCGGATTGATCCAGGCGACTTTGCCTTCGACCGGATAGCGCTGCGGATCGTCCACAATGGTGAGCAGTAGATAGACGCCCTCTCCCAGTCGATACTCGTGCGGCGTGGGCACAAAAATGCCGCCCTCGGGGAAGAAGGAAATGTAAGAGGCATACAGCGCCGGTTTTTCCTTGATGGCCAACTGAAGGACGCGGGGCTTGTTGGCGGCAACGCTTGCGGCGCGGGGTGCGGTAGCCATGAATCAATCTCCTCGGGAGAAAATCTGGGCAAATTCTAGGAGCAGTGCGTCGCTGGCGAGTGCCTGGTTCAAGGGAAAACCCGCCAGCCGTTGTTTCTGGCGCCAACCGTCCAGGGCATCAGCCAGTTTCAGCGGTGCGATGCGCTGGGCGATTGCGGTCAAAGCCGGCAATTTTTGCGGCAGATAAAGCGGGGGCGCGCCAACCTGCACGCGCTGCAGATCGCTGCCGATTTTCAGCAGGCTCGCGACGCCAGCCGCCTGATCGGGCGGCGGAGGCAGGGTGGACGACTGCGGACGGGCGGCTTGGCGCGACAAGGCGTCCAACAGGCTTTCGGCCCATTCCAGCCCCAGCGCCGGGTTGGCCTGATAGACCGCACCCTGGCTCCAGGCCAGCACGGCCTGCTGTGGCCCCGCCGCCACCGTCTTCCCGCCGAGTTGTTGCTGCGCCTCGGCGGCCCCCGGGCGCGGCAGTGCCGCCAGACGACAGCGGCTGCGAATCGTGGGCAGCAAGGCGTCGAGCCGGTGGGCGCCGAGCAGAAACTGCACGTCTTCCGGCGGTTCTTCGAGGGTCTTGAGCAGCGCGTTGGCCGCGGCCGCATTGAGCGCATCGACTGGATAGATCAGCGCCACCTTGGCGCGGCCGCGGTGGCTGGTGCTCACCGACCAATCGTTGAGGCGGCGGATCTGCTCGATGCGGATCTCCTGGCTCGCCGTCTTGGTTTCGGAGCGCGGCGCGGTCTCTTCAGACGGGTTCAGGCCGAGTTCGGGCCACATCGCCTCGGGCGCTGCGATCAGTAAATCGGGGTGCGTGCCCGCCGCCAGTAGTACGCAACTGGCGCAGTGCCCGCAGGCCTTGTAGGTTGACAGGGCAGCGGGGAGCCGGGCCGCCTCAGGCTCGGAGGCTGCGAGCGACTGGGGCGATTCGCACAGCAGCGCGTTGGCCGTGCGCTGCAGCAGAGGCCATTTGCCATAACCCTGCGGTGCGTGAATCAGCCAGGCAGAATTCATTTTGAATCAAACTCTTGTAAAACTTTCTTCAAGTATTCTGTGATGGTCTTTTGTACCGCCTCCGGGGTTTGCGTGCCATCGATCACACGCCATTTTTCGGGCGCGCTGGCGGCCTGTTGCAGGTAGTTGGCGCGTACCCGGGCAAAAAAATCAACGCTTTCCTGCTCGAAACGGTCGCGCTGCCGCGTCTGCGCCAGACGCTGCGCGGCCACCTCGGGCGGCACATCGATCAGGATGATGCAGTCCGGGCACAGCCCCGGATGCACCCAGCGGGCCAGCGCTTCGAGCCGTTCGGTGGGAATGCCCTTGCCGCCGCCCTGATAGGCGAGCGTCGCCGCGGTGAAGCGGTCGCAGACCACGTCGGTGCCGCCCAGCAAGGCCGGCTCGATGACCCGCAGCACATGCTCCTGCCGCGCCGCGAACATCAGCAGGGCTTCGGTTGCCGGGCGCATGGTCTCGTGCAGCAGTAGTTCGCGGATTTTTTCGCCGATTTCGGTGCCGCCCGGCTCGCGGGTGAGCATGACCTGGCGGTTGGCTGCGCGCAGCACATCGACCACGGTCTGCAACTGGGTCGATTTGCCGGCGCCGTCGATGCCCTCGAGAGAGACGAACAGGCCAGGACGGTAGGGATTGAGTGCGCTCATGGAGTCTTGAGGATGTAACGCGCCACAGCCGCATTGTGCTGGGCAAGCGTGTCGGAAAACTGGCTGGCGCCGTTGCCACGAGCCACGAAATACAGCGCCTTGATCGGCGCGGGATGCAATGCCGCCTGCAGCGAAGCCTCGCCCGGAAGCGCGATGGGCGTGGGCGGCAGGCCGTTGATGATGTAGGTGTTGTAGGGCGTGAGCGTTTGCAGGTCACGTTTGGTGATATTGCCGTTGTAGCGCGCGCCCATGCCGTAGATCACGGTGGGATCGCTCTGCAGCGGCATGCCCGCGCGCAGACGGTTGATGAACACCGCGGCGATTTTTTCTCGATCAGACGGCTTGCCGGTTTCTTTCTCGATGATCGAAGCCAGAATGAGCGCCTGCTGCGGCGTTTTCAGCGGAAGATCGGGCGCGCGCTGCGCCCACGCGGCGGCCAGGCGTTTTTGCATCGCCTGATAGGCGCGGCGCAGCACGTCCAACTCTGACGAGCCTCGCGCATACAGATAGGTATCGGGGAAAAACTCACCCTCGGGCGGCGTCTGCGCCGGAGCGCCGATGCGCTGCATGATCTGCTCAGAGGTGAGGTCGCCCACGTCATGCTGCAGACCGGGTGCCTTCGCCAGCGACTGCAGCATCTGCTCAAAAGTCCAGCCCTCGGGAATGGTGACCGAGAGCAGCGTCTGATCGCCGCGCGCCATGCGTTCGAGCAACACCCACGGCGTCATGCCGGTGCTGATTTCGTAGCTGCCGGCCTTGAGTTCCGTACCGCGCCCGCTCAGACGGGCCAGCCAATAGAACAGGCGCGGCTGCAGGTCGGCGCCCTGCGCCCTGACCTGTTGCGCCGCCGACAGGGCGGAACTTCCGGGGCGTACCGAAAAGTCGAGCGGGCTCTCGCGCAGGGCGATGGGCTGGTTGGCCCACCAGACAAACGCCCCGGCCGCCAAGGCCAGAGCGATCAAACCGAGAAGAAGAAGTTTTCGCAGAAAACGCACGTTGTGAGTGGAGGGAAGTTGCCGCCGGGGCGCGGACCGCCGCGCGCCGGTGGCGGGTAACCTTCCTATACTAGCCTAGCCGAACCCCCATTCCAGGGGGCTTAACCATCAGCCGCTCATGCCTCTGCTCTCCTGTCCTCTCGATCAACTCTCCCTCTTGCGTGTCTCGGGGCCGCAGGGCGCCGACTTGCTTCATGCCCAGCTCAGCCAGGATTTCCAGCACTGGCCGGACGAGCAGGCGAGACTGGCCGCGCTGCTCAACCCGCAGGGGCGGATGCTGGCCGACTTCATCGCGGTGCGCTTGGCGCCCGAGCAGATCGGTTTGCTGCTCGACGCCTCGATTGCCGCCGCCGCACTGCAACGCCTGCGCATGTTTGTGCTGCGCCTGAAATGCACCCTCGACGACGCCAGCGCGCAGTGGGCGCGGCACGGGCTCTTGGGCGATACCGCCGCCGACTATCCGGCCTCGCTCACCCCCCCCGCCCAGCCCTGGGGCGTGCGGCGGCTGGAAAGCGGCGCGCTTTTGCTGCGCCTGCCGCAAGCGGGCTCAGCGGTGCGCTGCGTGCTGCTGATCGAGCGGGATCAAGCTGCGCAGGCTGCACTGCGGGCAGAGCTTGCCGCATTGCCCGCGTTGCCGCCGTCTGAGTGGGCGCTGCAGGATATTCGCGCGGGGCTGCCGCACCTCACCGCCGCGACGCAGCAGTTATTTGTGCCGCAAATGCTCAACTTTGAATTGATCGGCGGGGTGAATTTCAAAAAGGGCTGCTATCCGGGGCAGGAAGTGGTGGCGCGCAGCCAATACCGTGGCACCCTCAAGCGGCGCATGTATGTGGTGAGCGGCCCGGCCGCCATGCAGCCGGGGCAGGAATTGGTGCACGCGGCCGATCCCGGTCAGCCCTGTGGCGTGGTGGTGAATGCTGCGGCCGATGCCGCTGGCGTGTGGTGGGCGCTGGCCGAGCTGAAAATCGCCCTCGTCGAACAGCCGGGCCTGCATCTAGGCAGCGCCGAAGGCCCCGAACTGAAGCTGGGCGCCCTGCCCTACGCGCTCACCGCGCCAGATTGATCCTGCGCCTTCCGTAGCGCAAGCGCGGCGGCTTCCACCGCCTGCACCGCCTCGGGCAAGGCCCGGCTCATTTTGATGAAATTGTGAGTGACACCCGGCCATTGCGTCATCTCGACCTTCACCCCGGCGCGGCGCAACAACGCGCCGTAGGCCAGGCCCTCATCGCGTAGTGGATCGCAGCCGGCAACCGCGATCCACGCCGCAGCCACGCCCCGGTGTTGAGTCGCCAGTTGCGGGGCAAAACGCCAGTCGGCGCCATCTCGCGGGTCGCGCAGGTAGTGACCGAAAAACCAGTCGATCTGTTCTCGGTCGAGCAAAAATCCGTGCCCATAACGCTGTTGCGACAGCGTTTCATGCCCGCAGCCCATGCCGGGATAGAACAGCAGTTGCAAGGCCAGCGGCAGCGCGGCGTCGCGTGCGGCCAGGGCGCAGGCCGCAGCCAGCGTGCCCCCGGCGCTGTCTCCGCCGACGGCGAGGCAGTGCGTATCCACGCCGAGCATCTCGCCGTGGGCGTGCAGCCACTGCAGCGCATCCCAGCTGTCGTTGAATGCGGTGGGAAAGCGGTGTTCCGGGGCGAGCCGGTAATCGAGCGACAGCACCATCCAGCCTGAGCGAAGGGCGAGTTGGCGGCACAGCGCATCGTGCGTGGCCGCGCTGCCGATGACAAAGCCGCCGCCGTGCAAGTAGAGCAAGGCGGGTTGCGGCGCCTGCCAGTCAGCCAGCCGGGGGGCGTAGCGGCGCAGCGTGAGGCGCACGCCATCGCGGCTCGGGCAATCGAGCGTGTCGCATAGCGGTAGGTCGGCCGGGGGAAAGTCGAGCACTTCGGCCATGCGCGCATAGGCCGCGCGGGCGGCTGCGGGGGTGAGTTGCTCAAACGCGGGCTGCCCCGCACGCGCAATGCGCTGCAGCAGCTCGCGCATGCGTGGGGTGAGGTCGGCCTCGGGCGGGCCTTGGGGCTTCAGGTCGTCCATGCCCAAAGCGGCAGGTCGTGTTGCTGCGCCAGCGCGGTGAGCTGCGCGGCGGTGTGCGATTTGCACCAGCGGGCGATGGCGCGGTGCGTCGCCCCTTGCGCCGCCAGCGCCAGCGCCTGTTTGAAATGGGGTTCCAACGCCGCAATCGCCACCAGCCCGTCGGCACAGGCGTAGACGCCATATTCGGGCAAGGCGCCCCCGAGCAGTTGCCCCGGCGCGGTCATGCCCAGCGCGCGGGGCACGGCGGCAAAACCGGCCGCGTCGGACAGCGCAATGTCCAGCATCGCCCCCCTGCCCTGCGCGCGTTGGTGCAGCAGCGCGCCTAGGGCGGCCTCGCTCACCAGCAGCGCGCCCGTCATGTCGGCCAGCAGCGTGGCGGGCGGCTTCGCGGCATCGATCAGCCCTGCCTCGGCCTGAAAGGTGAGATCATGCCCCGGCAGCTGCCCCTGCGCCCCCGGATAACCGACGACGAACACGGCGCTGAGGTGGGGATGGCGCGCGGCCAGACTGCGCCGGTCCAGCCCCAGCCGCTTGAGCGCTGCGGGGCGGAACGCTGTGAGCAGCAGATCGCTTTGTTGCAGTTGCTCGTGCAGCGCGGTCTGGCCTTCGGCGGTTTTCAGATCGAGCTTGCGCACCGGCACCGCTTTGTGCATGGCGCGGTAGAGCGCGGGCGACATCTGCGCCATCGGGTCGCCGCCGGGCGGCTCGATTTTCAGCACCTTGGCGCCCAGCGCGCGCAGGCGGGCCGCGGCGGCCGGGCCCGGCAGGTTAAGCGCCAGAGTGACGATGCGCACGCCACTCAGCGGCTTGTAATTTCGGGGATGACGGGGGTAGAGACGTGCGGTATCCGGCATGGGTTGCAAGGGGGGCTCAATCGAGATGGCTGTCGAGCATACGCTGCAATTCCCGCCGGTCGAGTTTGCTCGGTCGCCCCTGACGCACCGCTTCCGGCTCCGGGCTCAAGCGCCGCAACTCGGCCTGCCTTTCGCGCTGCAGGCGGCTGGCCTCGGTCTCGCGGTATAGGGCTTGCGCCAGCGGTGCGGACTGCCGCTGCAGGCCGACCTGAAGCACCTCCACTTCCCGGCGCTCTCGATCCTGCTGAATCACCAGCACATCGCCGATGCGCACCTCTTTGGCCGGTTTCGCCGGAGCGCCGTTCACCGACACGCGGCCCAGTTCACATTGGGAAGCCGCGAGCGCGCGCGTCTTGCACCAGCGCGCCGCCCAAAGCCATTTGTCGAGGCGCTGCGATGCGGCGGCTGCCGACGTGGCGGGTGTGGAACGCGCCTTGGCGCTCATGTCATCGCTTGCGCGGCGATGTCGAGCGCGCGCAGCCGCAGCGGTGCATCAAACACATCGCAGACCAGCATGAATTCGTCCGCCTGCGTGGACTCGGCCAGCGCGGCAAAGCCCTGCCGTACCGTCTCGGGGCTACCGATGACGGCGGCAGCGAGAAAGTCTTGAATCGCGGCACGCTCCTGCGGGTGAAGCTGTTCCAGATAGTGCGCCACCGGCGGCGACAGTCGGCCGCGCTGCCCGGTGAGAATGCCCAGCACGCGCTGATAGGTGCTGCTGGCGAGAAATTGCGCCTCTTCGTCGGTTGGCGCGGCGATCAGGGGCACGCCGATGATGACGTAAGGCTGCGCCAGCGCGGGCGAAGGCCGGAACTCTTGTCGATACAACTCCAGCGCCTGATGCAGCAAGCGCGGCGCGAAGTGCGAGGCGAAGGCATAAGGCAACCCCCGCTGCGCCGCCAGCCGCGCAGAAAACAGGCTGGAGCCCAGCAGCCAGATGGGCACCTGCGTTCCCGCACCGGGCATGGCGACGAGGCGCTGACCGGGCTCGGCCGGGGCGAGCAGATGCTGCAGTTCGGCCACATCGCGCGGAAAGTCTTCTTCGCGCTCGATACGGTCGCGGCGCAGGGCGCGCATGGTCAGCGGATCGGTGCCCGGCGCGCGTCCAAGACCCAGGTCGATGCGCCCCGGATACAGCTCGGCGAGGGTGCCAAAGGCTTCGGCCACGACCAGCGGCGCGTGATTGGGCAGCATGACGCCCCCCGACCCCACGCGGATGCGTTGCGTGCCGCCGGCCACATAACCCACCAGCACCGCCGTGGCCGAACTGGCCACGCCAGCCAGATTGTGATGTTCGGCCAACCAGTACCGTTTGAAGCCCAGCGATTCGGCATGTTGCGCGGTGCGCAGGGCGATCTGCAGCGCCTCGGCTACGGTGCCGTTTTCGCGCACGGCGACCAGATCGAGCAGAGATAAAGCGATGTTTTTCAGAGCGTGCATGAGCGCATTTTGCGGCGGATGCGCGCGTCTTGCAGGCCGGGGCCTATGACGCCGTCGGCTGCGACATCTGCCTTGCCACCACCACGATCTCGATGCGTCACTCCGGAGAGCGCGCTATCGGTCGGTCGGCAAATACAGACTTTCCTTGATCTCTTCCATCACCACATAGCTGTGCGACTCGGCCGAGACCGGCAGCCGTTTGAGAATATCGCCCAGCAGATGGCGGTATTCCTTCATGCCGCGCAGGCGGAACTTCACCAGATAGTCGAAGCTGCCCGAAACGAGGTGGCACTCCAGCACGTCGGGCATGTGCAGCAACTCCTGGCGCACGCGGTCGAACACATCGCCCGACTTGGACGCCAGTTTGATTTCCACGAAAACCAGCAGGGTCTTGCCCAGCGCCTCCGGGTTGATGCGGGCGTTGTAGCCGGTGATCACCCCGGCACGCTCCATGCGTTTGACCCGCTCGGTACACGGCGAGGCCGACAGCCCGACTTCGCTGGCCAGATCGGTCATGGAGATGCGGCCGTTGCGCTGCAGGAGATCCAGAATGCGGCGGTCGATGCGATCGAGTTCGTACATGGCGGCTGGCGCACCAAAAGAGGAAGCGGTTTCAGCGATTTTCACTGTGAAGCACCCTAAAAACAAGGAATTTTTTTGCAGGTGACCGACTAAATTTCGCCCATCTAGTTATTGAACAGGTGTTTGCCATGAAAGTCATTGTTCTCGGCGCCGGCGTGATCGGAACCACCACGGCGTACTACCTCGCCAAGGCCGGCGCGGAGGTGACGGTGATCGACCGCCAAAACGCCTGCGCAATGGAAACCAGCTTCGCCAATGCCGGCCAGGTATCGCCGGGCTACTCCACGCCCTGGGCCGCGCCCGGTATTCCGCTCAAGGCGGTGAAGTGGATGTTTCAGCGCCACGCGCCGCTGGCGATTCGCCCAGACGGCACGCTGTGGCAATTGCGCTGGATGGCGCAAATGCTGCGCAACTGCAGCGCCGAACGCTATGCGGTGAATAAAGAGCGCATGATGCGTCTGGCCGAGTACAGCCGCGCCAGCCTGCAAGCGCTGCGCACCGAAACCGGCATCGCCTACGAACAACGCACCGGCGGCACGCTGCAGGTGTTTCGCAGCCAAGCGCAACTCGATGCGGTGCAGCGCGACGTGACCGTGCTCGAAGAATGCGGCGTGCCCTACGAACTGCTCGACCGCGACCAGCTCGCCCAGGTCGAGCCCGGTCTGGCGCACGCCCGCGACCGGCTTGTCGGCGGCCTGCGCCTGCCGCACGACGAAACCGGGGATTGCCAGATATTCACCACCCGTCTGGGCGAAATGGCGCGCGAATTGGGCGTGAAATTCGAGTTCGGCCAGACGATCCGCGGACTGTCGAGCGACGGCCAGCGCATCACCGGCGTGCAGGTGGGAGACGCCGTCCTCACCGCGGATCGCTATGTGCTGGCGCTGGGCAGTTACACCCGCGACTTTCTGGCGCCGCTGGGCCTCGATCTGCCGGTCTATCCGGTCAAGGGTTATTCGCTCACCGTGCCGTTGACCGACGAGGCGCTCGCGCCGCGGTCCACCGTGCTGGACGAAACCTACAAAATCGCCCTCACCCGCTTCGATCAACGCATCCGCGTGGGCGGCATGGCGGAGCTGGGCGGATTTGATCTGCGGCTCAACCCGCGTCGGCGCGAAACGCTGGAAATGGTCACCCGCGACCTGTTCCCCGGTGGCGACCTCGCCGCTGCCACCTTCTGGACCGGCCTGCGCCCGATGACGCCCGACAGCACGCCTATCGTCGGCGCCACGCGCTATCCCAACCTCTACCTCAACACCGGCCACGGCACCCTGGGGTGGACCATGGCCTGCGGCTCAGGCCGGGTCGTGAGTGATCTGGTGCTCAACCGCAAGCCGGAGATCAGCATCGCCGGTCTGGGTATCGAGCGCTACGACCGCCCGGCCGTACCGCCCAAAGTGCTGCATTCCAGCCACGCCTGAGCAAACTGCGGCCGCAACGACCTGCGCCTGGGAACGCCCTAAGCCTGGGTCTGCGCAGCGGCCAGCGGTGCGAACAGCGCCTTGAGATCGGCTTCGCTCAGGGTTTCCTTCGCCAGCAGTTGCCGCGCGCCCTCCTCCAGCACGGCGCGTTCGCGTTGCAGAATGTCTTGCGCACGGTTGAAGGCATCATTCACCAGCTCGCGCACAGCGCAATCGATTTCCCGCGCGGTCTGTTCGCTGTATTCATGCTGCGGCGGAAGGCCCGGCATGCCCGGCACGGATTGCTGGGTTTCTTCCAGACTGACGCCGCCGAGCTTTTCGGCCATGCCGTAGCGCGTCACCATGCTGCGGGCGATGTCGGTGACTTTCGCCAGATCGTCCGCCGCGCCGGTTGACCAATGCCCGTACACCAGATGCTCGGCGGCCCGCCCGCCCATGAGCACGGTCATCTTGTTTTTCAACTCTTCCCGGGTCATCAGATAGCGGTCTTCGGTGGGCCGCTGAATGGTGTAACCCAGCGAACCGATGCCGCGCGGAATGATGGACACCTTGTGCACCGCATCGCTGCCCGGCAACGACATGGCCACCAGCGTATGCCCCATTTCGTGATGCGCCACGATCTCGCGTTCTTTCGGGTTGAGCAGGCGGTTGCGCTTTTCCAGCCCGGCGACGATGCGCTCGACCGCGCGGGTGAAGTGCGACAGGGTGACGGTGCGCGCGTTTTCCCGCGTGGCCAGCAAGGCCGCCTCGTTCACCAGATTGGCCAGATCGGCGCCGGAGAACCCGGGAGTGAGCGCCGCCACCTGCTCCAGATCCACACTCGGGTCGAGCCGGATCTTGACCGCATGCACCTTGAGAATCTGCACCCGCCCTACCTTGTCGGGTCGCTCCACCAGCACCTGTCGGTCAAATCGCCCGGCGCGCAGCAGGGCGGGATCGAGAATCTCCGGCCGGTTGGTGGCCGCGAGAATCACAATGGACGAAGTGGAATCGAAGCCGTCGAGTTCGACCAGCAACTGATTAAGCGTCTGCTCTTTTTCATCGTGTCCGCCGCCAAACGGCGCGGCGCTGCGGGCGCGGCCCAGCGCGTCGAGCTCGTCGATGAAAATGATGGCCGGCGATTTTTCCCGCGCCTGCTCGAACAGGTCGCGCACCCGCGCCGCGCCCACGCCGACGAACATTTCCACAAATTCCGAGCCGCTGATGGAGAAAAACGGCACCCCGGCCTCCCCGGCCACGGC
Source organism: Thiomonas sp. UBA7699 (assembly GCF_002482605.1). NCBI lineage: Bacteria > Pseudomonadati > Pseudomonadota > Betaproteobacteria > Burkholderiales > Thiomonas > Thiomonas sp. UBA7699. The sequence continues at coordinate 19,853 of NZ_DLGH01000007.1, read as the reverse complement.
GCGCGCCAGCAGCGTCTTGCCCACACCGGGCGGCCCCACCAGTAGCACGCCCTTGGGCGCGCGGGCGCCGAGGCGGCTGTGCTCGCCGGGGTTCTTCAGAAAATCGACCACTTCTTCCAGCTCGGCCTTGGCTTCGTCCACCCCGGCGACGTCGGCAAAAGTTACCCCGGTGCGGTTTTCCATGTAGACCTTCGCCCGGCTCTTGCCGATGGACATGAAGCCCCCCATGCCCATGCCCCCGGCCTTGTCGGCAAACTTGCGCACCAGAAAAAACCATAGCCCGACGAAGATCAGCGCGGGCAACACCCACGACAGAATGTCGGACAGCCAGGTATCGGTGTATTGCTGCGAATACGTCACCCCGTACTTCTGCAACTCACTGGCGAGCTGCGGCTCCACGCGCACCGCGACCACTAGGCTCTTGCCATTGGCGTCGGGCGATTTCAGCGTGCCGGTGATGGTCTGGCCGCTGATCACCACATCCTTGATCCTGCCTTCTTTGAGATAAGTCTGGAACTCGCTGTACGGCACCGTCTGCACATTGCTGTAAGACGACCACAGACTTTGCACCATGAACATCAAGGCAATGGCCAGCAGCCAATAGCCCAGATGCACCTGCGTCTTGGGATTGATCTTGGGCCGGTTTTTCCCGCCTCCGGACGGCGGCGGGTTCTGTTCGTCTGTCATGGAGCTCTCCTCGCGCATGTTGCGGCAAGCATAGCCTGTTGATAGGGGCGCGCACGCTGGCGGTCTCGATCTTCAGGTTCTATTTTTATGAAAGACAAAATGTAATAAAAACGACAAAGTGCGACTATTTTTTGCACTGGAACGAAACGCTATATGAAAATCTATTTTATTTCATTCGAATATTGCAAAATACTCTCCACGTCTGTGAAATTTCCCCTGAATATTCAATATGTTAGAAATTTAATATGTTCGATAGAATATATCGGTGCTTCGCTGATTGTTCATCAAAATAATTCCTTTGATCAACAGGTTTAATTCATTATTCAGGCCTTGCTCGCTTGGTTATAAATCACTACATGGCGCGACGAAATGCGACGCGTCTGTCCATAACACCGAGGAGGAATGGCATGAAACAGACCGACTACAACCCTGACACGCAGGCGCGGCGGCATTTTTTGCAAACTGCCGCTGCCGGGCTGGGCGCTTTGACGCTCGTCCGCACCAGCCTGGCCGCGGAGATGACCAAACTGCCGCTTCCAGGCGGCCCCGATGAGCGCCAGCTCACGACGGCATTCCCTGGCAAAGGCGAGATGATTCTGCAGCGCACCCGCCCGCCGCTGCTGGAAACGCCCTGGTCAGTGTTCGACAAGGGGGTCTTCACGCCGGTCAATCAGTTCTATGTGCGCTGGCATTGGGCGGACATTCCCACGACCATGAACCCGCACACCCACAAGGTGCGGATCAGCGGCCATGTGGACAAGGTGCTGGAGTTCACCGTGTTCGACCTGATGAAGCATTTCAAGCATGTCGAACTGGCGGCCGTCAATCAGTGCTCGGGCAATTCCCGTGGCTATTTCCAGCCCCGCGTGCCCGGTGGCGAATGGAGCAATGGCGCGATGGGCAATGCGCGCTGGGTCGGCGTGCGGCTCAAGGACGTGCTCGATGCCGCGGGCGTCAAGGCCGGTGCGGTGCAGGTGCAGTTCGAGGGTTCCGAGCGTCCGGTCGTGGCGACGGCGCCGAATCTGAAAAAGTCGCTGTCTGTGGATCACGCGCGGGATGGCGACGTGATGATCGCCTGGGAGATGAACGGCCAGGCGCTGCCGCTGCTCAACGGCTTCCCCTTCCGTCTCGTGGTGCCGGGCTGGTATGCGACCTACTGGACCAAGATGCTGCAGCACGTGCGCGTGCTCAACGAGGAAAACACCAATTTCTGGATGAAGCCGGCCTACACCATTCCCGACAACTGGCCGCAGGCCAATATGACTCCGGGGGAGCAGGGTGTGAAGTTCGTGCCCATCAACCGCATGGTGCCGCGATCCTTCATCACCAATCTGAAGGACGGCGCGTCAATCGGTGCCGGTCGTCCGGAACTGGTGCGCGGCATCGCTTTCGGGGGCGATACCGGCGTCAAGGCGGTCGACGTCTCGATCGACGGCGGCAAGACCTGGACGGCGACCGAACTCGGACGTGACTACGGCAAGTTCAGCTTCCGCCAATGGAACGCGCATCTCAAGTTTGCCAAGGGCGACCAGACCGTGATGGTTCGCTGCACCAATACGGACGGCCTGCAGCAGCCCATGACACCCAACTGGAACCCCGGTGGCTTCATGCGCAACGTCGTCGAGTCCACCCGGCTGATGGCCGTTTGAAAGGGAGAACACACATGACTAAGAGCACGACCGGCGCCACGCTGCGCGCCCTGGGCGCCGCACTGATTTTCGGCGCATGCGCCGCAGCACCCGCGCACGCACTCACCCTCAAGACCCAGACCATTGCGCTGCCCAGCAGCACCCGCGTATTTCCGGGTGATGGTCCTGGTGCCAAGGCCGCCAATACCTATTGCCTGATGTGCCACTCGGTGGGCATGGTGATGAATCAACCCGATCTGCCCAAAGCCGCCTGGCTGGTCGAGGTCAACAAAATGAAAAATGCGTTCAAGGCACCGATTCCCGAGGATCAGGTGCCGGTGATCGCCGATTATCTCGATAGCATCAAAGGCAAGAAATAGAGCATGTGCGCGGCGGGCTCAGGCCAACGGGCCCGCCGCACGCAGATCACTGAATTTCAATGCATTTCGTCGCGGATGTAGAGATCGCCCTTCAGGCTGGCGATATAGGCCGCGATGTCTTCCAGGTCTTGCGTGTTGTACTGCGCCACCATGCCGCTCATGATGGCGTTGTTGCGGCCATACAGCGGGGTCTGGTGCTTGGCTTGGTATTGCTGCAGGGCGTGGAACAGATAGCTCTGGTATTGCCCGGCCAGCTTGGGGTAGTTGGGGGCGATGGGCTTGTCGAGACCAGCGCCGTGGCAGGCAATGCAGCCGCCTTTGTTCACCAGTTCTTCCCCCTTTTTGAGGTCGGCGGCATGCGCCGCGCCAGCAAAAGCCAGGGCTGTGGCTGCCGCAGCCAGCGATGCAGTCAGTCGTTTCATATGTGTGCTCCTCACTTGACGCTTTGATTTTTGGGAACGGCGTAATACGCCGACAGGTTGGCGATCTGCTGCGGAGTCAGGATGTCGGCCACGGCTTTCATCGTCGGGTTGCGGCGCGCGCCGCTGCGGTAATCCTCCAGGCACTGCGCGATGTAGGCGGCGCTTTGCCCGTTGAGTTTGGGCGCGCGGTACACCTCGGGGAAATCGGTTTTGAAGCCGCCGTGAGCGGCGTTATGGCAGCCTTCGCACATGGAGGATTCATACTTGCCTGCGGCGGCGTTGCCCGCAGGCGTTTGCGCCTGCGCGCTGGCGGCGAGAAAAAAAGTCATCAAAATCAGACCAATTGAATGATGTTTCATGAGTAGTCCTGAATGGGTGTGCATGAGGGACAGTGTGGAGTTGCGCTGCGGCAACTCCTGTGACAAAGATGGGGGCATGAACGGCGCGCGTAACACCGCTCCCGCGCGACTGCGGGCAGTGCGTGCAGGGTGGGTGCGGCGCGGGGATCGGGTTGCAGCCAGCGAAAGGGCTGCGTTACTCTGGGCTGCGTTACTCTGCCGTGAGCTTTGCCTTGACGGCCAATGGCTCGGGCGACTGGATTCTGGCCTTGAGATCCTGGGGCCAGCTCTGAGTCCAGAGTTCGGGCGGGCAGAGTCTGAAAAATCCGTCGATCTCTGCAGTGAGGAACCCCCTGCCACTGCGCAAAACCGCGATGCGATAGCGATCCGCCGCGGGATTGACCCGGCAGACGGCGTAGACCACGCGGCAGATTTTGCTGTCGTCGCACAAGCGCAGGCTTTGGTAGATCGTCAGCGAGCGATACAACGCGTAGGCGGCGCCCAGGAGCAGCGCGATGATCCCAAGATCTTTGACGATCGCCAGCAGGCTGCCGACGCCCAGCGCAGCGGGCGTGCTGCGCATGTGCGACTGACCCAGCGCAATCAGGCTGCGGGCGATGAAATAGGCAAGAACCGCGTAGGACGCGGCGATGCAAAGTTTCATCTTGCGGCAGGCGCTGCGTACAGACGCAAGGGACGGCGGCTGTCCTGAGGCAATATTGATGGTCGGAATCGCGGGCATGTGCGGGTCTCCACGGGGAATACCGGGGAGAGCATAGACAGCTCGGCCGCATGTGCCGATCGGGAATTGCCCGATGGCGGCGATGGGCTGCAGCACAGGGGCGCATCAGCTTGACTCCTCCTCGCCCGGCATGATGAGCAGCCATGCCGCGCGCAGTTGCAGCGGCAATCCGGCAATGAACATCACCAGCCCGGCGTAGTGTTGGTCGTCCAGCGGACTGAGATTCCACAGGCACAGCACGTCGAGGTAAGGGGTGTAGAGCACATGGCCGCTCCACACCCAGACTGCGGCGATGATCATCATCGGCAGACTGCCCAGCCAGCCGTAGATGCCGGCAATCCAGCGATGGGCAATGCTGGTGCAACCCGGCAGCAACTGCGCCCAGAACATCAACCCGGAGAGCAGCAGAAACAGGCCGATCGGGCCGGAAAAGAAGGCGTTGGCGAGCGCGGTGTTGAACACGCCGGGCAGATTCACTCCCAGGGTCAGAATGATGAACACGGCCGCTGCGACCCAGGCGTCGAGCACCCAGAGGCTCCACCAACTCTGCCTTGGTGCGCGCCACTGCGCGCGTACCTGCGGAGGAAATCCAATCAGGAGCAGCGGCGACACGATCTGGCCCAAGGTCATCAAGGCGATGGTGTAGCCCGTCATCGAGGCCAGCGGGTTGTTCAATCCCCAGGTGCAAAGCAGCGTCAGCGCGCAGCCGACCGCAAAGACCATCACCCGCCACCATGGCCAGCGCCCGCGCCAAGCGGCCAGGCTGTAGCCCGCCAGCGCCAGGCCGGCCAACACGAACCATCCCGCCCATGCCGCGAGCGGCCAAGTGCTTGTCATCCGCGCTCCAGGACGGTGCGCAAGTCGTCTGCAAGCCAGGAGGGATCCGTGAGTTGTCCGTAGCCATATCGCGCGACCAATCGCCCGTCTGGTCCAACCAGGGTGACAGCGGCGGTGTGATCGATCCAGTAGGCGCCGTCCGCCGTATCGACGCGCCGCCAGGTAATGCCCCATTGCCGCGCAGAGACGCGCACCGCGGGCATAGCAGCCCGCAAGCCGATGGTGTCCGGCAGGAAGGCATCGAGATAGGCGCGCAGCACCGGCGCCGTGTCGCGCGCTGGATCGAGGGTGACGAACACCACGCGCACCTGTTTGCGCAGCGGTCCGAGTCGTTCCAGGCTTTGCGCCAATGCAGCCAGGGTAAGCGGGCAGACATCGGGACAGTGCGTGTAGCCGAAAAACACCAGCACCGCCCGGCCGCGTTCACGCGTCCAGGAGAACGCCCTGCCCTGGGTGTCCGTGAATCCAGACAGCGAAGGCGCCGGGACGGGTTTGAGCGGAGATCCATGGAGAGCCGCGGAGTGTTGTTGGAAATGTGACCAGGCCCAGACCGCAGCCAACAGCAGGGCGGAGACCAGCGCCGCCCGCCGCGCCGAATCCTTCCAGCCGCCTCGCTGCGGTTGCAGCGGGGTGGCTGGGGATGCAATGCCGACTCCCTTCATCCGATCACCAGAGCACGAAGCCCGGCGCGTGGATCGGATGGGTGAGCATGGGCCAGAACACGGGGATGTAGACCGCCAGCGTGATGACAAAGGTGATCAGCGTCCAAAGGCCCAGCGGTTCGGCCACGCGCGCCAGTAAGGATCCCTCGCTGCTGGTGATGTACTCGGTGAACGGAATCTCGACCATCGCCTTGGAATCTTTCTGGCCGAACAAGGTGCCGAAGAACACGATGTAGTAGAGAACCGCACCGAGGGCTGCAATGACGCCGCCTATGCCCACGATGATGAGCGCCGGATGCACTGCGCCATAAAGTTGCATGTATTGATCATGCGGCAAGGACGAGACCCAGGCGCGTCGCGGCACGCCGTCCATGCCGGCCCAGTGTCCGGCGAAGCCCCAGGTCATCAGGCCGAGGAACCACAGCCACACGCTCCAGAGGGCAAGTTTCGAGCTGTAGAGTTTGCGGCCGGTCAGGTGCGGCAGCAGCCAGAAACTCACGCCCATGAAGACAAGGGTGGTCATGGTGCCCACGGTGAGGTGAAAGTGCGCCGGAATCCACAGGGTGTTGTGCACCACGTTGTCGAGCTGCCAACTGGCGTTGACGATGCCCCCTGCTCCGCCGAAGATGAAACTCACCAGCGCCAGAACCTGCGCCGCCACCGAGGGATCTTTCCAGGGCAAGGCCGTCCACCAGCCCATCAGCCCTTTGCCGCCGCGACGACGACCGCCATACTCCAGGCTGAGCGCGATGGTGAAGGCGGTGATCAGGCTGGGAATCGCAACCGACAGCGTCAGCGCCGTCACGATCCCTTTAATCACCGGGGAGATGCCCGGATCGGTGTACTGATGGTGGGTGCCCACCGGCAAGGAGAACACGAACAGCAGCAAAAAAGCCAGACGGGCCAGCGGGTCCGAAATCAGTTTCCCTCCTGCCTGCCGTGGCAGCAACGCATAGATGGAGACGTAGCCCGGCATCAGCCAGAAATACACGATGGGGTGGCCGGTCCACCAGAACAAGGTGCGGGCCAGCAACGGATCGATGGTCTGCGTCATCCCGAGCGCCCAGGGATCGAGCAGGAACACGGCCTCGGTGCCCGCGCCGAGCGCGGCGAGCAGCCACATCAGCAGCGTGGTGGCGCTCATATAGGTGACCAGCGGCGTGAGCTGACCGGGATTGGCGCGCTTCCAGCGGGCCCGCATCTCCAGCACGACGAACAGCGGGAGAATGCTCGCCACCACGACTAGCGTGATGCCCAGGTAAAACCAAGCACTGCCCTTGAGTGGCGCGTACATGGTGTAGAGCACGCTCGACGAGTTGTCGAACATGCCGTAAGCCGCCATCAACGTGCCGATGAGCATCAGCGCGTAAGTAAACCAGGCCAGCCCCATATTGGGCTTGAGTTTGAGTTCACGCGCCGGCAGGTACATCAGCCAGCCGGAAATGGTGAAGAAGGTGAACACATAGGCGTTGAGCACGCCGTGCATGGTCAGCCCTTGGTAGTACGACTTGAGGAACGGCTGTAGATAAGGATAGAGATTGATTCCGGCATAGTTGCTGCTCTGGAGCACGCCAATGGCGATGCCCACGGCGAGTGCCAGAAAACCCGTGACCCAGAAGGCCAGCAGCATGGTTTTTTCACCGGCAATCTCACCGGCAGTCGGCGTCGCCAGAATGCGCGGGGCGTTGTTGCTCAGGGTTGCGCTCATGATTGTTTTGCTCCGGTGATGATGATCCTGCCGATCATGGCCTGATGGCCGGCACCGCAATACTCGTTGCAGATGATGTAGAACGTGCCAGGTTTGTTGAAGGTGTAGCTGACATGCCCCACCACGCCGGGAATGGCGGTGAGGTTGATGCTCGTGCCCTGCACTTCGAAGCCATGGATCACATCGCCGCTGGTGACGTTGAACGTGACGTGAGCGCCCACCGGGAGGGTCAGCGGCGTGGCGGTGCCCGGCGTCCAGCTCCAGGCGCGGCCGACTTCATAGACCTCATAGCTGTTCGGCCCGGTTTGCTTCACGCCGGAACCCTGGTAGTTGGCCGTTTCGGCCGGTGTGTTGGGGTTGGAGTAGAACTGCGAGGTCTTGGCCACCAGGCCGTAGTCGTGCACCACGAACCACACCGCCACGATGAACAGTACGGCGATCAGGGACAGGGCGATGAAAATCCAGATGCGCTCATGCCGCAGCGCGACATGATGGAACCGATCTTCAAAGGCGTCGGGAGTTGAAGTTGACATGACGTGCCTCAGGCATGGATGGAGAAATAGGCCGCAACCATCGCCCACAGACCGACGACGACGATAAAGAGCGCGGCTACGATAACCCATGCCCCCATTGGCCGGGCGTATTGCATGTCAGGCAGCGGCATGTCCGATTGCGCATGCGTTCGACCCGCAGGGTCTGTAACCGGCATCGGCAGGTAAGGCATCTCGTCAGGCATTGGTTTTTCTCCTCAGAGTGATGCGACAGAATGTCGCACATGTATGGTTGGTAGAATAAGCAGGAACTTATGCAGCCGCTTGCGATGGATCAACCTGCGCAGATAGGTCGTGTATCTTTTGTCACTGCATGTAAACATCGCGCGGGTAAACCCTGATATTTCCGTCAACGCGAACACAGGCGGCTGTTCAGAGTTGCCGCTATGCGGTGCGCAATGGTCATCAGGTGCGCGCGTGCCGCAGGTGAGACTTCTTCCTGCAGCGTCTGGTCGAACAGATCCAGCCAGCGGGCGAAGTGCGCAGGGTGCAGAGGCAAGGGGCGATGCGCCTGCAAGGCATTGCGGTGATAGCGTCCAGCAAGCAGGCCGACCGAGGCCCAGAAATCCACCATCCGGGCGTAATGCGCCTCCCAGTCGGCCACGTGCGCCTCAAACATCGGACCGAGATCTGGATCAAGCCGGGCATGTGCATAAAACCGACGCACCAAGCGATCGAGGGCGCGCTCGTCGAGCCCCGTCTGTGTGCGGAGCTGTTCGGCCAGAACGCTGCGGCGATCCTCAGGCGCAATCTCGGCTGGCGTTGCGTCCAGCACTTGCCTGAACAAGCTTTGCTGGCTTTCTGGCGTTGTGATTCGACTCGCGGTAGGATGCGTCATGACAACCCCTTATGTGGATTATTTAATTCCACTATAGCTTCACACAACAAGACAGGCAAGCCACGAATTGAAACTGACCCAGTTCACTGACTTTGGACTGCGCGCCTTGATGGTGCTGGCAGAAAACCCAGATCAATCATTAAATAGCAAAGAATTAGCGAAGATTCTTGATATCTCGCGTGAGCATCTTGTCAAGGTGCTCCAGCGTCTTGCTGCCGGTGGCTACGTGCAGAATCAACGCGGCTCCAATGGTGGCGTTCGTCTTGATAAAGACGCTTCAGAAATACTTCTTGGGAATGTCGTGCGCTGGCTGGAAGACGGTCAGGGCCTGGTGGAATGCCTTCGCCCTGACGGCGGCCATTGCAATCTCACTCCGTTGTGCCTGCTGCGGCCCTTGCTGAGCGACGCCGCAGAAGCGTTTTACGCGCGGCTCAATACCTCGACTCTGGCGGATTGCCTGCACCCGCCGCTGCAGCACTTCATCACCCTGCAGACCAGAAAAACCGAGATGATCCATCTCAAACCGGACTGACCCGCCATGTTGACCGATGCTCTGCTGCTTTACCTTCATCTCTCCGCCATGCTGGGGCTGGCCGTTTTTCTCACCGCCAAAACCAGCCTGACACGGGTGGGCGCCGTCGATGCCCAGGTGCTGGCTCGCCTTCGCAGGCTGGATGTGTGGGTCTGGGGCAGTTTTGCCGCGGTGCTGGCCAGCGGGCTGGCGCTGGTGTTCTGGGGCATCAAAGGCCCGCAGTGGCTGCTGCACAACCCCTTGTTGTGGGCCAAGGTGGTTTTGCTGGCGCTGATGGCGGTGATGTCCTGGCCGTCCACGCAGCGGCTGGGGCGCTGGGGCCTTCAGGCTCGGGCAATGGCAGTGTGGCAGCCCGGCGTAGAAGAAGTGAAAAAAGAGCGCCGCTGGCTGATGGCGCAATCGCATGTGATGGTCATCATCCCCTTGCTGGCGACGCTGATGAGCCACGGTTTCGGCTGAATCGCTGCGCTGACGTCTCAAAGCCCCTCTTCTGCTTCTCGGCGTGCGCGAATGTCCCGTCGCAGACGCTCGACGTAGCCTTCGATGCAGAAAAAGTAGCGCAGCGCGTCTTCTTCATCCTTCGCCTGCGGAATGAAAAACCAGTGATCGCTGTCGCCGTAATGCAGCAGATAGTCGATGGAGGCGTCGACAAGTTCTTCCACGAATCACCCCCGCAGATGTGCAGCCAGCCAGACCAGGCCGACGAAAACGGGTTGATGCAGCAGGTAAATGGTCAGGGGCCAGCGCCCGAGGAAAGACAGCGGACGAATTTCGGGCAGATGGCGCAAGGGCCGGAATTGCACCCGCGCCAGCAGCCAGCCCGCGCCGGCGCCGATCCACAGCACACCGATCCACGGCAGCAGTGGCGCGTAGTCTTCGGTGATGGGTTTTTGCGTGATCAGCCCGGTCCAGTTCCACCACGGCGGATTGAAAAAAGCGTGCCCCCAAAGCTGAGGCGCGGCAATGGCGATGGGGGCGAGCAGCAACACCCAGGCGCCTAAGTGGCGAAACACCAGTCGGTGCAACAGCAACATGGCCGCGATGCCCTGAAGAATGCCGAAGTAGATGAAGCTGTGCGGAAACGCGGCGTAGCTGCCTGCCGTGACCAGTAGCGAAGCGCCCACGATTTGCGCCCAGCGCTTCCAGAAATGCCGCGCCGGGCGGCCGCTCGCATCGGTGAAGGTCTGCGTCAGTCCGACGGTGAAAACAAACAGGCTGACGATGGCAATGCGCTGATCGAGCCACCAGGGGCTGGTGTAGAAGTCGGTGTGGATGAAGCCGAACCAGTTCAGGTCGAAACTGAAATGAAACGACATCATCCACAGCACGGCCAAGCCGCGCAGGGTATCGACGCCGCCGTAACGGCTGATTCGGTTTCCCGCCATGATCAACGCACCCACCCCACCGCCGGGCCGCCCCAAGGCGGGGTGCGCCCCCTCGGGGGGCAGCGACCGCGCAGCGGGAGCGTGGGGGCCACCCACCCCGCCGCCGGGCCGCCCCAAGGCGGGGTGCGCCCCCTCGGGGGGCAGCGACCGCGCAGCGGGAGCGTGGGGGCCACTTCACTCACACCACACCCGCGCATTGCGGAACATGCGCATCCACGGGCTGTCGTCGCCCTGCCCCTCGGCGGTCCAGCTCATCTGCACGCTGCGGAACACCCGCTCCGGGTGCGGCATCAGCGCGGTAAAGCGGCCATCGGGCGTGGTCACGGCGGTGATGCCCTCGGGGCTGCCGTTGGGGTTGTAGGGATAACGCTCCGTGGGTTGGCCCTGATGATCGACAAAGCGCATGGCCACCTGCAGCAGCTTCGCGTCGCCCTGCTGCGAAAAATCGGCCCGCCCTTCGCCATGCGCCACGGCGATGGGCGCGCGGCTGCCAGCCATGCCCTGAAAAAAGAGGGACGGCGACTCGGCGACTTCCACCAGCGACAACCGCGCCTCGAACTGCTCCGAGCGGTTGCGGGTGAAGCGCGGCCAGGCGCGGGCGCCGGGAATCATGGGGGCGAGCGCGGCCAGCATCTGGCAGCCGTTGCACACGCCCAGCGCGAAGGTATCGGTACGGCCGAAAAAATGTGCAAATTGATCGGCGAGCTCGGGGTTGAACAGAATGGAACGCGCCCAGCCCTCGCCCGCGCCGAGCACGTCGCCGTAGCTGAAACCGCCGCAGGCGACAAAGCCGCGGAAATCGCCCAGCCGGGCGCGGCCTGCCATCAGGTCGCTCATATGCACGTCCACCGCGTCGAACCCGGCGCGGTGCATGGCGTAGGCCATTTCCACCTGCGAGTTGACGCCCTGCTCGCGCAGGATGGCGACTTGCGGCCGCGCCCCGCTGGCGATGAAAGGCGCGGCGATGTCTTGCTGGGCGTCGAAAGTCAGGTGCAAGTGCAGCCCCGGATCGGCGGCGTCGGCCAGCGCGTCGTGCTCGGCTTGGGCGCACTCGGGGTTGTCGCGCAACATCGCCATGCGCCACGACACGCGGTCCCACATTTGCTGCAATTGGGTGCGAGGTGCGGTGTAAATGCGCTGCGTGTCGCGCCAGATCTCGATGACGTCGCCGTCGTTGACCGTGCCGATGGCGTGGCTGTGCGCCGACAGCCCGTGTTGCCGCAGGGTCTGCAGCACGGCGTCGCGCTGCGTTGCGGGCACTTGCAGCAGCAAGCCGGGCTCTTCGTTGAACAGCGCGCGCAAGGTTTGAATGTGACGGCGCGGACCGACCTGTTTGGCCCAGTCTTTGGCATCGCCCCAGTCGTCGGCTTCGTTGCCTTCGAGCGTGAGCACGTCCACATTCAGGCTGAGGCCGCAATGCCCGGCGAAGGCCATTTCGCAGGCAGCCGCCCACAGGCCGCCGTCGGATCGGTCGTGATAGGCCCAGACCAGGCCAGCGGTGCGCAATTCAGCCAGCGCCGCGGCAAACGATTTCAGCAAGTGCGGGCTGTTGAGATCGGGGGTGATGTCGCCGATCTGCCCGAGCGTCTGCGCCAGGATGCTCGCGCCCATGCGCCTTTTGCCCTGGCCCAGATCGACCAGAATCAGGCTGCTCGGCGCATCGGTGCGCAGTTGCGGCGTAAGCGTGCCGCGCACGTCGGGCAGCGTGGCGAAGGCGGAAACCACCAGCGAGACCGGCGAGGTCACGCTCTTGGCCTGACCCGCGTCTTCCCAGCGCGTATGCATCGACAGCGAATCCTTGCCCACGGGCACCGAAATACCCAGAGCGGGACAGAGTTCCATGCCGATGGCGTGCACGGTGTCGTACAGCGCGGCGTCCTGCCCCGGCTGGCCGCAGGCGGCCATCCAGTTGCACGACAGCTTGATGTCGGCCAGACGTTGCACCGGTGCGGCCAGCAGGTTGAGCACCGCCTCGCTCACCGCCAGCCTACCCGACGCGGCGGGGTTGAGCACCGCAACGGGCGCGCGCTCGGCCACGCTCATCGCCTCGCCCCGAAAACCAGCGTAGTCGGCGAGCGTGACGGCGCAGTCGGCCACCGGCACCTGCCACGGGCCGACCATGGGATCGCGGTGGCTCATGCCGCCTACCGTGCGGTCGCCAATGGTGATGAGAAAGCGCTTGCTCGCCACCGTGGGGTGGCGCAGCACCGCTTCGCAGGCCTGCGCCAGATCGACCTCAGCCAGATCGAGCGCCTCGCCTTGCGGCAACTGCCGCTGCGCCTGACGATGCACGCGCGGCGGCTTGCCCAGCAGCACGTCCAGCGGCAGATCGACCGGACGGGCCAGATCGGGCTGGTCGGCGTGCAGGCTGTCATTCACGATCAGCGTTTGCTCTTGCGTGGCGACGCCCACCACCGCAAAGGGGCAGCGCTCGCGGGCGCACAGCGCGGCGAAAGCCTCTTGCTGCTCTGGAGCAATAGCCAGAACATAGCGCTCCTGGCTTTCGTTACTCCATATTTCTCTTGGACTTAGGCCAGACTCTTCAAGTGGAACATCGCGCAACTGGAACACCGCGCCACGGCCCGCGCCCTCCACCAACTCGGGAAAGGCGTTGGACAGTCCGCCAGCGCCCACATCGTGAATCGACAGAATGGGATTGGCCTCGCCCAGCGCGCAGCAGGCGTTGATGACTTCTTGCGCCCGGCGCTGAATTTCAGGGTTGCCGCGCTGCACCGAATCGAAATCGAGATGGGTGGCATTGCTGCCGGTGGCCAGACTCGACGCCGCGCCGCCGCCCAAGCCGATGCGCATGCCCGGGCCGCCAAGCTGGATCAGCAGCGTGCCTGCGGGAAATGCCTTTTTGTGCGTCAGGCGGGCATCGATGGAGCCCAGACCGCCCGCCAGCATGATGGGCTTGTGATACCCCCAGACCTTGCCGTCCACCGGCTGTTCGAACACGCGGAAGTAACCGGCCAGATTGGGACGGCCGAACTCGTTGTTGAACGCTGCCCCGCCCAGCGGCCCGTCGAGCATGATCTGCAGCGGGCTGGCGGTATGGCCGGGCTTGCCGACTGTTTCTGTGGCCGCCTCCCACGGTTCGCCAGCGCCCGGCAGCCGCAGATTGGAGACCGAGAATCCGGTGAGCCCCGCCTTGGGGCGCGAGCCACGGCCGGTGGCGCCCTCGTCGCGAATCTCTCCACCGGCTCCGGTGGCCGCACCGGGAAACGGCGAAATAGCGGTGGGGTGATTGTGCGTTTCCACCTTCATCAGCACATGTTTGAGTGCTTCTTGTGCGCCGTAGCGGTGCGTGGCGGGATCGGGTTGCCAGGCCTGCACCGTGCCGCCGTCCATCACCGAGGCGTTGTCGGCATAGGCCACCACCGTGCCCTGCGGCGACACCGCGTGGGTGTTGCGGATCATCTGGAACAGGGTGTGCGGCTGATCGACGCCATCGATGGTGAAGCGGGCATTGAAAATTTTGTGGCGGCAATGTTCGCTGTTGGCTTGGGCGAACATCATCAGCTCGACATCGGTGGGGTTGCGGCCGAGCTTGCGGTAGGCGTCGAGCAGATAGTCGATCTCGTCATCCGACAGCGCCAGTCCCTGCTCCACATTGGCACGCGCGAGCGCCGCGCGGCCGGCGTCAAGCGTGCCGGAGAGCACGTCCACGTGCTGCAGCGGCTGGGGTGGCAGTTCGGAAAAAAGACGCTCCAGCTCGCTGCGCTGCAGCGCCACGGTTTCGGTCATGCGGTCGTGCAACAGGGCGGCGAGCTGAAGCAGTTCGGCCTCGGTCAGCGGTTTGGCGGCGCGCAGCAGCCCACTCTCCGCCTCAAGGCGGTATTGCACCGTGCGTTCCACCCGGTGCACTTCGGCGCCGCACAAGCGAGCGATGTCGGTGGCCTTGGAAGCCCAGGGCGAAAGGGTGCCCAGGCGCGGCATGACATACAGGCTCTGACCCTGCGCGGGACCGGCGTAAGGATCGCCATAGCGCAGCAGGCCTTCGAGTTTGTCGTGAAGCGCGGGAGTCGGGGCGGCGTCGAGCGCCAGTGCATGCACATAGCGGGCATGGATACGGCGCACGCGATCGGCGATCTCCGGCGCGGTCTGGCGCAGGCGGGCCTGCAATGCGTCCTGACGAAAGGCGGACAAGGCGCTGGCGCCTTCAAAGAAAAGGATGTGCATGCGGGAAGCCTGAACGGGCTGGGCGGGGTGGGGGATGGCGGTCAGCGGCAGATTATAGAAATCGCCATGACGCGCACAGGCGGCTCACGAACACATGTCAGGAGTGTGATAATTGCGCCATGAGCATCACCATCAAAACCCCTGAAGAAATCGAGAAAATGCGCGTGGCCGGGCGACTGGCCTCCGAATTGCTCGATTACCTGACCCCGCATGTGCAGCCTGGCGTCACCACCAAGGCGATCGACAAGCTGGCGTATGACTACATCACCCAGGTGCAGCAGGCCATTCCGGCCCCGCTGAATTACGCGCCGCCGGGCTACGCGCCCTACCCCGCGTCGATCTGCACCTCGGTCAACAACGTCATCTGCCACGGCATTCCGAATGACAAACCGCTGAAGAGCGGCGATGTGATCAACATCGACGTCACCGTGATCAAGGATGGATTCCACGGAGACAGCAGCCGCATGTTCAGCATCGGCACCGTGCCCAAGCATGTGCAGCGGCTGGTGGACATCACCTTCGAGGCCATGTGGCATGGCATCGCGCTGGTCAAACCGGGTGCGCGGCTGGGCGACATCGGCCACGTCATCCAGACCTTCGCCGAGAGCGCGGGCTACAGCATCGTGCGCGAATTCTGCGGCCATGGCATCGGCCGCAACTTCCACGAAGACCCGCAAGTGCTGCACTACGGCAAGGCGGGCACGGGAGAAGTGCTGCGCGAAGGCATGACCTTCACCATCGAGCCCATGATCAACGCCGGGCGGCGCGACATCCGCGAAATGGCCGACGGCTGGACCATCGTCACCAAAGACCGTTCGCTGTCTGCACAGTGGGAGCACACGGTGCTGGTCACTCCCACCGGCTTTGAAGTGCTGACCACTTCGGCCGGTTGCCAGCCCGCGCCCGCCTTCGTTCGCCAGCCTGCCCTCGCCGCTTGAGCGGCGCTGCGCTGGCCGTCATCGTGACTTCGCGCACGTCAGGCCCATGACCGCATCTGCCGCCGCCCATCCGGCTGAGGTTGCGCTGAGCGACATTCGCCTGAGCTGGAAACAGGGACGTGCCGCGCTACTCGACCACTTCGGGCAGCACCCGCAGCAGGTCACGCCGCTGCTGCACGGACTCACCCGCCTTGCCGATCAGACGCTGCAGACCCTGTGGACGACAAGCGGCATGCCGCCCGATGCGGCGCTGATCGCCGTGGGCGGCTATGGACGCGGGGAGCTGTTTCCGTTCTCCGACATCGATCTGCTTCTGCTGCTTGAGCAGACCCAGGGCAGCAACGCCGCCATCGATGCGGCCGCCTCAGGTTTCATCACCGCCTGCTGGGATATCGGCCTGGAAATCGGCCCGAGCGTGCGCACCATCGAGGCCTGCATCGACGAAGCCGACAAGGACATCACGGTGCAGACGGCCCTGCTGGAATCGCGCTTTTTGTGCGGCAATCGCGCCTTGGCTGATTCGCTGAACCGCGCGTTTTTCGCTCACCTCGATGCCCGCGCCTTCTTTCAGGCCAAGATGCGCGAGCAGCAGCAGCGCCATCTCAAATTCGAGGACACCCCCTACGCGCTCGAGCCCAATTGCAAGGAAAGCCCCGGCGGTTTGCGCGATCTGCAGGTCGTGCTCTGGGTGGCGCAGGCCAGCGGTCTGGGGCGCAGCTGGAAGGAATTGGCGGCGCATGGAATCATCCATGTCAATACCGTGCGCCAGATTCAGCGCAACGAGACCGTGATCAAACGCATCCGCGCGCACCTGCACGTGCTGGCCGGACGGCGCGAAGACCGTCTGGTGTTCGACCAGCAATCGGCCGTTGCCAAGGTGCTCGGCTTTGCGCCCACGCCGACCAAGCGGGCTGGCGAACGTCTGATGCAGCGCTACTACTGGGCGGCGAAAGCCGTCGAGCAGATCAACCAGATCGTGCTGCTCGATATCGAGGGGCGGCTCTGGCCGCAGTCGGTGGCCGTGGCGCAGCCCGTCGTCGGGCTCAAGGACGTGGAAGACGGGCGCTATGTGCTGCGCGACGGCATAATCGAGCCCGCCCATCTCCAGCTTTTCGAGCAAGAGCCTTGGACGCTGCTGGAAATTTTTGCGGTGTTCCAGCGCGCGCCCGGCGCTCGGGGGCTTTCGCCCGCCGCACTACGCGCCATCTACCTGGCGCGCCACCGGATGGACAGCGCCTTCCGCCACGATCCGCGCAGCCGGGAGCAGTTCGTGCGCATCCTGCAGGCGCCGCAAGGCATCGTTCACGCACTGCGGCTTATGAACCGCACCAGCGTGCTCGGGCGCTACCTGTGGGCGTTTCGCCGCATCGTCGGGCAGATGCAGCACGACCTGTTTCACGTCTATACCGTCGATCAACACATTCTGATGGTCGTGCGCAATGTGCGGCGTTTTTTTATGCCCGAACATGCCCACGAATATCCGCTGTGCTCGGAGCTGGCGGCACACTTCGATCCGCCGTGGGTGCTCATCCTCGCGGCGCTGTTCCACGACATCGCCAAGGGCCGCGGCGGCGATCACTCCGAGCTGGGCGCCGTCGAAACCCGCAAGTTCTGCAAGGCGCACGGCATCAGCGCCGAACACACCGAGCTGGCCGTGTTCCTCGTGCGCGAGCACCTGCAGATGTCGCGCGTGGCGCAGAAAGAAGACTTGAGCGACCCCGAGGTCATCGCCGCCTTCGCCCGGCGCGTGGGCGATGAGCGTCATCTCGTCGCCCTATACCTGCTGACCGTGGCCGACATTCGCGGCACCAGCCCCAAAGTGTGGAACGCCTGGAAAGGCAAGCTGCTCGAAAACCTCTACCGCGCCACCCTGCGCGCACTCGGCGGCCAGACGCCGCAACCCGAGGCCGAACTGCAACTGCGCCAGCGCGAGGCGCAGCGCATTCTCAACCTTTACGCCCTGCCCCAGGGCGCACAAAAGCCACTCTGGGACACGCTGGACATGGGCTATTTCCTGCGCAACGATCCGCAAGACATTGCCTGGCACACCCGCAAGCTCTACGCCCGCGTGGCCAGCCAGTCGCCCGTGATCAGCGCGCGACTGGCGCCCGAAGGCGAGGGGCTGGAAGTGCTGGTCTATGCGCCCGACCAACCCGATCTGTTCGCGCGCATCTGCGGCTACTTCGATCATCAGAACTTCAATATTCTCGACGCCAAGATCCACACCGCCAACAACGGCTGGGCGCTCGACAGCTTCGTCGTGGTGTCACCCCACACCAAAGTGCACGACAGGGCGATGACCGGCGTGATCGAAACCTCGCTGCTCGCCGAACTGGGCCGCGCCGCGCCACTGCCGCCCCCGCATCACGGGCGACTGTCGCGGCGGGTGCGCAACTTCCCCGTCAGCCCCCGCGTCGGTCTGCGCCCCGACGAGCGCGGGCAGCGCTGGATTCTCAACGTGACCGCGCACGACCGGGCTGGGCTGCTGTTCGGCATTGCGCAGGTGCTGGCCAAACACCACATCGACCTGCAACTGGCCAAGATCACCACCCTCGGCGAGCGGGTGGAAGATACGTTTCTGGTTTCCGGCCCCGGTCTGGGTGACGCCCGGATTCAGAACACACTCGAAAACGAACTACTGCAGGCGATTACGGATTAGCGTCAGAGGAGCACACCGCTTGGACATTCCCGCCCTGCAAGCCCGCTTGCGACAGTTTTCCGCCGACCGCAATTGGGCGCCCTATCAAACGCCGAAAAACCTGGCGATGGCAATGATCGTCGAGGCTGGCGAACTGGTGGAAATCTTCCAGTGGATGACGCCCGAGCAATCGCAGCAGGCCGGACAAGACCCTGAAATTCAACAGCACCTCGCCGACGAAATCGCCGACGTGCTGATCTATCTCGTGCAGATCGCCGATCACACCGGTGTGGATCTGCAACAGGCGGTGGAACAGAAAATCGGCAAAAACGCCCTGAAATATCCAGCAAGCTGAGCGCCACCCACTGAAAATAGGACTATTTCCGACCGGGCATTTTTGCGTTACCCGGCTCCCCTGAAACCGTCTATCCCCCGCTGCGCCGACCCACTTCCAGTTTCAAGGCAGTTGCATTACTGCTCGATCCCGTTTCGGACAAGATTCTGAGGGCTTTCAATCAGGCCGGCGGCTCCGACGAAGTCTGGTTCGACTCCGCCAGAGGCGACTTTGTGCTCGCGGCGGTAGGTACACTCATGCCCTACCGTGAGCGCGTTCCGGTTGGCACATGAAAGCGTCGTCGGCGCGGGTGCAGACCGCGACACTTCGTACCATTCCCCCATCACGGCATCGATTTTTGCCTCCAGTTTCAGATTCCGACGTCCCTTGTTCAGAACATTCCAAGCCCTTTGGATCGGGTTACTCGTGCTGTGCACGTTGGGCGGTTGCGCCTCGCTGCAAAGCCCCGCCGGTGCACAGATATCCGAAGCCGCAGTGAGCGCCGACTCGGCTCCGAGTATGCCGTGGTGGACAGAGGTCGACGACCCCTTGCTGGCTCGGCTGATCGACCACGGGCTGGCGGCGGACCCGCTCCTGGTCCGCGAAGCCCGCGCCCTGGCCGACTTGCAGGCGCGCTCGCAGCAGTGGCGCTTCCGCCTCGCCCGCTGGGTCGGCCGCATGCTGCAGCAGATGCCCGATTCCCCCGAAGTGCAGGCCGTGCGGCTGGCCGACGCGCGCCAGCGCAAGGCCGCGCGCATCGCGCGTGCCTACGTCGAGGTGCGCCGCCTGCAATGGAACCTGGCCTTGCGCCAGGCGTTCCAGGATCGGTTCCACGACGATGCCGATTTCGCGCGCTGGCGCTACGAGGCCGGGCTGGTTTCGGGGGTTGACAGCGGACTGGCGGCGTCGCTGATCGGCACCAATGCAAGCGCGCTTGCCGACACGCGCGCTCGCCTGGCCGCGGCCGAAGCGACGCTGGCGCGGCGCGCGGCGGTCGCGCCATGGCAACTGGGATTGTGGATCGCCGACGGCGCTCAAGTGCCTTGGCTCG
>NZ_DLGH01000028.1:359-102488 GCF_002482605.1 Thiomonas sp. UBA7699 | reverse complement strand
GGAAAGTCCGACAGCCTCCTAGGCCAATCAATGTGATGCAGGCGCATTCTCAGCGACCTCGACCTCAACCCTCTTCAACGATCCATAGGATGCTGATTCATGTGTGATGTGCGCCTGCCTCTCCTTGCTGCGCTCCTGTCTGGCAGCTTGCTCGCTGCCGCGCATGCCAGCCCTGCTGCAACCCTTGCACCTGCACCCCACGCGGCAACGTCAGCATGGTCGAATCTCAAGCACGGTTTCACCTTGGAGCTGATGCAACTCAGTCCGGACAATGTGCGGGCGTTTTACGACAACATGGGCTACCCGCCCCAAGCGATTGCAGCCATCGCTCAGGTGTGTGTGTTCGGCACCTCGATCCATAACCAAGCCAAGGTTCCTATCACCTATGACGTGACCGCTTGGCGCGCCGTCACGCCCGATGGCCAACAACACCCCTTGATCACCAAGACCCAATGGCTGGCCCGCTGGAAACCGACGGGCGTGAGCTCGGATTGGTCGATCCTGCCCCCGCAGCAAACCCTGCAACCGGGGGATTGGGCGCAGGGTTTCACCACCGTGGATTTGCCGCGTGGCGCGCAGTTCAAACTCATTTACTCCTGGAGAGAGCATGGAACACAACACCAAGCCACATTGGCCGGCCCTCAATGCGCAGCAGCAAACGGGCATGATCAACCATGAACGCCGCAGGGCTCTGTCCTGGTTGGGTGGCGCAGGCCTATTGGCGCTGAGCGCAGGCCGCAGTGCACAGGCCGCCGATCCGGTGCAGGACCACGCCATGGCCGTGGTGCATCCTGCACGCTTGGCGCCGGCGTTCAGTCTGCAGGACATCAACGGCAAGACGCACACCTTGGCGGAGTACCGCGGCAAGGTGGTGCTGGTCAATTTCTGGGCGACCTGGTGCCCGCCCTGCAGACAGGAAATGCCGTCCATCGAAAAGCTCTACCTGTCGATGAAGGGACGACCCTTCGAGGTGCTGGCGCTGGACCAGGGCGAGTCCGTCAGCCAGGTGTTCGCCTACATGGGCCAACTCGACCCCTCACCGACGTTTCCGGTGCTGTTGGATGCGAAGAGTGAGGCGGCCCATGCCTTCGGCGTGATGGGCATCCCGACGACTTATCTGATCGACAAGCAGGGATTCATCGTGCGGCAGGCCGTGGGCGGGCGCGATTACACCAATCCCGAGATTCGGCGTGTCATTGAAGCGTTGATGCGATGAGTGCTTCTGAATCCGACTGCCCATGCTCGCGCAGACATCAAAGGCGCATCCATGGACAGCTCGGACCCTGGTACTCGAAACCAGGCCCATCGAAGTGCTGGCCGTGGCTAAAGCCGATTGAGAGCCAGTCCCAAGAGCCCTGTGACGATGAGTACGCCTAGCGCGTAGATCAGCGCGCTGCGACGCCCCATGGTGCGCGTAACGGGTCCCAGGGTCGAAAGATTGCTGCCCACCCCAGCGACGAGCAGGATCATGGCGTTGCCGGGACCCATGCCTTTTTGCAGCAGCGAATGGACAAACGGTAGCGATCCGAGGCTGTCCGTGTACACAATCCCTGCGAACAAGAGAGCCATGCCGACCCCAACCATACCTTTGGCTCCGGCGTAGTGGCTGACCCAGGCAGCCGGCAAGAACACTTTGGCCAGAGCTCCGACCAAGATGCCAGCAACAATCCAGGGTGCCAACTCGCGGAAGAGCGCAATGGCGGTGCGCAATGCCGCGCGCACCTTCTGTTTGGGTTCACTGAAGTCAAACCAGGCCGAGTCTTGCACGGCGATCGATTCGCCATCGTCGCAACCGCAGGAGATCATGGGACCAGATTGCGCATCCTTCACACAAGTGGCCATCGCCCCTGGCTGGGCTGAGACGCTGGATGCAGTCCATACTTCTGTGCCTGGGATGGATTGTCTCGACATCACATCAATCAGCATCCCGGTGAGCCACCCGGTGATTACGGCGGCGCAGGCAACTGCAACCCCGATACGAGGCCCCAGAAATATGATCAGCGCGCTCAAGCCATACCAATTGAACCAGGGGGTCGCGATAAGGAAAGCGCAGGCAGGGCCGGCGCGACGAGTCTGCCGGTACAAACTCATGGCCGTCGGAATGGCCGTGCAGCAGCATAAAGGCGTGACAAACCCAATCACGGATCCCACCAGATTGGCGCGTACGACGCCGCCGCTGACCAACCGCTGCAGGGCCTGAGCGCGCACAAACTGCTGGATCAAACCCGCCACCAGAAAACCAAAAACAGCGACTTCTGCGAACTCGACTGCATAGTCGAGCGCCGTGCGTAGAAATAAGGTCCACAGTGGGTTCACAACAGATCCTAATCAGCAGGGATATGGGTTGGCATCTGGGGAATCTTGCAGAACGGCGTGTGCAGTTCCATCAGAATGCGCTGTCATCCGTGATTGCGTTCCTCTCGAAGCGCGCGAACCGCAAGGCCAGACTTGGCAGCACCAGAAGATTCAGGATTGTCGACGTGATGAGCCCCCCCAGAATCACGATGGCCATAGGGCCTTCAATCTCGTTGCCTGGCGCACCGCTCGTGAGCGCCAGGGGAAGCAACCCGAGAGCCGTCACCAGGGCGGTCATCAAGATGGGAGCCAGGCGTTCGGTCGCTCCACGCAATGCGGCCTCCGGCCCCCAGGCAATGCCTTCACCCATGACCAGATCCCGATAGCGAGACATCAACATCAGTGAATTCCTGAGTGTGATGCCGAACAGCGTCACGAAACCGACCAGCGCCCCGAGTGACAGCACTCCGCCCGTGATCCAGCCAGCCAGCACGCCACCCGCCAGGGCAAACGGCAAATTGAACATGACGATCCACAGCAATCTGGCGCTACGCAAAGCCATATACAACAGCAACGCGATCCCAACGCCGGCCAACACGGCATGGACAAGCAGTTCGCGCTGGGCGCGGGCCTGCGCTTCGGCAGCTCCCGTAAACACGGTGTACACCCCATGGGAAAGCGTCACGTCTGCTGCGACTTGTCTTCGCGCGTCTTGAACGAAGGCACTCAGCGAGCGACCTTTGACGTTCGCCGTCACCGTTTGCACACGTTTGCCATCATCATGGGCGATCAAGCTGGGTTCACTGCGTTCATGGATGGCGGCCAATTCCCGCAATGGAACCATGACCCCATCGGGGTTGCGGAGCAGCAATCCGCCGATTTGCAGCGGGTTCTGCCGCTCTTTCGGGCTGAGCAGTACCGTGACATCGAACACGCGGTTGCCTTGATAAGTCTGCGCAACGACTGACCCGGCGTAAGCGGTGCGGATGGTGTCGAGTACATTGACCGGCGCAAAACCCCAGCGGGTCAGACTCGATTGGCGCAACCGGATGGCCAACTGCGGTGCTGTGGGCGGTGATTGCACCTGCACGTCGACCGCCCCAGGCACGTGCCGCAATACCTGGGCCACGGCTCGAGCGGTCGCATCGAGTGCATCAAGGCGATGGCCAAAAATATTGACAACGACCTGGGCCGTATGACCAGAGATGGTCTCTTCGATCCGCTCCGCCAGGAAGGTTTCGACTGACGAATTGATGCCGGGAAACTGACTGAGAACTTGCCGGATGGCGTTCAAGACACGCGCCTGCTCAGCACCGGAGAGCCCTGGTGTGAGATCGACTTCGAATTCTCCTGCATTGACGTCGAAGGTATCGGAGGACTGCTCGGCCCGGCCCACGCGCTGCGCGATGGAGCGAACACCAGGAATTTTCTCCAGAGCCAAGGACAACTGGTGGCCCAAACGCAAGGATTCCGCCAAAGACGTTCCAGGCGCCGATGCCACGTGCAAGATGTAGTGCCCTTCTCGAAGGGGCGGGAGAAATTCCATCCCAAAGAACGGCACGCTCAGAAGTGCGGCGGTGATTCCCACGAGAACGATGACAAGAGTCGTGCGGGTCCAGTTGAGTGAGCGGCGCAGGAATGGGGCGTAGCTTTTCTTGAGCCAACGCATCAGGGGCGGGTCTTCGGAAGACAGGGTCGTGTGCGTCAACAGCACACTGGCGAGCGCCGGCGTGATGGTCAGCGCCACGGCAAGCGATGCCAGGATGGCGCTGATGTAGGCGATGCCCAAGGGTGCGAAGAGTCGCCCGGCTACACCCGACAACATCAGCACCGGCAGAAACACCAACGCGACGATGAAGGTGGCGTAAACCACGGCGCCGCGAACTTCGAATGAGGCTGCGTAGATGACCCGGGCTGCGGGCAAGGGCTGTGGTCGATCGTGATTTTCTCGAAGTCGTCTGAAGATGTTTTCCACATCCACGATGGCATCGTCCACCACCTCGCCAAGGGCAATGGCAAGTCCTCCGAGGGTCATGGTGTTCAGCCCGATCCCCAAATGTTGCAAAACGATGACGGCCGCCAACAAGGAGAAAGGGATGGCAAGCACAGAAATCACTGCGGTACGGACGTTGAAGAGGAACAAGAAAAGTACAGCGATGACCAGGGCCGTGCCGAGCAGGAGCGCCGTACGCAGGTGATGGATAGCGGTGTCGATGAAATTGGCTGGCCGAAAAAGGCTGGCATGCAAGATGACATGTTGCGATCTCAGCAACGGCTGCAACTGTTGCAGGGCCCGATCGATGGCATGGGTCACCTTGAGCGTATCGGCGCCATACTGTTCGTCGATGTCGAGCACCACACCGGGCTTTCCGTCGATGGTTGCACCGCCGATGGCCGGCGCGGGAGCATCGACCACTTGGGCCACATCACCCAGCGCAATGCCAACACCATGGTGATAGGCCAGCACCACCTGACGCAACTGCGCCGCAGTGGTGGTCTGTCCCTGGGTATGAAGAACAATCCGCTGGTTACGGTTCTCGATGAAACCTGCACCGCGCACACCGGTGGCGCGCCGGGCCGCCTGCAAGACATCCTGCAGAGAGAGTCCGTAGCGGACGAGCCGTTGCGGATCGACCTGAATTTGTAGTTGCCGAATGCCGCCACCAAACACGGTGACGTCCGCCACACCTGGCACGCTCATCAGCGCCGGGCGCACGGTCCAATCGGCGAGCGTGCGCAACTGCATCGGTGTAAGCACGGTCGAACTCAGTCCGGTCACCAAAACGATGCTCGTCGATGAGGTCAGTGGAGTCAGCCGCGGTGGCTGCACGCCCAGCGGCAGATGCGTAGCCGCCGTCGTGAGCTGTTCCGCCACCAACTGCCGGGCGCGTTCGATCGGAGTGCCATTCCGAAACATCAACGTAATGACGGAAAGGCCCTGGATCGATCGGGAACGCATACTTCGAAGCCCGATCAGTCCGTTGAGCGCGTTCTCGATCGGCTGAGTGACGAGCTTTTCAGTTTGCTCCGCAGAAAGACCCGGGGCTTCCGTCTGCACCACAGCCAGTGGAGGCGCAAACTCCGGAAAGACATTGAGTCGGGTTTGCGGCAATTGGTCGATGCCGTAGGCCAGCCCCAAGATCGCCAACACCATCACGACCGCGCGAAACCGGATGGAAAACCTGAGGATGGATGCGATCACATCGCCCTCCCGGAGCAGATGCGCTGGGTGCCGTCAGTCATCATCATCGTCTCCGGCGCCGCTACCACTCTTGGGGAGCAGTTGAGTGGAAAGCAGCGTTTGTGCGCCCGTGGTGACGATCGTCTGACCCGGGCGTAGGCCTTGATGGACAAACCACCCCCCTTGGACCGCGACCGGGTCCGCAACCCTGACTCGGGCGAAATGGGTGGCATCGGTCTGCACGAACACCCAGGACTGATCGGCATGCCAGACCAGCGAGGAAGCTGGAATCAGCACGCCGCTCGCGGGTGCGCCCGCCTTGGGAAAGTCGGCCACGAGGCGCATGCCACTCGCCAGCGCGCCGGCTGACGTGCGGTAAAGATAGACCGGACCCTGCACATAGGCATCGGCCTGCGGCGACGCCGAAATGAAGAGTGCGCTCGCTTGCGTACCACGATCCGCCCCTGCAACCTGAATGCGAGCCGGAGGATGGTCCATGGCAGAGCCCATAGGCAGAGTGACACGCAACAGCACTTGCTGGCGTAGGGCCAGGGCTTCGAATGGGCTGGCGTGGGGCGCTGCGGCCCATCGGGTCAGAACCGCACCCCATTGCTGCCGAGCGCTGTCGAGCAGCATGCGCGCATGGGCCTGAGCCGCCTCGGCGCGTGCCTGGTCTGCTAACAGGGTCGCCTGTGCTGCTTGAACGGCTTGCAGTGACGCGTTATGTCCGGCCTGGTAGAGGCTACGCAGGCGTTGTTCCGTTTGAGCCGCTGCCGTCGCCGCCGACTGCGTGATGGCCATTTGCGCCTGCGCATCCTGATAGCGGCCGCGCCAATCGATCAGCGGCTGCAGGTCGACGACGGTGGCATAGGCCTGCGTCTCGGGCATGTTGGAGGACGCCCGCAGAAGCTGCGTCTTCAAGCCTGCAAGCGCCTGAGCAGCCTTGCTCAGTTCGAGCGTCTCAGTCGCGCCGATCAGTGGCGCGGAGGGGGATGCGTTGGGACGTATGCCTGCCGACTGGGGCTTGGATTTGGCATCCTGGTCATGATCGCCATCATGATCAGCGCGTGCCCGAACGCCGAGTCCAAGGGCCAAAAGCGTGCCTAGAAAGACCGCAGCCAATTGTTTCTTCATCAGGATCCTTGCTTGTCGTGAGGTGCTTGGCGGGGGCCGAGCGTGGCGACGGGTGGCAATGGCGTGCCGCCTTCCAAGGGCTGTTGCACAGCATCTTCAAGCCTGCCCAGCGCGTGTTCGCTCTCCACCTGCGCCGTCAGGCGATCCCGCTTTGCAACAACCGTCTGGAGTTGTGCGCGAATCACAGCCAGCCGGTCGATCTCGCCGGCCGCGAACTGGGCGGAGATTTGCTGCGCCTCCTGCTGCTGCACGGCCACGATGTGGTTTGTTGCATTCCAGGTCTGGACGGAGTTTTGATAGGCGGCCATGCCGCGCTCGACTTGCGTCAGGACATGAAGCTGCAGAACCTCGAAGCGGGCAGCCACTTCGACGCGACGCGCTTCGGCCTCGGCAATTTGTCCCTGGTTTTGATTGAACACCGGCAGGCTTAGCGACAGTCCCAATGTCCATCGCTGGTCGCCTTGGTCCCATTCGTAGCCCGGACCGAGTTGGAATTGCGGGTATTGCTTGGCAATCTCCAGGCGCAAGCCGGCCTCGGCTGCGGAATATTGATCCAGTGCAGTGCGGATGTCCAAGCGGTCAAGCAATGCCGCGCGCTGCACGGCGGGAGAAGGCAAGTGCTTGCCCGTCGGTGGATTTTGAATGCCCGAAAAATCAAGCCGCAGATGGGCCAGAGCGTCCAGCGGCAGACCAAGGATGCCAGCCAGCGCCGCGCGCTGATCGGCAACTTGACCTTGCGCGCTCAGCACCGCCGATTGGGCCCGCTCCTCCTGGATATGGGCCATGGTCAGCGTGCTGGCGGTGATGGCTCCCAGCGCGTATTGACGTTGCAGCAATCGCAGCGCTGTCTTGCGAAGGGCGACTTCCGACTTCAGCAGATCGACATTCCGTCGCGCTGCATCGAGACCGACGAATCGCACCCTGACTGTGCTTCGAATTTGCCAGGCAGCCGCCGCCAGTTCGAGATCGGCCGCGTCTGCCAGCGCATGAGCCTGGGCGACACGCGCTTGACGCAGCCCTGTGCTTTGCAAGGGGATTCCGAGCGCGAGGCCATAGGACCAAGGCGAGAGGCCTGCCGGAGCCAAGCTGTGGTGTTGCTGGAAAAGGTGAAGGGATGGGTTGGGCAACTGCGCTGCTGTTTCCGTTCCAGCGCGAGCCCGTTGCCATTGCGCGCGAGCGACCTTGAATTGGGGGTTGTCGTACAGAGCCAGCAGGGTCAGGCTGCTCAGATCCCAAGTAGGCAGTGGCCATGGCGTCACGGTTTGTCCATGGGCCGCCAGGAAAGCCCGCAATCCCGCTGCATTCACGTCTCGTGCTTGGAGTGCGGCAGCCTCCCGCGACGGGATGAGGGGACGAGGTTGGTAACTCGCACAGCCGCCGAGCAGCAGAGCAAACAGCAATGTGCCACCCCACACGCTCCGAAACTGACGTCGGGACGATACTCTGGTGAATCTGGGGAAATGGCCACCTACCGTGGTACGCATGGAGAGCATGGGGTTGATTGAATCAGCGGTCATGCATGCTAAACGCGTATATGGACTTGTACGCATATATAGGAGTAAAAAAGGGTTACGCGATGCCGTAGCCCAACGTACAGCGTCCTTCTGTTCGCAGCTCTAACCGCGTTTGAAGTCGCGCGGCATCCTCAGTGAGCAACGGCAAGTCCAGGCCATGCGCTTGGACGGTTTGCAGCACTGACTTGATCAGGCCGGCATGCTCGGGGGCGAGGCGGTAGTAGATCCAGGTTCCATCACGCCTTTCCACCACCCATCCCCCCTTGCGCAATCCAGCAAGATGGCGTGAGACTGTGTACTGCTGGGTTTGCACCGCATCCACGAGTTCACACACGCAACATTCATCCAGCGTTAACAAGTGGAGAATCCGGTAGCGCGTTGGATCGGCGAAGAGTTTGAAGAATTGGGCTGCTTTTGACATATGCATATAGAAACACATAGGAACTGTCACGTCAAAAGCTCACCAGTTGACCATTATTAACCCGGCCCCTAAACACACGACATTTTGCTAAATTGTCCGCATGGACAAGATCGATGCGCGCAAGCTCAGTGTGGAGAGTCGGGCGATGTTGCGGCAGATGGTGTTGCGGCTGCGCAAGCAATCGCGCATGACCGCAGATCAACTCGCCGTTGTGGCCGGGGTGCATCCCAGCACCATCAAGAAGTGGCTGGCCCTTGCCCGTCGGCAGGGTGAAGGCGCTTTGCAGGAGAAGCGTCGCGGTCGTCCGGTGGGCGCATGCCGCAAACTCAGCCTGGCGCAAGAGATGTGGATCCGTCAGCACATCGTCGAGCACACCCCGGAGCAGATGAAGCTGCCCTTTGCTCTGTGGAGTCGCCCGGCCATTCGTGCGCTTCTGGCCGAGCAGTTCGGTCTGGAGATTTCCGAGCGCCTCATGGGCAAATACCTCAAGCGCTGGGGCTTCACCCCGCAGCGCCCCGTCAAGCGCGCGCTGGAACAAGACCCCGTGCGCGTGGCTGCCTGGCTGCGCCAGGACTATCCCCAGATTGCCGCGCGCGCCAAGGCCGAAGGCGCACACATTCTTTGGGCCGATGAGACCGCGGTCAAGGACGACGCCAACTGGGCGCGTGGCTTCGCTCCGGCAGGCCGCACCCCGGTGCTGACACTGCCTGCGCGCTGGAACAAGCTGTCGATGATCTCGGCCATCTCGGCACGCGGCGAGGTGGTCTTTGAGATTGTCGAGGGTTCCATCGACACGGCGCGCTTCATCGCTTTTCTCGACAAGCTCCTGGCGCAGGCCACGGCCAAAATCATCCTCATCGTCGACAACCTGCGCGTGCACCATGCCAAAGCCGTGCGCCAGTGGCTTGCAGACAAGGAGGATCGCATCGAACTGGTCTACCTGCCACCCTACGCGCCAGAGTCCAATCCAGACGAATATCTCAATCGCGACTTCAAGACAGCCCTGCGCTCAGGCCCAGTGGCAAAGACGGTTGACGACCTCAAGGCCAAAGCCCTGCGCTTCATGCAGAAACTGCAACAAGCGCCCGATCATGTCCGCAGCTATTTCCGCCATCCGCTGGCGCGCTATGCGGATTGTATTTAAGGGCCGGGTTAATAATCTGTATGTCGAAATGCAGCATCGAAGGCTGGTGGTTGACCGGCAAGCGGATGTCCAAATGGGGCCGTGAATCGCGCAGTTCGGACGTCTGGTAAGGCTGACGTGCTGTCTGCGGGTAGTTGCGCTCTGTAAGACTGCTCAACTCTGGAACCGGCCATTGGAACCCCGGCAATACGAACGGCGGGTTGGGGTCGATTGCGCAATTTCGTCATCGCCGGAACCAGACGCTGACCTGCCCGCCGCCACCGACGTCAGCACCGTGGGGCATTGCGGCCGTTGCCATGCGCCACCCCAATGTCGGCACTGGCCGATTACGCGACATTGATGCTCTGAGTCTGCAGCTCGGGCCTTATGTGGAGCTCCACATAAGGCCGACAACCGGTCTCGGGGCGCCGACTGCGCCACATCCAGGTGATTCGCATAGGGCGGCCGACTGTTGGCACCGGTGGCGGCTTTGGATCAGAACGACGGCGTTTGTGCGCCGGAGTCCGCAGGGCATCCTAGGCCCTGCGCTGGGCTGGGGCAATCGAAGAGGGCCCAAGTGCGGCTTGAATGGCTTGATCAGACCGGGCGAAGTCACTGACCAGTGGCTATGCCGCCATTGGCACGGACTCGAACAGGAGTTGGCGCAGGTCAATCGGCGCGGCACGTTTGGACAGATGCAGGAACTCGATCCCCACCGCTCGGCCTTCTGCGTCATAGTCCACGATGATCCCAGGCGCGACCTCATCGGACTGCGCAGCGGGTGCTTCGCCAAGGCTCAGATAGAGCGCATCGGCTTGTTCATCGACTTTGAGTTTCATGCCGTTCTCCTGCGATCAAAATAGGCGGTGACGATGCGCCAGGGTTTAGTCTGCGCGTTGACGATGACGCGCAAGACGCGGTTGCCAAACTCGCTGATGGGGGCAAGGCGATGTTCCAGCAGGGGATCAATGGCATCCATCTCGGTCCAGGTCGGGTTTCGCATGGCAATGTCCACCCACTCTTCACGAATTTGACGTTTCGCCAGGGCATCGCGCGCATGCTGGGTCAACACGTAGTCCATGGCGAAGATTACCCCAATTTCCGCGCCAGCTTTTCCGCTTCGATATGGGTGTACCGCTTGAGCATGGACAGGGACTTGTGCCCCGTCATGCTGGCCACCTCCATGACCCCCAGACCCTTCTCGAACAGGCGCGACGTGGCCTCATGGCGCAGGTCATGAAAGTGCAGATCGGCCAAGAACGTTGGATCAGGCTTCTTGGCGGCTCTTGCGCAGTCGGCTTGATACGCGGCTAGGCCCCGGGCCTTACAACGCTGCCAGAGCTTTTCAAAGCTGCCGTTTTCCTTGTTCGATTTCCAAGAGAAGACTTTTCCGTCAATCCGACGCGGCAGGCTTTGCAGTGCCTCAATGGCCGCACTTGAGAGGGCTACGGTGCGACTTTCTCCGTTCTTGGTGTCGATCAGGTGCGCTGTGCGCCGCAGCAGATCGATCCGATCCCATTCCAGGCCGAGCAATTCGCCCATGCGCATGCTTGTCTCCACCGCCAGCATGATGATCTGGCGCAGGCCAACTGCACGACCTTGATCAGCCCCCTTGAGCAAGTAATCGAGTTCTCCTGGCCGCAAACGCCGATCCCGCGCCTTCGGCTCGGCAGGCTTGCGCACCGTGCGCACAGGGTTCCCGGCGGGCAGCGGAATCGATAGTTCGCGCTCGGCGAATGCGAACAGAGAGGACAGGGCGACCAAGTGATGTTTGGCCGACTTTGGGGCGTAGCCGTCGCCGATCAGATCATCGCGCCAGGCGGCGACATCGATGCTGCGGATGTTGCCCAGGAAAAATGCTCCGAAGCGCGACTCGATATTTCGCAGCAGGGTTGGCCTGGACGAATCGCGCAGCGTCGGCAGGACCGATACCCGGTAGCGTTGGCACAGCTCCGCTACAGTCACGCGCTGCGCCTGATCGTTCAGCGCCGCGATGTTGCCACGTTGCGCTTCGCGTTCAATCTCACGCGCCCATGCCTCGGCGTGGGCCTTGAGCTCAAAGGTCCGGCTAAGCGAGGGCATCCCGCGCCTACGAATTTGCGCTCTCCACCCATTTTTGCGTTGTTCAATGTGCGCCATGCATTCCCCCTGGATTCCCCTAAATACACAATGAATGCACGAGAAAAGCAGCATTCATGCGGTTTACAAGCCTATTGTATTTCTGGCTACGAACCAAGGGGTCGTGGGTTCGAATCCTGCCGGGCGCACCAGTTAAAAGCCGAACGCCTGAACCAGTCCTGGTTCAGGCGTTTTGTTTTTTGCGTCGCTCGGTCAGCGAAGGAGATGCGGCATGGCGACTGAGCATCACTGGTAAAAAGTGAGCAGGGTGAAGAGTCCACAATAACGGCCGTATGACCTGCTCCTGTTCTCTCTGCCCATGACCGACGATATCCACCCCGGCTTGTTCATTCTGCAGGGCAATCGCCTGGAATTGCTGCGCGATGCCCTGCTGGAATGGCTGGCGCAGCAGCCGCTGGCGCCGCTGGAGGAAGAGGTCATTCTGGTGCAGAGCAATGGCGCTGCGGAGTGGCTGAAGATGGCGCTGGCCGCGCAGGGCGGCATTTGCGCCGCTACGCGGGTGGAACTGCCCGGACGGTTTCTGTGGCGCACCTATCGGCAGGTGCTGGGGCGTGCGGCCACGCCGTCGCAATCGCCGCTGGACAAGCCGCTGCTGACCTGGCGCCTGATGCGGCTTTTGGGTGCCCCCATGGCCGAGCTACACCCGGCCCGCCCCCCGTGGGAGTCAAGGAAACTTGGGGCGGCCCAGCGTTTCCTTGAGGGCGGCACGCTCGATGCGGACGTTTGCGCGCCACTGTTGCAATATCTGCAGGGTCAAGACCTGCTGCGCCGCCTGCAGCTGGCGCAGCGTCTGGCCGACCTCTACGACCAGTATCAGATCTACCGCGACGACTGGCTCGACGCCTGGGCACAGGGCCGCGATGTGCTCATCGACGCGCTCGGGCGCGCGACGCCCTTGCCCGAAGATCAACGCTGGCAGGCCTGGCTGTGGCGCCGGGTTCTGGCCGAGCTGAGCGAAGCGGAGCGTCAATCCACCCGTGCGCAGGTGCAGCGCGCCATGCTGCAGGCGCTGCATACCGCCGAAAGCGCAGCAGACCCGACCCGACCCGCGCTGCCGCGCCGGGTGGTGCTGTTTGGCGCTTCGCATCTGCCTGCCGTGGTGCTCGATGCCCTGGTGGCGCTGTCGCGGTATGTGCAGGTGCTGATCGCGCTGCCCAATCCCTGCCGTTATCACTGGGCCGACATCATCGAGGGCCGCGAGCTGCTGCGCGCGGCACCGGCTCGCAGGCCGCTGCGGGCGGGCGACCTGGCGCAGGTCAGTCTTGAGGCCATGCACGCCCACGCTCACCCGCTACTGGCGGCCTGGGGGCGGCAGGGCCGCGATTTCATGCGCCAGCTCGACGCCTTCGACGAGCAGGCGAACGCGGCAGACAGGCCCGGCCTGCCGCGGCACGACCTGTTCGACGACGCGCCCGGTGGCACGCTGCTCGAACAGATGCAGGCCGCCATCCGCGATCTGCTGCCCTTGCCCGAACATCCGCGCAAGCCCATTTCCGCAGCGGATCGTTCGGTGGTGTTTCACATCGGCCATAGCGCGCAGCGCGAAGTCGAAATCCTCCACGACCAGTTGCTGCATCTGCTGGCGCAGCCCGGCGGCGGGCGCCCGCTGCGGCCGCGCGACATCGTGGTGATGACGCCCGACATCGCCCCGTTCGCCCCGGCCATCCGGGCGGTGTTCGGCCAGTATCCGCCGGGGGATGCGCGCTTCATTCCCTTCGACATCGCCGACCTGTCGGCGCGGGCGACCGAACCGCTGCTGCTCGCGCTGGACTGGTTGCTGCGCCTGCCGCAAGAGCGCATTCTGGCCTCCGACATCAGCGCCTTGCTCGATGTGCCGGCCATTGCCCGGCGCTTCGGCCTGAGGCCCGAAGACCGGCCAAGGCTGACGCAATGGATCGCCGGCGCGGGCGTGCGCTGGGGGTTGGACAGCGACCATCGCGCCCATCTCGGCCTGGGCGCCTGCGGCGAGCAAAACAGCTGGCGCTTCGGCCTGCGCCGCATGCTGCTGGGCTATGCCGGGGCGGGCGAAGACGGCTTTGAGAACATCGTGCCCTTTGACGAAATCGGCGGGCTGGATGCCGCCCTCGTTGGCCCGCTGGCCGATTTGCTCGACGTGCTGCAAGCCTGGTGGCGTACGGCCCTGCAAAACGCCACGCCGGGCCAGTGGGCGCAGCACGCACGCGATCTGCTCGACGCCATTAGCCTGCCACAAGACCTGCGCGAGCGCGAAACCCGCGCCCGCCTCGACGATGCGCTCTCCACCTGGCTCGACCATTGCGCCGCCGCGCGGTTCGACGAAGCCGTGCCGCTGCAGGTGCTGCGCGAGAGCTGGCTGAGCGGGCTGGACGAGGCCGCGGGCGGCGGGCGCTTTCTCGCCGGTGGGGTGACCTTCTGCACCCTGATGCCGCTGCGCGCCATTCCCTTCGAAGTCGTCTGCCTGCTGGGCATGAACGAGGGCGACTACCCGCGCCGCAGCCCGCGCAGCGACTTCGATCTGCTGCATCAGCCCGGGCAATACCGGCCCGGAGATCGTGCCCGGCGCGAAGACGATCGCTACCTCATGCTCGAAGCGCTGCTGTCGGCGCGGCGCATGCTCTATGTGAGCTGGGCCGGGCGTAGCCCGCGCGACAACACCGAGCAGCCGCCGTCGGTGCTGGTGGCTCAGTTGCGCGACTACCTCGCCGCGGGTTGGCAGGGCGAAGGACAGGGCGATCTGCTCGCGCAGCGCACCACCGTCCATCCCCTGCAACCCTTCAGCCGCCGCTACTTCGAGGGCGACGCCGCGCTGTTCACCTATGCCCGCGAGTGGCGGCAGGCGCATGGCGGCGTGGCCGAGAACGGGACCGGGAACGGAAATGGGCCGATGCCGTTCGAGCCGCTCACCGAACCGCTGAGTCTGCAGCAACTGGCCCGCTTTCTGAAAAATCCGGTCAAGGCGTTTTTCCGCACCCGGCTCGACGTGGTGTTCGATGAACTGCAGACGCAGGACGACGACGAGGTCTTCGCGCTCGACGGGCTCGACCGTCACAGCCTGCTCAGCCAATTGATCGACGATCCGCAGGCCGCCGTGAATGAAGGCATCGAGGCGGCCGTCGCGCGCCGGGTGCGCCAGTTGCAGGGCAGCGGGGCGTTGCCCATGCGGGCGCTGGGCAGCAGAGTGGCGCAAGGTCTGGAGCAAGAGGCGTTGCCGCTTTTGCGCAGTTGGTCCGACCTGGCGCGGGCCTATCCGCAGGTGGTGGACAAGCGGGCGTTGATCGTCGAGCACCAAGACCTGCGGTTGGACGACTGGCTCGACGGCCTGCGCACAGGCGGCCAAAGCCCGATCTGGATGCAGCTCAGCGCTTCGAGACTGAGCGATGGCAAAGCGCAGGCGCGCGCTGAAAAGCTGATCGACGCCTGGGTGCGGCAGTTGGCGGCCAGCGCCTGCGGTCATGCGGTGCAGGGCGTGCTCATCGGCGTCGATGCGCGGGTGGAACTGAAGCCGCTGCCCCCGGCTGAGGCCAGAGATCACCTTCACACTCTGCTGGCCGCCTGGCAAGAGGGCATGCGCCGCCCGCTGCCGTTCACCGCCCGCACCGCCTTGGCCGAGCTGAAAAATGGCAAGGGGCAAGAGGTCTATGAGGGCGGCTATTCCACTTCGGGTGAAGTCGAGGAGCCCTGCCTCGCCCGCACCTTCCCCGACTTTGCCAGCCTGAGCGCCGATGGGCGCTTCGAGACTTACCTAGCCAAGCTGTTCCGGCCCTTGGCAGACTGGGCGGCGCAGGCCGTTGTCATCCGCCACGGCCAGACGCCCGCTGCGGGCACGAAAGAAGCCGCATGACTGCCATCCCGGAACCCCTCGATGCCCTGACCTTGCCCCTGCAGGGCAGCCGCCTGATCGAAGCCAGCGCGGGCACCGGTAAGACCTGGACCATCGCTGCGCTCTACCTGCGCCTGGTGCTGGGCCACGGCGACGAAGCCAGCGCGTTTGCCCGCCCGCTCAGCCCCGAGCAGATTCTGGTGATGACCTTCACCCGCGCCGCCACGCGCGAACTGGCCGAGCGCATACGGGCGCGTCTGGTGGAGGCGGCGCAGTGCTTTCAGGGCGCCCTCGCACCCAAGGCGGACGATGAATTTCTGCTGCGCCTGCTGGACAGCTATCCGCCGGGAAGTGTGCGGCAGACCGCCGCCTGGCGCCTGGCGATGGCGGCGCAGGCGATGGATGACGCGGCCGTGTTCACCATCGATGCCTGGTGCCAGCGCATGCTGCGCGAACACGCCTTCGACAGCGGTCATTCCTTCGACGAAGACCTGCTGGCCGACGAAGGCGAACTCACCACGCAGGCCGTGCACGACTTCTGGCGGCAGCAGGTCTATCCGCTTTCTGGCGCGGCGCTGGACGGTGTGCTCCAGGTGTGGCCGGACGTCGGCGCGCTGGAGGGTGAAGTGAAATCGCGGCTACGCGCAGCCCAGGCCGGGGCGCCGCCGGTCGCTGACAAGGACGACTCGCTGCTCGACCTCTGGCAGCGGCTGGGCGAGCCGCAGCAGGCGCAGGTGAGCACGCTCAAGGCGCAATGGGCCGAGCGTGTCGCGAGCATGCGGCAATGGCTGTGCGCGCTGGTGCAGTCCGAGGTCAACCCGCTGAGCAAGAACAAATATGGTTTGAAAAGCGTTTGCGGCTGGTTTGACGCGCTGCAAGCCTGGCTGGATGACCCCGCGCAGCAGCAGCCCGGTCTCGACGATAAAGCTTGGGCCAAGCTCACGCCCGACGGCTTGCGCGCTGGCTGCAACCAGGGCAAGCAGGTGGAGCCGCCAGCGGTGTTCAACGAGGTCGAGACGCTGCGCGCGGCGCTGGCCGATCTGGCGGACCTCGTTCCCGAGCTGCAGACCTATGCGGCCGCTCAGGTCGATGCTCGGCTGCGGGTACTCAAGGCGGCCAGCGGCCAATTCAGCTTTCACGACCAGCTCGAACGTCTCCATACGGCGCTGGCCGGGCCGCAGGGCGAGCGGCTGCGCGCGCGCATTCTGGAGCAATATCCCGTTGCGCTCATCGACGAATTTCAGGACACCTCGGCGCTGCAGTTCAGCGTGTTCAATCGCCTCTACGGCATCACCACGGCGCAGACCACGCACAGCGCCGTGCTGCTCATCGGCGATCCCAAGCAGTCGATCTACGCTTTTCGCGGCGCGGATATCGCCAGCTATCTGCGCGCGCGGCAGGCTACGCAGGGGCGGCACTCAGCGCTGCAGACCAACTACCGCTCGACCGCGGAGGTGGTGCACAGCGTCAACCAACTGTTCGAGCGGCGCGAACAGTCCGCGGGCGCGGGCGCTTTTCTGTACCGGGACGATGACGCGCCTGATGCGGACAACCCCGTGCCCTTCATCGCGGTCGGTGCGCGCGGGCGGGCCGAGCAATTGATTTGCTCCGAAGGGCAGGTGTTTGCGCTGACCTGCGCCGTGCATCAAGAGCTGGAATCCAAGCGCGATGCCCGCGAGCGGTTTGCCGCGCATGCGGCTGCGCGCATCGTCAGTCTGCTCAACGATCCGCAGGCCGGCTTCCGTCAGGCCGACGGGGGCTTTGCGCGTCTGCGCCAGTCTGACATCGCCGTGCTGGTGCGCGATGGCGAAGAGGCTCGCGCCATGCGCCGCGCGCTTCAGCGCCGGGGCGTGGCTTCGGTTTATCTGTCGGATCGCGATTCGGTGTTTGCCTCACCGGAAGCCGCCGACCTGCTGCGCTGGCTGCGTGCCGTGGCCGCGCCGCGCGACGGGCGTCTGGCCCGCGCCGCATTCGCCGCCCCGACACTGGGGGCAACGATAGCCGAGCTGGCCGCGCTGGCTACCGATGACGACGTGTTCGAAAACCGGCTGGCTTTGTTGGCCGAGCTGCAGGCCATCTGGCTGCGTCAAGGGGTGTTGCCCATGCTGCGCCAGACGCTGCACCGGCTCGATCTGCCTGCCCGCTGGTTGAGCGAGGAAGACGGCGAGCGCCGCCTGACCAATGTGCTGCATCTGGCCGAACTGCTGCAGACCGCCAGCGGCGCGCTCGACGGCGAGCAGGCGCTGATTCGCTGGCTGCAGGAGCAAATGGCGGGCCAGTCCACCGAAGAACAGGTGGTGCGGCTGGAAAGCGAGGCCGATCTGGTGCGCGTGGTCACCATCCACAAGTCCAAGGGGCTGGAATATCCGCTGGTGTTTTTGCCGTTTGCCACCGCGTTCAAAGAGGCGAAGGACGGCGCCGACGACCGCGAGCGCCTGCGCGAAGACCTGCGGTTGCTCTATGTGGCGCTGACCCGCGCGCGGCATGCGCTGTGGGTCGGCATCGCCGCGCTGAAAGTCGGCAAAGGGTCGGTCTGCATGCTGCATCGCAGCGCCATCGGCTATCTGCTGGGAGGCGATGCGCCGCGCGCGGGCGCTGACATTCCCGGCCTGCTGCGCGAGACTTTTGGCGACAGCCCGGCGGTGCAGATCGTCGATGCGGCGCAGGAGGCCGAGCTTCAGCGCTTGCAGGCTGCCCACCCCGCCCCGGCCTTGATCGAGCCGCCCAACTATCACGCCCAGTTCGAGCGCAACTGGAGCATCGGCAGCTTCTCCGCGCTGGTGCGCGATCTCACCCCTCGCTCGACCCAGCAACCCGCCTTGCAAGCGGCCCTGCAAGACGAACTGTGGGCGACCGAACCGAGCATGGAACAGCCCTCACCTGCAACTCTCCAGCCGTCTGCCGCGCGCCATCGCTTTCCGCGCGGCGCGCTGGTGGGCAAGTTCGTGCATGAACAACTGGCCTGGCTGGGCGAGAACGGCTTTGCCCTGTCAGCCCAACAAACGCAGGACAGCCTGTTGCAACGCTGCGCCCGGCAGGGTTGGGATGCGCCGCGTTCGGCCGATTTGCTGGAGTGGTTGAGCGAAGTGCTGGTCACGCCCTTGCCGCCGCTGGGCGCGGCGCTGCCCGAGATCGACACGCTACTGGCGGAGATGGAATTCTGGCTGCCGGTCGATCGTGCTCGCGCGGCCGAGATCGACGCCCTGTGCCAGCGGCACATCCTGCCGGGCCGCGCCCGCCCTGAGCTGACCGAACGCACCCTGCACGGCATGGTGATGGGTTTCGCCGATCTGGTGTTCCACCACGCGGGCCGTTACTGGGTGCTCGACTACAAGAGCAATGTCCTCGGCACGGACGACGCCGACTATACGCAACAGGCGCTGGAGGCCGCCGTGCTCGAACACCGCTATGACGTGCAATGCGCGCTCTACATGCTGGCCTTGCATCGCCTGCTGCGGGCCCGGCTGCGCACGGCCTACGACCCGCAGACGCAGCTTGGCGGCGCGATTGATCTGTTTCTGCGCGGGGTTCGCGGGCCGCAGTCGGGCTGCGTGCACATTCCGCCCGACGGGGTCTTGCTCGACGCGCTCGACGCCCTCTTTGCCCAGCGCGAGGAGCTCGCATGAGGCCCGCCCCGACCAACACCCCGAATGCGCCGACCCAGCGCGTTCTCGACGTACTGCACGACTGGGCAGAGCAAGGCGTGCTGCGGCGGCTGGACGCTGCGCTGGCCCGCTTCCTGGCTGAACTCTGCCCGCAAATGCCGCCAGAACTGGCGGTAGCCGTGGCGCTGCTCGCCGATCTGGAGGGGCGCGGTCATACCTGCGTGCTGCTGGGCGAATTGCCGCAACACCTCATCGCCTTGAAAGAGCGCGCCGCCACGGCGGGCGCGCCTGCCCTGTCGCCCGATGTGCACTGGCCCGACGACGGCGAGCGCCTGCTGCGCGAGTGCCCGGCCGTTTACTGCGAGGGCGAGCCGGACAACGGCGCGCCGCTGATATTCTCAAGGGAACGCAGGGCCGCCCCAAGTTCCCTTGACCCCCTCGGGGGGCGGGGCGGGCCTAGCACGACCCTGGGGGCGATGGAGGCAGAGCGGCTGTATCTGCGCCGCTACTGGCGAGACGAGAACACCGTGGCCGCGCGGATTCACCAGCGTCTGCAGCCTGAAGCCGAGGTCGATGCACCCGCCGCTGCAGCCCTGCTTGCACAGCTTTTCCCGCTTGCCGACGATACGGAAGTGGACTGGCAGAAACTGGCGTGCGCGCTGGCGCTACGCGGACGTTTCACCCTGCTCACCGGCGGCCCCGGCACCGGAAAAACACATACCGCGGCGCGGCTGCTGGCTTTGCTGTGGGCTTTGAGATCCCAACCCGGCGCGCTGCGCGTGGCGCTGGCGGCCCCCACGGGCAAGGCCGCAGCCCGGCTCAAGCAGTCCATCGACCGCGAGCTCGTCAAGCTCGCCGCCCTCCCCGGCGTGGCCGAACTGTCGCAGCGCCTCGGCCCTGCACGCACCCTGCACAGCCTGCTCGGCGCGCGGCCCGATACCCGCCGCTTCGCCCGCAACGCCGCGCAGCCCTTGGAGGTGGATGTGCTGCTGGTCGATGAGGCGTCCATGATCCATCTGGAAATGATGGCCGCGCTGCTCGACGCCTTGCCACCCACGGCACGGCTCATTTTGCTGGGCGACAAGGATCAGCTCGCTTCGGTGGAGGCCGGTGCGGTGCTCGGCGAGCTGTGCACCGGGGCGGAACAGGGCCGCTACACGCCGCAAACGGCGCAGGCGCTGCAGGCTCTGTGCGGCGACCGTATTCCTCAGCCCTTCATCGACCCCGCCGGCCCCGCGCTGTTGCAGCGGGTGGTGATGCTGCGCAAAAGTCATCGCTTCGGCGGCGCCATCGGTCAACTGGCCCAGGCGGTGAACGCGGGCGACGCCGAGCGGGCGCAGACGCTGCTGCAGCAGACCGACGATGCGGCGGTGCGGCTGTTGCCCGTGCCCCAGTTGCTGGCGCCCGTTTTCTCCCCGGTTTCAGCCCCTGTTGCAGCCCCGGCGCTGGTCGATCTTGCGGTGCAGGGCCGCGATGGCGCCAAGGGCTATGCCCACTACGCCGATTTGCTGCGGCAGGGGCCGACGGCTGAGGCAGAATGGGACGCCTGGGCGCAGCGCGTGCTGCAGGCTTTCGATCAGTGCCGCGTGCTGTGCGCGGTGCGCGAAGGGCCTTGGGGCGTGCAGGCGCTGAACGAGGCCATCGCCGCGCGGCTGGACGCGCTCGGCCTGCTGCACGGTCGCGGCGCGTGGTACGCGGGTCGCCCGGTGATGGTCACGCGCAACGATCACGATCTGGGCGTGCTCAACGGCGATGTCGGCATCACCTTGCCGACGGGTACGCAGGGTTTGCGGGTGGTGTTTCTGCAGGGGCAGAGCCTGCGCTCGGTCAGCATCAGCCGTCTGGCCGATGTGCAGACGGCGTTCGCCATGACGGTGCACCAGTCGCAGGGGTCGGAGTTCGATCACACCGTGCTGGTGCTGCCCGAGCGCCACGCCGGGCTCAGCCGCGAGCTGATCTACACCGGCATCACGCGCGCGCGCCGCTTTTTCACCCTGGCCTGCGCAGACATGCAGACGCTGCATGAGGGCATCCAGCGCGTCACGCAACGGGCCAGCGGATTGCTCTCGCGCATCGATAAACTGCCTACATGAACAAAGCCTTTGTACGCGAACAAACCTCAGACGCCGACGACGACGAGGACGGCGGCGCCCAACTCCCGCCGCTGCCGCCGGGCGGCAAGAATTACCTCACGCCGCAGGGCTATGCCCGGCTGCGCGCCGAACTCAAGACGTTGGTCGAGGATGAGCGCCCGAAGGTCGTCGAGACCGTGTCGTGGGCGGCGAAGAACGGCGATCGCTCGGAAAACGGCGATTACATCTACGGTAAAAAGCGTCTGCGCGAAATCGACCGGCGCATCCGCTTTCTCACCAAGCGGCTGGACATCGCCGAAGTGGTCGATGCCAGTCTGCAGCACGGCAACGATCAGGTGTTTTTCGGCGCCACCGTGCGCTACGCCGACGACAAGGGGGCGGAGCACACCATCACCATCGTCGGCATCGACGAGACCGAGCCGCTGCAGGGCAAGATCAGCTGGATTTCGCCGGTAGCGCGCGCGCTGCTCAAGGCCCGCGAAGGCGACAGCGTGAGCCTGCCGACTCCGGGCGGTATCGCAACGCTGGAAATTCTCGAAGTGACCTACCCGCCTCGCGGCTGAGGTCTGCGCCCAGCCTTGGGGGCGCTCAGGAGTTGCCTGAGCCCAAACCCGCGGTGCGGTTTTTCGCCCGGCTGGCGCGCACCACGAATTGCAGGCGACGCAAGGCGCGCAGCACATCGGCCAGATGCTTGCGGTCGCGCACCTGCACGACGAAGCGCAGCTCGGTGGTGGCCTGCTGCGTGTCTTCGTCCATGGTGACGTGGGCGATGTCGCTGTCGTGCTCGCTGATGGCGGCCGCCACGCGGGCGAGCACGCCTTTGGTGTTTTGCACGATCACGCTCAGGCCGGTTTCGAAAGGCCGGGTGCATTCTTCCGCCCAGCTCAGATCGATCCAGCGGTCCGGGTCTTTTTGGAACAGGCGCCGTGCGATGTCGCAGTCTTGCTGATGCACGATCAGGCCTTCGCCCTTGCCCAGATAGCCGATGATGGCGTCGCCCGGAATGGGACGGCAGCAGGTGGCGTAGCGCACCGAGATGCCTTCGCTGCCGTCAAGCTGCAACGAGGTCTGGGCGTCGTGGGTGGCACGGCTTTCCAGACGCTCGATGGTGTCGAGCAAGGGCGCGGACAGCGCGTCCTGCGGGGAGACGAGCGCCACCACGCGCTTGGCCAGAATGTCGGCCACGCGCTTGCCCAGGCCGATGTCGGCGTACAGATCGTCGCGCGACTTGAAGCCCGTCCAGCGCAGCAGTTTGTCCCACACGGCGTCGTCGAGCGTGAGCAGATCGAGATGCTCGTGCCGCAGCGCGCTTTGCAACAGACGACGGCCCAATTCGACCGACTCGGCCTGCTGCGTGGTGCGCAGCGCGTGCCGAATTTTGGAACGCGCCCGCCCGGTGCGCACAAAGCTCAGCCAGCTCGGATTGGGGCGCGAGGCCGGCGCGGTGATGATTTCCACCACATCGCCGCTGCGCAACTCGGTGCGCAAAGGCACGAGCGCGTTGTTCACCTTGGCCGCCACCGTCTGGTCGCCCAGATTGGTGTGAATGGCATAGGCAAAATCGACCGGTGTGGCGCCGCGCGGCAGCGCCAGAATGCGCGACTTGGGCGTGAACACATAGACCGCGTCGGGCGCCAGATCGACCTTGACGGTTTCGAGAAAGTCGGCCCAGTCGCGGTTCTCGGTCTGGATGTCCAGCAGCGATTGCAGCCAGGCATTGGTTTGCGCCTGCTGCGGGGTCGGCTTGTCTTCCGGTGTTTTGTAGAGCCAATGGGCCGCCACCCCGCTCTCGGCAATGCGGTGCATCGCCTCGGTGCGGATCTGAAATTCGACGGGATTGCCGTTCGGCCCGATCAGCGTGGTGTGCAGCGACTGGTAACCATTGGCCTTGGGGATGGCGATGTAGTCCTCGAACTTGCCCGGCATGGGCTTGTACAGACTGTGAAGCACGCCCAGCGCCCGGTAACAGTCGAGCACATCGGGCACCAGCACGCGAAAGCCGAAAATGTCTTGAATATGCGCAAAGCTCAGATGCTTGCTGCGCATCTTGCGGTAGATGGAATACAGCGTTTTTTCGCGGCCGAACAACTGCGAGGGCACTTGCGCCTCGTTCAGTGCCGCCTGCGCAGCCGCCAGAATCTTTTCCACCAAACCGTGCCGATTGCCACGCGCAGCCAGCACGGCGCGCGACAGCACGGCGTAGCGGTTGGGGTGGCTGTTGGCAAAGCCGAGATCCTGAAGTTCGCGGTAAACGAGATTGAGCCCGAGACGGTGCGCGATGGGCGCATAGATGTCCATCGTCTCGCGCGAAATGCGCACGCGCTTGCTCGCGGCCATCGCCCCCAGAGTGCGCATATTGTGGAGACGATCGGCGAGCTTGACGAGGATGACGCGAATGTCGCGCGCCATCGCCAGCAGCATTTTGCGAAAGCTCTCCGACTGGTTTTCCTCGCGGTTGGAGAACTGCAGTTTGTCGAGCTTGGTCAGCCCATCCACCAGATCGGCCACGGTGCTGCCGAAATGCTCGATGAGTTCGGCCTGGGTGATCCCCTTGTCTTCGGCGGTGTCGTGAAGCAGCGCGGCCATGATGGCCTGGGTGTCGAGCTTCCAGTCGGCGCAGAGCTCGGCAACCGCCACGGGATGAGAAATGTAGGGCTCGCCGCTGGCGCGGTATTGCCCGAGATGCGCCGCATCGGCGAAGCGGTAAGCCTCGCGGATTCTTTGCAGATCGGCTTCGGGGAGGTAGGCCTGAAGTTTGTCGAGCAGACTGGCCAGACTCACGCAGACGTGCCGGGTTGCAGCCGACTCATCGCCAGTCGCGATCGCCGCAGGCTCGGGCTCGGCCGTGGCATTTTTAGACCGCGCGCGCGGTCGCTTGATTGTGGCAACCTGATCCGCAGCAGGCACAGCCAGATCCGTGACCGAGGCTTTCGGATCGGGCGTGGCGGTGTGGCTGCTGGGCATGTTGAAATCAGGTGGGTACTTTTTTGAGCATCTCAATACCGGTCAGGCCCGCGGCGATTTCGCGCAGGGCGGTGACGGCGGGTTTGTCTTTCGATTCCAGCTTGGGAGAATGACCTTGCTCCAGCATGCGGGCGCGGTAAGTGGCGGCCAACACGAGCTGGAAGCGGTTGGGGATTTTTTCCAGGCAGTCTTCAACAGTAATGCGAGCCATGATGTCAGAGTTCCAGTTCAAAGGATGCCGAGGGCGCGAAAAACCTCGGGATGGGAAAGGCGTTGCGCGGCATAGCGTAGCCGCTGCGCGGCGACGACTTGCTTGAGATCGCGCAAGGCGTGCGTAAAGTCTTGATTCACAATTATAAAGTCGAAGTTCTTCGCCTGCGCCAACTCGATGCGGGCTTCACGCAGACGCTGCTCGATGACCTCGGGCGCGTCTTCCGCGCGGCGGGTGAGCCGTTGCCGCAGTTCCTCGAACGAGGGCGGCAGGATGAAGATGCTCACCGCGTTGTCGAATTGCTTGCGCACCTGCGCCGCGCCCTGCCAGTCGATTTCGAGCAGCACGTCCATGCCGTCGGCCATGCGGCTTTCCAGCCAGCGCTTGGAGGTGCCGTAGCGGTTGCCGTGCACCTCGGCCCATTCGAGAAATTCGCCTGCGTCGATGCGGCGCTGAAATTCGGGGTTGTCGATGAAGACGTAATGCACGCCATCGACCTCGGCGCCTCGCGGCGCGCGCGTGGTGCAAGACACCGAGAGCTGAATGCCCGAGTCTTCCGCGAGCAAGGCGTTGACGAGGCTGGACTTGCCCGCCCCACTGGGGGCGGCGACGA
Organism: Thiomonas sp. UBA7699; assembly: GCF_002482605.1. Classification (NCBI taxonomy): domain Bacteria; kingdom Pseudomonadati; phylum Pseudomonadota; class Betaproteobacteria; order Burkholderiales; genus Thiomonas; species Thiomonas sp. UBA7699. The sequence continues at coordinate 77,396 of NZ_DLGH01000028.1, read as the reverse complement.
CAAACAGGTTTCCGGGAAACTGGGAGGACACGTGGCAGCCTGATTTATTCGATGTTCTGCACCTGCTCGCGCATCTGCTCGATCAGGACCTTGAGTTCGAGCGCAATTTCGCTGAGTTCGAGCGCGGCGGATTTGGAGCCCAGTGTGTTGGCCTCCCTGTGCAGCTCCTGGATGAGAAAGTCCAGCCGCTTGCCCAACTCGCCGCCCTGGGCGAGCAGATCGCGCAGGGTTTGCAGGTGGGCCTGAAGGCGGTCGAGCTCTTCGGCCACGTCGATGCGAATGGCAAAACTGGCGGCTTCCTGCAGGCGACGGTCGTTGAGCGTTTCGACGCTGGTCTCGGCGCCCGTCAAAGCCGCCAGCGCTTCTTCCCAGCGGGCGGTGAACCGCGCTTGCTGGCGCTCCACCGCGAGGGGCACGATTTCGCGCGCCCGGGCGGCATGTCGACCGATCTGTTCGATGCGATCGAGCAACAGAGTGCGCAGACGGTCGCCTTCGAGCGCGCGCGCCGCGACCAGCGCGGTCAGGGCCTGCTGGATGGCCAGGCTGGCGACCTGCGCGATTTCGGCGGCGTCGGCATGATCTTCCTGCGCGCTGCCGATGAAGCGCAGCACTTCACCGACCGAGAGCGGCGCGAGGTGTGGCGCCAGGGCGCGCAAGGCGGTATCGAAGGCCAACAGCGGCGCGGCGGCGCTGGCGTCGGGCATGGCGGGCGCGCTTTGCGGCGCTTCGAAAACCGCGCGGCAGTCGATCTTGCCGCGGCGCAGCGTCTGGGTGATGGATTGCCGCATGGCGGCTTCCGCACCCCGCAGTTCTTCGGGCAGCCGGAAGGCGATGTCGAGAAAGCGGCTGTTGACCGAGCGCAACTCGATATGGATCTTGGCTCCGCTCGAGAGTTGTGCACTATTTTGGCCGTAGCCGGTCATGCTATAAATTGGCTTCAATCGCATCCCCTTTGCGCGTATTTTTCCACACTCCTTTCGCCGGTAGGCTGCTAGCCTTCGTTTTCATGGCCACCTCGTCCAAATCCAAACCCGCCCCACTCGCTCCTGAATCGCAAGTGGGCGGCTACCGCATTGTGCGCAAGGTCGCCAGCGGCGGTTTCGGTGTGGTGTATCTGGCACTGAGCTCCGATGGGCAGAAAGTGGCCATCAAGGAGTACCTGCCGGCCTCGCTGGTGGAGCGGGGGCCGGGCGAGTCGAGCCCGGTGGTGCCACCCGACAAACTCGCGCTCTACCGTCTGGGCCTGAAGAGTTTTTTTGAGGAAGGCCGTTCGCTGGCGCAGATCTCGCATCCCAGCGTGGTCAGCGTGCTCAACTTTTTTCGAGAAAACGACACGGTGTATATGGTGATGAATTATCTGGAGGGCGCCTCGCTCCAGGAGTTCGTCATCACCGCAAGAGAACTCAAGCGCAAGAAGATTTTTCGCGAGTCGACCATCCGCTCGCTGTTCGATGACATCCTGCAAGGCTTGCGCGTGGTGCATCAGCACAAGATGCTGCACCTCGACATCAAGCCGGCGAACGTGTTCATCACCGATGACAACAAACCCATCCTGATCGATTTCGGCGCGGCGCGCGAAGTGCTCAACCAGCAGGACAAGCGCTTTCGCCCGATGTATACGCCGGGTTTTGCGGCCCCCGAAATGTACAAGCGTGAGGGGGCGTTCGGCCCATGGACCGATATTTATGCCGTCGGCGCCTGCATCTACGCCTGCATGACGGGCTACCCGCCTTACGAAGCACCGCAGCGGTTGGAGAAAGACCGGCTGCAGGCCCAGCTCTCCAAGCTGCGGGGCGTGTATTCAGACAATCTGATCGAGATCGTGGAGTGGTGCATGGCGCTGGATGCCATGGCGCGTCCGCAAAGCGTGTTCAATCTGCAGCGCGAACTGGGTGCGGAAAACGCGCGGCGCTACACCAATCTGACCATGGGCGAGAAGCTCCGGCTACACATCGACGAATTGGTCAACGACACCAAGTCGCAAGTACAGAAAGTGCGGGATGTCACCCGGTTTGGCGCGCCCGTCCAGGCGGTGCAAACTCCGGGGCCTGAGCAGGGCAAAGCAGCCGCGAGGGAGAAGAATTGAAGTTTTCGGTGTACCAGGTGAGCCGCCGCGGCGGTCGTGCGACCAACCAGGATCGCATGGGCTATTGCTACACGCGCGAAAGCGCCTTGTTCGCTCTGGCCGATGGTTTGGGGGGGCACCCGCGTGGCGATGTGGCGGCGCAACTGGCGCTGCAGACCATTGCCAATCTGTTCCAGCAAGAAGCGCGGCCGCGCCTGCGCGATCCGCAGGAATTTCTGCGACGCTCGATTTTTCGGGCGCATGAGCAAGTCCAGCGTTATGCGCAAGAAAACGGGTTGACCGATTCGCCGCGCACGACGGTGGTGGTCTGCGTGCTGCAAAACGGCGCTGCGCACTGGGCGCATGTGGGCGATTCGCGGCTTTATTTCATGCGTAACGGCGCCATGCTCACACGCACCCGTGATCACTCGCATGTGGAGCAGAAGCACAAAAAAGATCAGCCTAGCGGCCTCTCTTTGCTGCAACCAGACGGCCCGACGCGAAACATGCTGTTTACCTGCCTGGGATCGGGGCAGCTGCCCATGATCGAGGTGGGTTTGCCGCAAGCGATGCGGCGGGGCGACATCGTGCTGCTGTGTTCCGACGGGCTTTGGGGACAGATCCCCGAATCGGTTCTGGTGCGGCAGTTCGGCCAGCAGGTGCTCTCCGATGCGGTGCCCGAGGTGGTGGAAATGGCGCTGCGGCAAGGCGGCGCCGACTCAGACAACGTCACCGCCCTGGGCGTCGAATGGGAGGCCGATCCCGAAGAGCTGGAAACCTCTCTGCGCATTGAAACCGAGAGCATGCAAAGAGGTGGGTTCAAGTCCACCATCCAGAGCGAGCTGGCTGATCTGCAGGTCGAAGAAATGAACGACGCCGATATCGAACGTTCAATCGCTGAAATCAACGCCGCCATCCGCCAGGGTGCGGCGCGTAAATAACGTTTCCCCTACCGATTACTTCCATGCAAAACACCCCTCCTGCGAGAGAAGGTCGCGGGCTTTCGGCGCTGCGCGCGATAGCCATCGAACGTCATTTCACCCGTCATGCCGAAGGTTCCGTGCTGGTAGCTTTCGGGCATACCCGTGTGCTGTGCACCGCCTCGGTTGAAGAGCGCGTGCCGCCGCACAAGCGGGGCAGCGGGCAGGGCTGGGTCACGGCGGAATATGGCATGCTGCCTAGGGCGACGCACACTCGCGGTGAGCGCGAAGCCAAGCGCGGCAAGCAGCAGGGTCGTACCGAGGAGATCCAGCGCCTCATCGGCCGATCGCTGCGCGCCGTGTTCGATTTTTCAGCCCTGGGTGAGCGGCAGATCACGCTCGACTGTGATGTGTTGCAAGCCGACGGCGGCACGCGCACCGCGGCCATCACGGGCGCCGCCGTGGCCGCGTGGGATGCCTGTCAGTGGCTCATGGCGCAGGGCCGCATCCCGCAGAACCCGATGCGCCAGCTGGTTGCCGCCGTCTCGGTCGGCCTGCTGGGCGACGATTACCGCCTCGATCTCGACTACGCCGAAGACAGTCAGTGCGATACCGATATGAACGTGGTGGGCACGGCAGACGGGGCGCTGATCGAGGTGCAGGGCACGGCCGAGGGCGCGCCGTTTTCGCGGCAGCAGCTCGACGGCATGATCGACCTGGCGCAACGCGGCATCGCCGAACTCGTCGCGCTGCAAAGACAGGCGCTGGAGATCTGACGGTGGCGGCGCCGACGTTTGCAACTTGGCGGATCGTGCTGGCGTCCGGCAATCCGGGCAAGCTCGCCGAGCTCTCGGCCTTGCTCGCGCCGCTGGGGTGCCAGGTGCAGGCCCAAGGCGAATTTCATCTGGCCGAGGCCGAAGAGCCGCATCCCACCTTTGTCGAAAATGCGCTGGCCAAGGCGCGTCACGCCAGCTTTCACACCGGCCTTCCCGCACTGGCCGACGATTCGGGTCTTTGTGTGGAAGCGCTCGGTGGACTGCCGGGCGTGCGCTCGGCCCGCTTCGCGCCGCAGATCGATGGGCCTCGGGCCGAACAGGACGCCGCCAACAACCGTTTGCTGTTGCAGCAGATGGAGGGCCAGACCCTGCGCCTGGCGCGCTTTGTCAGCATCGTGGTGGCGTTGCGCCATGCGGCCGATCCCGAGCCGCTCATCGTTCGCGGCGAACTGATCGGGCAGATCGGGCACGCGGCGCAAGGGCAAGGCGGTTTCGGCTACGACCCCTTGTTCGTGCTCGCGGATGGCCGCACCCTGGCGCAATGTGACGCGCAGGAGAAAAATCGCATCAGTCACCGCGGTCAATCTCTGCAAACCCTGCTGCCTCTGCTGCGCACGCATTGGGGCTGGATGGCGGCGCCGTCAGAGCGCCCTCAGGGCTGGGCAATCCCCACCCCAACCCTCCCCACAAGTGGGGAGGGAGTGATCTCACCTCCCCAACGTCGTGGGGGAGGTCGGGATGGAGACGGCTCTGCGTTTCCTTGAGCATGACGTCTGGGTTTCCGTGAATCAAAAGCACATACCGATCATTGACCACAGCGCGACATCCGGCCCGACCACCGATGCGGCGCCGCAGCGTGCAGCGCAATCCCTGCCGCACTACATGCGGCCCGGCACCTTGCAGTTCAGCGCGCTGCCGCCCCTCAGTCTTTATGTGCATCTGCCGTGGTGTCTCAAAAAGTGCCCCTATTGCGATTTCAATTCGCATGAGTGGCGCGCCGGTGGGGCGATTCCCGAGCAGGCCTACCTGGCTGCGCTTCGCGCCGATCTCGATGCGGCGCTGCCCCTGGTGTGGGGGCGGCGCGTCATCTCCGTCTTCATCGGAGGCGGCACGCCCAGTCTGTTCTCGCCCGAGGCCATCGACCAGTTGATCACCGATGTGCGCGCCCGGTTGCCCCTCGTCGCCGATGCCGAAATCACGCTGGAGGCCAACCCGGGCACCTTCGAACGAGATCGGTTTGCGGCGTTCGCACAGGCGGGCGTCAACCGCCTGTCCATCGGCGTGCAGAGTTTCGACGATGACCGCCTGCGCGCGCTGGGTCGCGTGCATGATGCACGCCAGGCGCACGACGCGGTGGCCGAGGCCGCGCGCCACTTCGCCAGCTTCAATCTCGATCTGATGTTCGCCCTGCCTCAGCAAGACATGCCGGGCTGCAAGGCCGATGTTCACGAGGCGCTGGCGCACCAGCCGCCGCACCTCTCGCTCTATCAGCTCACGCTCGAACCCAACACCCTTTTCGCCCGCCACCCACCCCCACTGCCCGACGACGATCTGACCGCCGACATGCAGCATGCCGTGGCCGACCTGGCGGAGGCCGCCGGGCTGCAGCGCTACGAAGTGTCCGCTTACGCCGCGCCCGGGCACCGCTGTCGCCACAACCTCAATTACTGGCAATTCGGCGATTACATCGGCATCGGCGCTGGCGCCCATTCCAAGCTCACTTTTGCGCATCGCATCGTGCGTCAGACCCGCTGGCGCCATCCTCAGCGTTACATGGAGCAGGCCGCGCAAGGCCTTGCCGTCGCAACCGAGGTCGAGGTATCGCGCAGCGACTTGCCGTTTGAATTCATGCTCAACGCCCTGCGTCTGCGCGAAGGCGTGCGCGTCGAACTTTTTGCCCAGCGCACCGGCCTGCCACCCTCTGCCATCGAAAAGCCCCTGCAAACCGCGCAAAGCAAGGGTTTGCTGGTCGATGATGCCGATGTTCTGCGCACGACCCCGCTCGGATTCGACATGCTCAACAACGCACTCGAACTGTTCCTGCCCCGATCAAGTCGCGTCGCGCCCAGATAGAATGTAAGGCTTGGCCCAGCGGTAGGGCTGATCAACAGGAAGCGTGGCAGAGTGGTCGATTGCACCGGTCTTGAAAACCGGCAACGGGCAACCGTTCGTGAGTTCGAATCTCACCGCTTCCGCCAAAATTGTATATAAATCAAGGGTTTGCATAAGTCATCCCCTGAATCATCCCCAAAATTTGAGCCTGCTGGAATGTATGCCGCGCCAGTATCTGCGCTCGAAGTGGGTAGCTTGGCTGCGCTTCACGGCCTACGCGCCCCTTATCTTGCACTTACTGCCTAGCCTGCCGCTAATGCACGCCCGGTGTGTCGCTGTTGATGCTGCGTGCAGAGTTGCCACACTGCCACGGCTGCGCTTGACGGTCAGCGCGCTGCACCGGAAACTCTGGAAATGAGCGGCGACGGTCGGGGAAGGAAAAATTTATAGACCCGCCTCCCAAACCGCGAGCAATTTTCAAAAACTTGGGGGTTCTATGCGTCGAGTGCTGATGCTTGTTTGTGCATCGAGTCTGCTATCTGGGTGCGCTATGGGTTGGTCTAGGCCCGACACCACCGCAGCGGAGTTTTACCAAGACAAACTCGATTGTGAGCGCCAAGCGTTGCAGATGTATCCCGTATCTGTCCAACCCGCCGGTTATGGTTATCAAACACCATCAATGACGAATTGCTCGGGGTACGGAGGTCAAGTACAGTGTTTTACAACACCTGGTCGGTATGTCCCCCCGTCCACTTATGACCCTAATCAATTCGCGCGGCTGCAGGCAGCAACAGATTGCCTGCGTGGTAAGGGATATACATATGGCCCAGCGAAAAAATAGAAAGCCGAGAACCTCATTAGCTTTTTTGGCGTTGCGCGCGATCAGTTATTTTTCTATAGCTTTTTGGATGATAGGTCAGGCAGACGCCTTATCTTTATTCACAAACGAACAGGCGGCGCACCTGCACTGCCCAAAGGATATTGTGGTCTGGCTCAATCTTAAATCCGGAATCTGGCATTATAAGGGCGAGCGCTGGTATGGACGGACTCGCGAGGGTGCATATGTTTGTGAACATTCTGCAGCGTTGGCGGGCGATAGGGGGACAGAAAATGGGCAGTAAAAAATTAAGTTTTTTGTTTTGTATCACTTTCTTCTTCTTTTTTTTCGTCAATAAATCAGCCCAAGCGGATTCCCACGAATTGACGACAACAAACATGTATTACACACTAAAAAATATAAACGATCTGAGTTACTCGTTCTGGCAAGGTTACGTCGAGGGTGTTGCCGAAACCTCCCCAATTTATTGCCCGCCCGCAGGTAACACGGTAGGTCAGAATGTTCAGATAGTTGTTAATTGGCTTGGAAGTCATCCGAAGGTATGGATTATGCCCCCATCTATTGCAGCAAGTCTCGCTCTGAACGACGCCTATCCATGTAAAAATAAATAGCGCACTAATCAGCATAACTAAGAATATACTTGGAAAATCGTCGCTCTTCCTTTGCCGCCTTGGTATAGGCCCCATGTTTATAGGGGCCTTTATTTCGCCGATCAATCGCCTCCGGCGTTTTCGGCAGAACGTGGATTTTCCACGGCTGAATCTGCCGGATGCGTTCGGCTTGCGCGGCTCGGCGCTCGGGTGTCCAGAGTTCTGAGTGGCGTTTGCGACGCTCGGGTGTCCAGTCGATACGGTTTCCGCCTCGCATGGTTTGTTTCCTTCGATTCCTGTGCTGGTTCTGAATTTGCAGCCGGGTGATTATTGACCTGCTGATTCTGTGCCATATTCAGTTGATTGGCAAGAATAACGGGCGCATTCTTCAAATTGCCCAACACCTCAGCGGTTCGCGTGGCTTGAATCTGTGCTTTCAATGCCAGCCGCATGTATGTTTCGCCACCGTGATGCAGCGGCAGGTCGAGCGCTTTTGCAGTGAATTTGTGAAACACGCTATTGAGAGTCTGCATCTGCGCCAGTAGCTGGGCCTCCACGGTGGACAGGTCGCCTCGGCTGACTTCCTCGGCCTGGGCTTGCAATCGCTTGTAAACGGCGGGCGGGTCTGCATCCTCGATCTTGGCAATCGTGCCAGCGGCCCGGAATGCCGGGCTCGTCACCAGCGCAGCGCGCGTGGATTGCTCGGCGTTGGTCGTGACTAGTTTGCTTGGTGTGTCCTGCGTGGCTTTGGTGGCGTCGTTCATCGCGTGATTTCTGCAAAAGTGCTTGGTATGGGAACTGCAAAAACTGCAAAAAGGGCTTTTTGCAGTTTTTGCAGTTCGCTGCGTGGGCCTTTTCTACAAATTCGCCTTCGGGTTGAGCTTGTAGATCGTGGCCTCGCGTCCACCCGTGGGCAAGGTGTCCACGGCCAGCCAGTCCATTGCCGCCAGATAGTCGAGCGCCTGCGTGACCTGCGCCCGGTCAGTCAGCCCCGACCAGTTCGGACGCCACACCTCATAGCTGCGGAAACCCTCGCGGGACAGGTCGCCTTTCTGGATGCGCTTGAGGATGGCGCGGGCTGTTTCCACTTCGGCGCGAAGGCCAGCGCCGTAGCAGCGCAGGGCATGGCTTTCGAGATAACCCGCCCAGGCTATTGACTGTTCCACGGCCTGCACCTTGACCGGCCCGGCATCACCCTCGGCAAGGTGCAGGATCAGCGCCAGCGCGGGCACCAGCTTGCGATACTTGCCAAGATGGCTCTCAATGGCTGGGTGCAGATCGCCACTGCGTAGGCGCTGCTCCAGATCGGTACGCCATGCCTGGAACCGGACAAGCGCGTCATCATCAAGGCGCAAGTATGGCAAGCCGTCAGGCTGTCCATCGGGGGCAGTGTCCTGCGTTACGCCGACGGCTTCGGGGGTGAGGGTGTCCAGATGCCTGAATACCTCCCATGCCTGCGCTTTGGCTTGCTTGTCCGGCCACTCGTCCACGTCGCGCCAGTCACGCGGCATGTCAGGCCAGACCATCAGAGAAAAGCGCTGCATCAAGCCGTCATCGGCTGCGCCACCTTGCACCGCACCGGCAACATAGGCCCGCAGGCGGCCCGGCTGTGTCGTGCCGATGATTGACAGGCACATGGCCGGAATGTGCAAATTGAATCCGCGCCCGATGCGGTCGAAAGTGAATGCACCATTCCCAGCCCAGGTTTCAAGCATGAAGGCGCGATGATCGGCATGATCTTCACGGTCGAGGTCACGCAGAAAGCCCATGATCTCGTCACGCTCCAAGAGTAGCCCCTGCGGGTTTTGCCTGAGCAGTTCGCCCAGCGCTTCGGGCGTGGCGTTCGTCACCGTGTAGCGCTTGCAAAGCGGTTCACTTTCCGGGGTTTCGGCAAGCAAGGCCGACACGTCCGCAGCAGCGTTTTTATCGAGGGTCTGGCGGGCCTTTTTCCGCCCCACATCGGCGCGCAGTTCGCGCTGCGCCTCGGCCTGCTCCCATGCTGCCAGCGCGGCAGCGTGCCGCTCAGTGGCCTCTGCTGCCAGGCGATGCAGCGGGGCCAGCGCTTGCCTGAGCGCGGGGCTTTTGAGCACGCCAGGACGCCCCACGATCAAGCCCCACAGATTCGGCACTTCGGCCCAGTCGGTGTAGCGCTGGGGGCGAATGGCGAGCTTGCGACCCAGCACAGCAGCGAGGGCAATCATGGCCGGAATGGCAACGAAGTCGGGCGGGCAGCCCATGCGCTCGGCAATGTCGCTCACCCAGGGGCGCAGCTTGGCAGGCAGTAAGGCCGGGTCGAATGGCTGCACGGGATGTAGCGCGTCAGGCAGGGGCTGCGGCTCGGGCAGGCGGGCGATGATTGCCAGATGGCGCACCGTGCCGTAAGTGATGCCGCCAGGCTTGGGCTGGTAGCTGCTCACCAGGTTGATGAAGGCGGCTTCGTTGAACCGATGCGGCGCACGCATCGACCACTCGCGGGCGAGTTCCTCGGCCTGCGGCAGCCCGGTCGCCAGCACACCCCACACGATGTTGCGCCACTGCTCATAGGGGCAGTCGGCATCGAGTACAGCAAGGTCTGCGCGCACTTGCTCGACGGTCGGCACATCGTGAATGGCTGTGGCGGCAGCGGTCAGCGTGTCGGCAGGCGCGGCGGCGGGCTGCGCGTTGCTTTGGTGAAGCAGGTCAAGCCACACAGCCCGCAATGCTTCGGGCAGTGGTGAAGGCAGTTCGCCGGGTTGTGAGAGCCAGCGGTAGGGCTTGCCGCTCTCCGGGTGCACCGTGGGCGGCAGCACGTCCTGCACGCTCAGGCCGTCGGCAGTGGCGCAGCGCAATTCAAAGCCCAGGTCTTGGCGGTTGACCGAGACAAGAGGCTGCTCAAGGGAGAACAACACCTTGATGCGGGTGTCGCGGCCTTGGTAGAGCCAGCCGCCGGAAGCGGTCAGTAACTGCTTCATATTGACCCCATGCGCGAGCAGATAAGCCTGTGCTTTGCGCAGGTCGTCAATGTCCAGGCAGCAGGTTCTTGAGTAGGCATGCAGCAAGCCGATACCCTGCGCGCCGGGCGGGAGTTGGTCGAGGGATGAGATCGCATTTTCTCCGCGGTTCCAGCCGCGATAGCTGGGGGATTTGCTACCAGGGGCGATCGTGCAGAGTTTCCAGCCGATGGCGAGGTATTGCGCGGCTTGTTCTTGGGGCAGAGGGGTCGTGATGGCGTTCATTCGGTAACCCCTTCACTGCGCATAAAGTCAACGATCAAGCCGTGCCAGTAAGCAGCCACAAGGTCATATCGATGTGAAACCGAATCGGGAAGTTTTTGATTGACGACTTGCCAGAAGCGAGGGTTTGTCAGCCAACTCGCCGGTGCCGTGACCAAATCGGACGGGCCATCGGCGCGTTGGTGAAACACCAGCAAGTCGTCAAACAGTATGCCCTTGATTTCCCGCATGCAGTCAGCGACGTGCGCGATGCGCGCTGGATGGGGGAAGATGTAAGCCGCTGATTCGACGTGCCGGACGTAACCATGGTAATAGTCGAATCCTTCAGGCATGTGGAACGTGCTGCTATTTTTCATTTCAGCACCCCCGCAAATAGCGCAATGACCATGCCAATGCAGTAAATGACTGTAACTGCATCAAGAATGCGGCTAAAATGAAGGCAGCTTGTAGATTGTCGAGCCTCGGTAAGCGCCGGGGCTTTTTTATTGGTTGTCATAGTCAGTCTCCCCGTACCTTGCTGCGTTTTGCAATCCAGGCAGCGAGTTCACTTTTCCGCCAGCCGACGGAGCGCTTGCCCAGCTTGACTGGGGCGGGGAATTCCCCTTTGGCGCGCAGCTCGTAAATCAGTGTTCGCCCTAAGCCGACCATTTGCTTCACCTGCGGAAGGCGAAGGATCACATCGTCCATGCTCAAACTCCTACGAATGTCGCCGCACCATTGCGGCGCTCTCAGGAGAATTGAAACCGTTTGGACGATGAAAAACATTTACCGTTTATTCGATCTCCCATTGCGGGTTTAATCCGATCGTTAGTTCTAGCATGTTTCCATCAGGATTGTCGCGCAGAAATTTGTATTCTGCATATTCCCGCCCTGCAAGGCCGTCGACAAGGTTGGATGCTTTGATCTTCCCTTCAAGAACCCTTTGATGGACTTTGGCGTATTTCTTGATGATTTTGTGCGGCGTTAGCGGACTATGACGCTTCCCACGCTTGCCTTTTTTGTCAGCATACTTTTGCAGATCAGGGTGATATCTCCAAAGCAAAGCAAGCGTTGGGTCGAACGGTCTACCGTCCTTTTTGCATTCCTCCGTCAAACCGACTAGCCATTTAGCGTAGTAATGGCCCTGCGCTTCGGCGGGCGCTCCGTCACGTATCCATTGCTCAACGCCATTCACAAGCCCCATGATGTATGTTGGTGAATGCTTGGCTTCTGGGTAGAACTTCCAGGCCGGTGTTTTCATTGGCGCGTTCATCATCTCCTCGATGCGCGTAGGCTTCTTCACTTTGCGAGGGTTGGCCTTCGTGGGCACCGCAGGGACCGCTGCGGCGGCGAGTGCACACCCCCCACTACTTTCTGGGGCGAGTTGCTCCCGCATCTGGTCGAACGAGTTGCCCGCTGGTTTGCTCATGTCTGCATCCTCATTGCAGTGGCCTCGAAGGGATGCCGGGGCAGGCCGTCGAGGGAACGGCTTTTCGGGAGCTAACCTAGCCACGGCGGAACTCAGCATCTCAGGGTGAGCAGGGCACGCAGCGAATTTGTTGAAAAGGCCCACGCAGCGAACTGCAAAAACTGCAAAAAGGGCTTTTTGCAGTTTTTGCAGTGCCCATACCAAGCACTTTTGCAAAATTGCAGGCTGGCGCGCAGTCATTCGGCGAATGCAAGATAAGGGACACGTTGGCCGAATGCTTTATGCCGCACTCGCGAGCTTGATGACATGGCCTTGCCCGGTGGCGTAGTCGGCCCATGCCTGCATCAGCGTCCTGCGGCGTTCGAGCAAGTCGCCCCGGCGATAGGCTGCCTCGGTCTGGTTGCCGATGGTGTGCGCAAGCGCCTGCTCGGCAATCTCAGGGCTGAAATTCGTTGCATCACTCACCCAGTCGCGGAAGGTCGAGCGCATGCCATGCGGCACATAGGGCGGACACATGCCGCGCATGAGTTCCAGCATCGCCATTTGTGACAGGGGGGCATTCACCTTGCGCCCCGGAAACACCCACGGGCAGCCTTCAATTCTCGGCAGACCATGCAGCAGAGCGACGGCTTGCAAAGACAGCGCCACGCGATGCTCGCGCTTGGCTTTCATTCTTGCGCCGGGGATTGTCCAGATCGCACGCTCAAGGTCGATCTCGGCCCACTGCGCGCCGAGCACTTCGCCGGTGCGGCAGGCGGTGAGGATGGTGAATTGCAGGGCTAGCGCGCTCATGCTGCCGTTCTCCCGCAGAGCCGCCATGAATGCAGGCAGTTCGCCCCACGGCATGGCCGGGTGATGCTTGACGCGGGCGCGCTTGCTGATGGCCGTCAGCAGTGTGTCGAGGTGGCCCTTCCAACGGGCGGGGTTTTCACGACTGCGCAGCTTGCGTGCGGCGGCTGCATCCAGCACGACCTCGATGCGCTGGCGCAGCCGGGTCGCTGATTCGTGCTTGTTTGTCCAGATCGGCTGCAACACGGCCAGCACATGCTCGGTGTCAATGGCGCTCACGTCCAGATCGCCCATGACGGGGAAGGCATAGGTTGCAAGGGTGTTCTCCCACTGCTGCGCATGCTTGGGATTACGCCAGCCAGGGCGTTTTGCCTCGATCACCTCGGCGGCGATGGCCTTGAACGTCATGGCCCCGGCAGCCTTGGCAATCTCGATTTTCTTTACTTCGAGCGGGTCAACCTTGTCGCGCTTCAGCAGCAGGCGTCTCTGTGCTGCCTCAGCGGTTGCCTCGGCCAGACTCACCCCAGGATATCGGCCTAAGCCAGCCTCTCGGCTCTTGCCGTCGATGGTGTAGATCAAGGCCCAGAATGCTGCGCCCGTGTCGCGCACCCGTAGATACAGGCCGGGAGCAATGCGATGCTTTCCGGGTTTCTTGAGCAGCGCCTTGACTTGCAGGTCAGTGATTGCTTTCGTCGCCATATCGTCCCCTAAAACGTCCCCAAACTTTATGCCGAATCTTTGGGGATGACAAGGGACGAATGCGGAAAAGCGCCACTGTAAATCTATGACTTTTCAGAGGTAAACCGAACGATTCGGGATTGATGCGGACAATACTGCGAATGACACCGCTTCCGCCAAGACACTGAATTAAGCTCTTGATTCCACTGGATTTTTTCTTTTCTGGCTCTGCTCGGTCTTACCGTAAGTCTTACCCGCGTGCAGGGATAGGCCAGTTATCCACAGATCAGCGGCGCATCAGATCGTGGCGTTCATGGGGTTATTTTGAAAAACGCTCAGTGGCTCGATAAACGGCGCGTCAGATCGGGCTGAAAAGTGAATGCAAGATAAGCGTCGCGTAGATCGTGCGCGTGGCCATTGCCAAGGCGATTGAGGAGAGGCTGAAAGGGCGTGTCGGCGGGAACAGGATGCCAGACCATCCCGGAAAAATTTCCGGAATGGTTGATGCTGGAGATTCCCGCGACCTTGCCGCCGAGAAGTCCGGTTTTAGATCGGGCAAAACCTACGAGGCGGCGAAGCTGTGGAGCGCGCCCAGGAGAGGCTGGCGCTGCGTCATGGCGTTCGTCATGACAGGGTAGAGGTGGAAAAATTTCCACCTTGATTGAACCCGGCAATCCGGCGCTGACATCAATTCCGGAAAAATTTCCGGAATTGGGAGCGGGTCGCTCTCACCTAGAACGGCAGCTTGTCGAAGTGCAGCACGTCGCGCAAGTAGTGCCACACCTCGCACTCTGCCGGGGTGCAATCATCCGGCGGCTGTTGATCTTTGGCGTCTACCGAGTTCGCCATGCGAACGAAGGCGGCTTCGCCAATGCCCAGAATACTCAGCAGCTCGGCGTCGCTGGCCTCGCGTGCGTCGCGGGGCACTTGGCGTCGCTGCTCCAGCTTGAGCAGACGGCTTTCAAGGTTGCGCGTCATGGCGTGCCTCCTTAGCTGCGGGGATGCGTAGCACGATGCTCGGCTGCGCATCCTCCACCCAGTCCCCGGCGTCATTGCGTCCGACACCGAAGATCAGCACGTCCACAGCGCCAGCAGAGCGCGGTCGAGCGATGCGCTCCAGCCGTTGCAGGCGGGTCTCAAGATTTTTGCTCATGGATCATCTCCAGTGCTTCGATGCGCTTTTCGATCACAGCAAGCTCGAACACCTTCACCATTTGGCCGAGAACGTAAGCCAGCTTCGTCCCTTCTGCCGATTCCAGCCGTCCGCTGCGCATGTCGTTGTAGACGCGGCCCATCTCCAGGCGCAAGTCGTCAACGGTATGAAGTCGCACTTTTTGCCGGGGGATAGGGTCGAGCACCTCGCAAGTGCTGGCGCTGATTGCAGGCGTTTTGCGTTTCGCGGTCATCGCGCATCCTCCATCTTGGCGCGGCTCATTGTTTCAGCCCAGCGGAATAGCCTTGCACGCTTGGCTGGGTCGGTCAGGCATTCCCGGCAGGCGCAGTAGGCGATGCGCCCAGCGGCTGGGTTACTCGGCGTGAACATCAGAATTTGCAGGCCATCCTGCGACCAACGGCGCAGGCGGTCACAGCCCATGCAGCGCATGGGTTCGCCACGATCATGCAAGGCTTGCAGGTGGGCAGCGGCTTGTTCTACTTTCATGCTGTGTGGTCTCCGCAATCAAGTTGATCTGTCTGGCTGGGTGTCTGCCGTCCGGTTGACGCATGGCGCAATCTCCACGCGACGGGATGCCTGAGCGCGCAGGTCGGGCGCGGGTGGGTGTCCAGGTGTCGGCAGTCCCAGCAGCTTTGCCGGGCTTTCTCGATAGCGGTTTGCGCAGCCTGTGCTGCGGCTGGCGCTGCGTCCTCCATCGGCTCAGGGCTGGTGAACCGGGCAGGCCAGGCATTCCGGTAGCTGCGCGGCTTCGGGATCGGCTCCACTGTGGCAAGAGTGGTCAGCCGTCCGTCCGGGCGTTGAACGATCCACAGGGAGGATTTCTCGGCGTCGATCAGCGCCAGCCCGTGCCAGTCGATACCGGGAAAACCGCCGTGCTGCGCCAGCAGGCCGGTAAGCGGCGCATCATCAATGCGGGGGTCGTTTGCTGATTCGCTGCGGGTATCAACGGAAACCGGGGTTTCAGGGGTTGCAAGGGTGCAAGCAAGCAATGACGCGGGTTCCGGCTGCAACCCCACGATTTTTTCAGGGGTTTCAGGGGTTGCAGATCGCGCCTTGATCCGCTGGGCAATGGCGAGAAGCGACATGTCTCAGCCCTCCAGTTTTGAACCGTCAACGGGGTAGAGGCGCAGGGGCCGCCCGTTGATGCGGTGAAACCGCGTGCGCTTGCCGTCAGCGCCAGCGGCAGGGATGACGCTTTGCGCTTCCAGGCTGTCGAGCGCGGCTTTGAAGTCGAAGCCCTTGAGCGCCTCGCGCATCCCGTCGGCGGTGAACAGGTAGCTCCTGCCGTTGCCTTCGTCTTTCCACCATCCGGCCCGGTCACGCACAGCGATGTCGTGACTTGCTGCAACATCGCTGAACCGAGCATCGCCATGACGGGAAACGAACGCTGCAAGCTGCTCGATAATCTGCCTGCGCTCCCCGTTGCCGTGTCCGCGTGCCGATCTCCACAGCGTGAACGCAATGGCGGCGGCCTGCGTCGCTTCGCCTTCACCCCAGCCGGTCAGCCCGTACTCCGTCGCCAGTTCGCCAGCCATCGCAATCATGGCGAACCGCGCCGCAGCACGCTTGTCTTGTCCCTCTCCGCCGTCTGGCGAGAATTCCGGCAGGCTTTTGAAGCCGTCGAGTGCCGCGCCGAAGTCTTGCGGGTCGCGCGTCAATCGCTCCAGGAATTGCCGCCCAGCATGTCCGTAGTGTTGCGATGCCGCCGTCTTGATCGCATCAGAGAAGGCGCGGCCATCGGGCAGGCCATGCAGATCATCCCAGGCCCCATGCTGGCGCTGCACAGGCACGTCGAGCAGTCGCACAGCTTGCCCGGATTTGGCGCGCTGGCCCGCCTCCAGCATGGATGTGGCAAGGGTGCGTTCACCCGTTGAAAGCACGATGCAGCGCCAGCGGGTGACGGGGCGCGCCGATCCCGTGCGACTGGCCCTTTGTTTGCCGGTGCCGTTGCCCAGCATGTAGGCAATCATGCCCACGTCGCGCGGGTCAGCCTCGCTGATTTCGTCGAGCACCAGAAGGTTGTCATTGAACAGCGTCCCAGCCCCCTCTAGCCCGTTTGCGGTGGCCTTCCAGGTGCGTTTGTATCGGTCTGGCCCCCAGACCGAGCGCGCCGCCTCTGCCGCCGTGGTCTTGCCCGTCGAGCTATCTCCGACCAGGTGAACGCCTCCACCCTCAGCGTTGCACTTCGCCAGCAGCGGCCCGGTGAACGCCACAGACAAGGCGAGCATCAACATGGGGTTGTTCCGCGCTGGACTTGCAACGTCGCTGATCCAAGCCTTGAGCGTGCCGCCAGTGGCGTATTCGGCTGTGCCGCCTTCGCCAGACTGAAAAATCACGCTTGCCGCGCCGGGGCCAATGGTTGCATCCGGCAGCACGAACACCTTGCCAGCCCAGCCGACTTCCAGCGCGCAGGTGACGCGCTTCTTTGGCGCGGGTTGTTGAAGGTAGTCGCCAAAGGTTGCGCGATTTCTGGGAGAGATTTCCACCCCCATGCTCAGCAATTCCCCGCGTAGATCGTCGCCACTGCCTCGCAGCATGGCCTGCGGCATGGCCCAGGTGCGCCAGTTGCCCAGCGTCGTTTTGAAGCGCAGCAGTCGGCCAAAGTTGCCGCCGTGGGTGTCTGCGGTCACGGCAGTAATGTGAACCGGGCTGCTCACCCAGGTATCGACGGGCTGCGGCAGGGAGTCTTTCTTCGGTGCGGTCATGCCGAAGCGCCAGACACCGGGGCGCAGCTTGCGGCCTTCAACTTCTTGCCAGTCGTCGAGCACGCGCCAGCATGGGCGTTCGCTGTCTGCCGGGTATCCGGTGTTTGCAACCTCTGCAACCCCACGGGTTTCAGCCGGGGTTTCACTGGAAACCGCGCCGCTATTGGCCTGCACCCCTGAAACCTTTGCAACCCCGGTTTCAGTAGCAACCTCTGAAAAATCTTCGATTTCGAGCGCCAGGTCAGACATGAGACACCTCCAGCATGTAGCAGTGCAGGTCGTTGAAGTCGCTGGCCTCAATCGGGACACCAGCAGGCCAGACTGGCCTCACCAGCTTGCCGTGAACAGCGCCAGCAGCAGCGCGGGCCTTCGTCATGCCAGGGTTGCCGGGCGTGAGCCTGTCGTCGTCGGCTGCAATGACGATTTCAGCGGCGGGGTATCGGGAGCGGATTGCCAGAGCAACAGGCTCCAGGTTGCCCGCGTCGATTGCGGCCACAGTGCAAGCGCCGGGGAACTGCGTCGCCACAGTTGCAGCGGTGGCGAAGCCCTCGGCTATCACGATCAGATCAGCAGGCAGCGCACCGGCCACAAGGATGAAGTGCGACTTCTTCGCTCCGTCGCTCAACATCCTCTTGCTCCCGTCCGGCCCGATGTATTGCAGGCTGCGGGTGTTGCCGTCAGCGTCCTCGATCTTGAGCACCAGCAGATCACCGGCTTGTCGAGCATTGCCGGGTGGGATGCACTTGCGCACCAGGTAAGGATGCTCCGCCTTGGCTGGTGTCGCCTTTGCCCAGAGCATTGCAGCACGCTCTGCGGCTGCGTGCTGCTCGGCTTCTCGCTGGCGCTGCGCTTCGGCTTTGGCTTGGCGCATGGCTGCGTGAAAGGCGTCTTTCTCGGCGCGCGTCATGCGTGCGGTGGCCTTCTCGCTCCAGGTGCAGGTGACGCCAGACTTCCAGCTTCCAGCAGCTCCGTGGTCGTGGTGCAGCACTGCCCAGCAGTTACGCGTGCCGGGCTTGTCGCCATCGGCTCGAAAGCGGCGAAGCGTGCCGTCTGCCACGATCTCGCCAGGATCAATCGGGTTGATGCCAGCAGCGCGCAGGGCGTCCAGAAGGCCAGTGACGGCATTCATGGGCGCACCCCCAGCACCAGCAGCACGTCGAGCACGATCAGCGCAGCGAGTACCAGCGGCGCGATGTCCAGCACCAGGCGATACAGGCGGCGGCGCATTATTTGGCCTCCGTCAGCTTGGCGATAGCTTGCAGCGCGTCCGAAGCTTTCCACACGCTCATGTGGCCTAACTTCGTCGGCTTCGGGAATTTGCCCTCTTTGACAAGCCGGTAGAAGTGCGTCCTCCCGATATTCAGCAGCGCCGGTGTTTTCGGCGTGCCGATAATCTGACTGATTCGCAGCAGGGCGGCGGGGTGAATATCCGCCGTCGCTGGCGCAACACGGCGCGGCTTGGTTTTCGCAGGGGTTTGAATCTCAGGGCTTTGCATCGCATGTCCTTGGTTAGGGGTGAACATGCGGCGAACTCTGAGCGCGCTAGTCGGTAGCTCGCAACTCGCTATCGAAAATCAAGCAATGGCGCGGCTTGCGCGGGATAGCGCGTCTGTAGCGACTTGGTGGCGAGTTACGGTCTTGGGCGCTTTGGCGTGGGCCAATAGTCTGGCGGCTTCCCTTCGCTCCAGATTTTTCGAATTGTCGAATTAGCGAGACTGAATTGAGCGGCCGCGCGCTTGATGTAGTCCTTCTGGCGCTTTCCCTTACATGTAATGATGAAGTCCACGATCTGGCTATCCCTTGATTCCAGGTCAAGGCATGGCTCAGGTGGTTGATTTGCTTCTAGCTGCTGCACTCCAGGTTCGATGTCAGGCAATTGATCTTCTAACCATCCCCATCCGATCAGAGGTCTGGTCAGATCAACATGCGGCGCGGCCTTGAGGTAGCTTCCATTACCACTCCTAAGAACATCAAACGCTTTATCGAGTTTTTTTGCAGTTCGGAGAATTTGCCAAATGGACAGCCTGTCTCCATCTGCCGCTACTAACGCCTTAGCCTGCTCCATAAGCATCCTCTCATAACGTTCGACGGCTAACGCTGCCTGCCGAAGCTCAAACCAAGCGGCGTGGTATTTGGCTAGGACATCAAGAATCATTCCGGTCTCTGCCTCGCTTGCCTTGCAGAATCGCCCAAAACGATCCCATCCGTAGATGCCAATTTTTTCGATGAGGTTGGCTGCATGCGCACATCCAGAGAGGCGCGCATCGGTCTGATTCAGTAAATGTCTTACCTCCAGAAAGGAAGAAAAATCCTGCGCGCGCTTTGCGGCTTCGCCTTTCGTGTCAAACGGGGCACTCTTGTTGACGCTCATACATGCCCTTTCGCATGTCGCCTTCATGGGGATGCCCGGGCCAGCCTGAGAAGGGATCAGGTTTTCAGCACTGCGGATCAGGCAGCACCTAGGCCAGGCAAAACGATTATGCCGCGCTCACCAGTTGAATAACCCGTCCTTGCCCGGTGGCGAAGTCGGCCCAGGCGCGCATCAATTCTCGGCGGCGCTCGAATAGATCAGAGCGTTGATAGGCGGCTTCCGTCTTGTCGGCGTTGACGTGCGCCAATGCCGCCTCGGTCACGCTGCGGGGATAGCTGGTCTGCTCCTCGCACCAGACGCGGAATGCACTACGGAACCCGTGAACGGTCACATCCGGCGCGATGCTGTGCAGGGTCTTGTTGACGGCAACGTCAGACAGAAGCCCGTCGCGTCCACCGGGAAACACCAGATCAACACCCGGCCTGCGCAGGGCTTGCATCGTCTTGATGATCTCGATTGCTGGCGCTGACAACGGCACGCGGTGCGGGCGTGCAGCTTTCATGCGGCGGGCGGGAATCGTCCATGTTGCCGTGTCCAGGTCGATCTCATCCCACAGCGCACCGCGTGCCTCACCAGATCGGGCGCCGGTCAGGATGGTGAACCGCAGGTTTATGGCCGAGATATGCGACTTGCTGGCCAGCGCGGCCATGATGCGGGGCACGTCGGCATATTCGGCGGCGGCGTGGTGTTCTCGCGCTGTCACCTTGCGCGGCGCAGGTAGCACCTTGTCGAGCACGCCTTTCCACCTTGCCGGGTTGCGCGTGCCGTCGCACAAGTCATGTACGGCGGCGTAGTCGAGCACGGCTTCGATGCGCTGGCGCAGGCGGGTTGCCGTCTCGGTCTTGGTGGCCCACAAGGGCAGCAGGATCGCTTTCACATCGGCAAGGGACACGTCAGCAGGCGGCTTGTCGCCTATGACGGGGAAGGCGTAGTCCTTGAGGGTGTTTTCCCATTGCTGCGCGTGCTTGGCGTTTTTCCAGCCGGGGCGCTTGGCCTCGATCAGTTCCACGGCGCATTGCTGGAATGTCTTGCCGAGTTCCTGCGGCTCTTGCACCCGGATCACATCGGCGGGATCAGCGCCAGCGGCAACGGCCTTGCGCATGGCATCTGCCACTTGCCGGGCTTCGGCAAGACTGCGGGTGTGCAGCGGCCCCAGCCCGATCTCACGCACCTTGCCTGCGGTCTTGTACCTGAACACCCAGGCGCGTGAGTTCGAATCTCTGACACGCAGGTAGAGGTTGCCTCCGTCGCTATGAAAACCCGGTGGCGCAGTCTCCGCCTTGCGTGCCGTGAGTTGATGCAATGTTGTCGCCATGTTCGCCCTCTTGGTCTTTCCAGTCTTACCGGCAGTCTTACCCGTTGACGCGGATTGTAGGATACTGCTGCGAACTGTTGCGAACTAGGAAAGCTGCAAGTGCTTGATCTGTCTAGGTGAAAGTGGATTGATGCGAACTGCGGTGAACGTCGGTTCGGCGCTCACCGCTTCCGCCAGCTCATAGAACTAATCCCCTATTTCAAAGGCGGACAGAAGGCGCCATTGCTTGCGCGATTGAAGAAAAGCTGTCAGTGTGGCATGGCATCCGGCGTGTCAGGACAGACCCGGAAAATTTCCGGGCCTAGTAGCCGGAGATTCCAGCGACCTTGCCGCCGAGAAGTACAGCTTTAGTTCGGGCAAAACCTACGAAGCGGCCAAGCGGGCCGTTGACCTCCAGGATGAACGCGTCGTCGTCTTCGCCTGGTGACTTGCCGCTGACCACAATCGGGTCGATGAGGTCGCGGTAGTCGTCGGGTTTGATGCGCGGCTCAAGCCGTTGCAGGCGGGTTTCAAGAGCTTTGGTCACAGGTCACAATTCCAATGCTTCGATGCGCGCCTCCAGCCGGCAGTTTGATGCCCGCGAATCAGGATTTGAAGCAAGGATGCTGAAAAATTCAAATTTGGAGGGAACCGTTGCGAGTGTGCGTAGAGTATTTCAGCAGCCTATTAAGCAAACAGACTGGACTGGCAGTCTCTATGAAATTCAAACTTGCCCTGATCGCCGCAGCCAGCGCCGCCGGTGGCATGGTCAATCACGCGGCCAGCGCCGCGCAAGGCGCCGCTGCGGTGTCGGGCGCTGTGTCTGATGCTGCCGACAAGGCCAAGGACGCTGTCAGCAAGCCCTGACTATTGCCGTACGCCGTCGCGGCTTACGCAGCGGCGTATCGGCATTTCCGTCTCAGACGGCGAACTTCGGTTCGCCGTTTTTTTCGCCTCGCCTCATTCCAGATCGGCCTCGGGGTTGTCGAGGCTGAAGACTTCGGCGTTGTCGTCGTAGGCGTAAATCTCGGCGTAGCGGCCCCAGTCGATGGCGGTGTCGAGCACGCGGCGGGCTTCGTCTTCGCTGAGGTGATCTTCCAGTTCGGTGAGAAAGCGAGAGTCGGGCGCGCGGTGGTTGAAACGCTCGTCGAGCACCGTGCGGATGCGCGCCACCAGCGGCACGCGCTCGATCAAGTGGCGGGCGAAAACCTGCTTGCGCTCCTGCAAACTGCCATCGACAAAGGTGCGTCCGGCGGGCAGCAGCATGATGTCGCCATCTTCCACCTGGGCGAAGCCGAGCAATTCCACGCCTTCGATCAGCGGAAACAGGTCATCCACCGAAAAGTGCATGTCCTCGGCCAGCTCGGGCAGGCTGATGCGGGTGTTGGCATTGCTCTTTTCCAGCGCGTCGAGTTCTTCGAGCAGGCCGGCCAGGGCATTGACCGAGAGCGATGGCAGCCGCAGGCCGATGCCCGGCGCCTGTTTGCGCACCGCGTCACGCCCGGTCGGGCGGGCGGTCATGGCGCCGTAAATGCCCTCGACCAGATCGCGGAACTGCTGCGATTCGCGCTCGCGCGGGTGCGGCAGGTCGATGTGCATTTCGCTGATCACCCGCCCGGGATTCGATCCGAGGATGACGATGCGGTCGGCCATGAGCACGGCTTCTTCGATGTTGTGCGACACCAGCAGAATGCCGCGGGTGGGAATCTTGCGCTCCGCCCACAGATCAAGCAGGTCGGTGCGCAGGGTCTCGGCGGTGAGCACATCGAGCGCGGAGAACGGCTCGTCCATCAGCAGCACGTCAGGGTTGATGACCAGGGCGCGGGCGAAGCCCACGCGCTGGCGCATACCGCCCGACAGCTCGCGCGGATAGGCGGATTCGAAACCGTCCAGACCGATGAGGTCGATGGCGGCCAGGGCGCGGGCGCGGCGTTCTGCCGGCGGCACCTTGAGCGCCTCCAGCCCCAGTTCCACGTTCTGTAGCACCGTCAGCCAGGGAAACAGCGCAAAGCTCTGAAACACCATCGCCAGCCCCGGCACCGGCCCGTCGATCGGCTTGCCACGATGCAGCGTCGTGCCGCTGGTGGCGGAAACCAGCCCGGCCAGGGTGCGCAGCAAGGTGGACTTGCCCGAACCGGAGCGCCCCAGCAACACCAGAATTTCGCCGTCGCGCAAATCGAGATCGACGCCGTCGAGAATGACGAGTTCGCTGCCCTCGGGGGTGCGATACGACTTGCGCACATTCGCCAGATGGAAAATGGGTGTGGAAGACGCGGCGTCAGGTACGCTGGGCAGTTCGGTGGAGTTCATGGCATTCATGCTGGGTCCTTCAGTTGCGCACGGCCGTTCCAAAGGAACCGAGGCCCCCTCGGGGGAAACGCGCGCAGCAAGTCAAGGGGGATTTCATATCAGGCGGCAATCAATCGAGCCGCACCCGCGTGGCGGCAATTTTGTAGAGGCGGTGCCAGACCAGACGGTTGATGGCGATGACGTACAGCGCCATCACGCCCACGCCAAGACCCACCTTCAGCGTCTGCCCCTGCTGGGTGGCTTCGGTGATGTAGGCGCCCAGCCCGGTGGCGACCAGGGTGTGACTGCCCCAGCTCACCACTTCGGCCACGATGCTGGCGTTCCACGCGCCGCCCGAGGCGGTGAGCGCCCCGGTCACGAATCCCGGAAACACGGCAGGCAGATAGAGCTTGCGCCACAACAGCCAGCCGCGCAAACCCAGATTACGGCCGGCCTCGCGCAAGTCGCTGGGCAGGGCAGAGGCCGCGCCGATGACCGAAAACAGGACGTACCACTGGCTGCCCAGAATCATCAGCGGCGCGGTGAACACGTTGACATTGAGATGCCAGTGCACGATGGCCACCACCACCAGCGGGAACAGCAGATTGGCGGGGAAGGCAGCGAGAAATTGCGCCACCGGCTGCGCCACGGCCGCCCAGCGCGGACGCAGACCGACCCAGATGCCCACCGGCACCCAGATCAGCGCCGAAATCGCCACCAGCACGAACACCTTGAGCGCGGTGAACGCGCCCAGCAACATCACATGACCGACCTGCAGCCAGCCGAAATCTCGCGGCAGCACCAGAAACAACGCCACGATCAGGCCGAGAGTGAACAGCACCATGCTGACGACAAACACCCGGTCGCCCCAAACGGAAGGCGCGCGTTGCGGCGATTTGTGCAGCGGCACCGCGGGCAACAGGCGCACGCTCATCTCCCACAGCACGGCGGGCAGCCGGGCCAGGCGCTGAGTGAGACGGGTGCGGCGCAGAAAGTCGAGCATCACCGAACGCGGCGCGTCCACGCTAACGGTGTTGTCCAGACGGAACTTGTCGGCCCAGGCGACGATGGGGCGAAACAGCAGAAAGTCGTAAGACAGAATCACTAAAGCCATTGCCAGAATCGCCCAACCGATGGCGCCCAGATTCTTGGCCGCGATTGCCGCTGCGATATACGAGCCGATACCCGGCACCGACACCTGCTGCCCGGCCACGGTGAGCGCCTCGGCAGCGACGACGAAGAACCAGCCGCCAGACATGGACATCATCGCGTTCCACAGCAAGCCGGGGGCGGCGTAGGGGAGCTCAAGCTTCCAGAAGCGCTGCCAGGCGTTGAGGCGGTAAAGCGTGGCGGCCTCGGTGAGGTCGCGCGGCACGGTCTTGAGCGACTGGTACAGGCTGAAAGTCATGTTCCACGCCTGCGAGGTGAACACCGCAAAAATCACCGCGAATTGCAGCCCCAGCATGCTGCCCGGAAACAGGGCGATGAAGCCGGTCACGGTGATCGACAGATAGCCCAGAATAGGCACCGACTGCAGCACGTCGAGCAGCGGCACCATGATTTTTTCGGCGTAGCGATTGTTGGCCGCGATCCAAGCGTAGATCAGGGTGAACACGGTACTGGCGACCAGCGCGGCCAACATGCGCAGCACGGTGTAGAGCGCGTACTCGGGCAGATCCGCGGGTTTGAGCGATAACGCCACGGTCTCGCCCAGATGGAACGGTACTGCCATCTGCCGACTGGCGTGACCGATGATGAGCAGCATGCCGATGACCAGCGGCAGCGCGATCAGATCGCGGCGGTTGGGCAGCGGCAGCGCCAGTGGACGGAAATTGAAGGCCATGGATCAGGCAGGACGATTGAGGCGGCTTGAGTCGGAGGGTGACGCGCTGTGAAATTGGCAGCAAAAACAGCCGACTAGTCTAACGAGAGACGCGTGAAATTTCGATCACGCGAGCGTCATCGACTTTATACAGAAGTATCCGGGCATTTCAGCCGCCGGTTGATCGCTCTGCGATTCCGCCCGGATCAGCCTCATTCACGCAAGCCATGCACAATAACGGCATGCAAGCCAGAACCTATCTCCGCGCCTCGCTGCTCGCCGCCATCATCGTCATCAGCCTCAAGCTGCTGGCCTGGAAGGTCACGGGCTCGGTAGGTTTTTTGTCGGACGCGATGGAGTCCATCGTCAACGTCGCCGCCGCCGCATTCGCCTTGTTCATCGTGCGCATCGCCGAGGCGCCGCCCGACGCAGACCATCCTTACGGTCATACCAAGGCGGAGTATTTCTCCAGCGGCGTCGAGGGCCTGCTCATCGGCGTGGCCGCGGCGCTCATTCTGATCGAGGCCGCCAAGCGCCTCACCCATCCGCAGCCCATCAGCGACGTGCCGCTGGGCGCGGCGATCTCGGCCGCGGCCACGGTAATCAACCTCGGTGTCGCGCTGTGGATGTTGCGCGGCGCGCGGCGCCTGCGTTCGATCGTCATCGAAGCCGATGCCAGGCACCTGCTCACCGATGTCTGGACTTCCGTGGGCGTGATCGTCGCCGTGATGCTGGTGCCGCTCACTGGCTGGCTCTGGCTCGACCCGGTGATCGGCATCGTGGTGGCGCTGCACATTTTGCGCGAAGCGTTTTCGCTGGTGAAGCGCTCGGTCGATGGGCTGATGGACAAATCGATGGACGACGCCGACCTCGCGGGTTTGCAGGCCGTGCTCGACCGCTTTCGCTCCAACGACCTGCGCTTCGACCATGTGCGCACCCGCGTGGCCGGCACCCGGCGCTTCGCCTCCATGCACCTGCACATGCCGGGCGGGTGGTCGCTTCAGCGCGCGGCAGACTGCCGTTACGCCGTGGAAAAAGCGCTGATCGAGGCTTATCCTGGCATGACCGTAACCATTGAAATGCTGACCTCCGCACAGGAAAGCCTGCAGGAGGAAAATGCGCAGCTGCAGGCTACGGGAACCATCAGCCATCAGGTCTGCACGCCTGGCGCCCCCTCGCATCCGCACTGAAACCCGCCCGCCCTCGTCACCACGCACCGCCCCGGAGACTCTCATGCAACTCACCAGCCCCGCCTTTGCCGATGGTCAGCCGATTCCGCCGCAATATGCGTATTGCAAGCCGTCGGCGGTCGGCCATGTGGCGCTGTCGCAGAACTTCAACCCGCCGCTGGCCTGGTCGGACGTACCGCAGGGCGCGCAAAGTCTGGTGCTGGTCTGCCACGACCCCGACGTACCCAGCCGCGCCGACGACGTCAACCTCGACGGCCACACCGTACCCGCCGACCTGCCCCGGGTGGACTTCTATCACTGGCTGCTGGTGGACATTCCGATCTCGCGCAGCCATATCGCTGAAAAAGAATTCAGCCATGAAGTCACCCCGCGCGGCAAACCAGGCCCCGAGTGCTCGGGCGGCATGCGTCAGGGCGTGAACGACTACACCGCCTGGTTCGCCGGAGATCAGGACATGGCCGGTCAGTATTTCGGTTACGACGGCCCCTGCCCGCCCTGGAACGACAGCCTGCTGCACCACTACATCTTCACGCTTTACGCGCTCGATTTGGCGCGCTGCCCGGTGGACGGCGCGTTCAACGGCGCGCAACTGCGTGCGGCCCTCGCCGGGCATGTGCTGGCCCAGGCCAGCCTCACCGGCACCTACACCCTCAACCCCGCCCTGCGCTGATCCATGTCCGACACCCCAGACGCTCCGCCCCCTGCGCCCCCGCGGAAAAAAAAGGGCATGAATGTGCAGCTCAGCGGGCTGCTGGGCATCCTGCTGGGCATCGTGGTGCTGGTGGGCATTTTCAGCCTGCTGCGTGGCCGCTTGGTGAACGAGCCGGTGGATGCGCCCCAGCTTCAAATGGCCAATGACAGCCCATGCATGGCCGATGGCCTCAAGGCGCTGGCCGCCAGCGGCAAACCCATCACCTACGGCCAGTTGGGCGATCTGAAAAAACAGTGCGGCGAAGATGGCGAATGATGGGGTCGGGTGCGACGCGCGTGAAACACCGCCTTACTTCACCCGCCCGAACTGCACCTGCACCCTTAAGCCCTGAGCGGACGCGCCCTGCAGCAAATCGCTCAGCGTGATCTCGGCATCATGCTGGCGGGCGATTTCGCGCACGATGGCCAGCCCCAGCCCGCTGCCCTCGCTGCCGTTGTCCAGAATGCGATAGAACGGCTCGAACACCAGCGCACGTTCCGCTTCGGGAATGCCGGGCCCGCTGTCATCCACCTGAAGCTGCACCACGGGCGCGCTGCGCGCCTCATCAGCCGTCGCGCTGCGCAGCCTCAGGGTCACGCTGCCTCCGGGCGGGGTGTAAGTGATCGCGTTGTGCAGCAGATTCTTGATGAGCTCCTGCAACAACAAGGCGTTGCCGCGCACCGGCAGCGGCAGCGGGGGGCTGTCGAACTCCAGTTCCAGTTGCTTGTCGAGCGCCAGCATGGCCAGTTCCTGCATGGCTTCTGCGGCGGGCTGGCGCAGGTCGATGGTCTCGAACACGGCGCGCGCCGCACCGCCTTGATTTTCCGCGCGGGTGAGCGCCAGCAACTGATTGACCAGCCGGGTGGTGCGCTCCACGCTGCGGCCGATCTGCCGCAGACTGGCGCGCAGATCGGCCGGGTCGGTTTCGCGCTGCGCCAGCTCGGCCTGCATGCGCAGACCGGCCAGCGGGGTCTTGATCTGATGCGCGGCATCGGCGATGAAGCGCTTTTGCGTCTGCAGCGACTGTTGCAAGCGGGCGAACAGACTGTTGATCGAATCGACCAGCGGCGCGATTTCTTCCGGCGCCTCCTGTTCGTCGATCGGGCTGATGTCGTCGGCACGGCGGCGACGGATGCGCGCCTGCAATTCGTTGAGCGGCGCTATGCCCTGCCCCAGCCCGAACCACACCAGCAAGATGAAAATCGGCACCACGACGAATTGCGGGAGTATGACGCCCTGCACGATGTCGCGCGCCAGCCGGGTGCGCGCCTCCGTGCTCTGCGCCACCTGCACCAGCACGGGGCCGGTCGCGCTGGCCCCGTGCTGCACCCTCGGCCAGACCCACACCCCGGCCAGTCGTGCGCTGTGCGCGCCGATCTCGCTGTCCCGCCAGATCACTGTCAGAGGAGCACTCGCCTGCGTGGGCGGCAAGCTCGCCGGGGCGGGCAGGCTCGCCTCACCCGCCAGCAGCGCACCGGTCTTGCTGCGCACCTGGTAGCCGAGAATGCCGCCCACTGGCGGCTGTCGCAGCGTCTGCTGCCACAGGGCCGACTGCGCCGCGCCCTGCGCGCCTTCGGTCTGCACCTGCGCGGCAAGTTGCAGCAGGGTGTGCTCCAGCGCCGCGTCGTAAGGTTTGGCGGAAATGGCCTGCGCCACCAGATAAGTGATGCCGATGGACAGCGGCCACAGCAACAGCATGGGCGCGAGCATCCAGTCGAGAATTTCGCCAAACAGCGAGCGTGGATGATGCCGACGTTTGCGCCCCGCCGCCCCTTCGGTCGGCTCGCCGGAGGGCGAGATTTCAGGCATCGGCACGAGGAGGCGCGGCCGACTCGGCCGAAGGCGCGGCAACCGGGCGATTTTCTCCAGACAGTAGCCCAGACCGCGCACCGTGGCGATGCGCACCGGGCCGACTTCGATCTTCTTGCGCAGTCGGTGCACATACACCTCGATGGCGTTGGTGCTCACCTCCTCACCCCAAACGCACAGATGCTCGACGAGCTGGTCCTTGCTCACCAGCCGCCCGGCGCGCTGCAGCAGCACTTCGAGCAGGGTGAGTTCACGCGCCGAGAGTTCCACCACATGGCCGTCGAGCGTGACCACACGGCCGGTGATGTCGTAGTGCAGCGGGCCGTGCTGGATCACGGCGCTGGCGCCGCCCATGCCCCGGCGCGACAGGGCTCGCACCCGGGCTTCGAGCTCCTGCAGCGCGAAGGGTTTGGCCATGTAATCGTCGGCGCCGAGATCGAGGCCGCGCACCTTGTCTTCCACGCTGTCTGCAGCGGTGAGAATGAGCACCGGCACGGTGGCGCCGCGTGCGCGCAGCTTGCGCAACACCTCGAAGCCCGACAGCCGCGGCAGCCCCAGGTCGAGAATCAGCAGATCGAATTCGCTGGACTGCAGCGCGGCGTCGGCGCTGTTGCCGTCGGCCACCTGATCAACCGCATAACCCAGAGCGCGCAGAGAGCGCAACAGGCCGTCGGCCAAGACCCGGTCATCTTCGGCAATCAGAATGCGCATGCTTGTCTCCACGATGTGCCCAATGCGCTGCCGTTGCGCCCGGACGTTTCGGGGGGATTTTAGGGCGCGGCGGCGACCCGTTCCTGCAATGCGACAGGCAATGCCCCGCTCCATTGCAACTGCACCGTGCGCGTGGGAAAGGCAAACTCCGCGCCGATGCGCTCGCATTCACGCACCAGACCGAGGTTGATCGCCTGCTGGGTATCCATATAGGCGGTGTAGTCGGAGGTTTTCATCCAGTACACCACTTCAAAGTTCAGTCTGGAATCGCCGAAATCCTTGAAATGCGCGCGGTCGAAGCGGGCGTTGGGCTGCTGATCGACGATGGTTTTAACCACTGCTGGAATCTGCTCCAGGGTTTCTGCCGATGTGTCGTAGGTCACGCCGAAGGCGAAGACGATGCGCCGCTCCTGCATGAACTTGTAGTTGCGCAGCCGGGCCTTGGTGAGATCGGTGTTGGAGAACACCACGATCTCGCCGCTGATGGAACGGATGCGGGTAGTCTTCAGGCCGATATTCTCGACCGTGCCGGAGAAGTTGTCCACGACGACGAAGTGCCCGATCTGGAAGGGCTTGTCGAGCACGATGGACAGACTGGAGAACAGGTCGCCCAGAATGTTCTGCAAGGCCAGGCCCACCGCAATGCCGCCCACGCCCAGACCGGCCAGCAAGGTGGTGACGTTGAAGCCGAGGTTGTTGAGCAGTAGCAAAAAGACCAGCGACCACAGCAGCAGCCGGGCGATGAAACTCATCGCAGCCAGGCCGGTGGCGGTTTCGGGGTCGTGAGAAATGGCGCGCTCGCGCGAGACGCGAATCCAGAAATCGAGAAAGCGCGATATCCACAGCCCGATCTGCAGAAACAGCGCCACGGCCGCCAGCCCCAACGCCCATTTGCTCACCGCCTCCGGCAGGCTGAGGCTTTGCACCGCCGGGTAGAGGCCGATTAGCGCGGCCAGCGGCAGGCGCGTGCCCTGCACCGCGTTGACCAGCGCGTCGTCCCAATGATTGCGGGTGTGCGAGGCCAGGGCGCTGATCCACGCCAGCAGAATCGGCTTGAGCACGGAGACCAGCACCACGGCCAACAGCAGCCAGCCCAGCGCCAGCAGCCAGCTCTGCAAAGGGTTATTCAAAAAGGGAAGGGATAGCCATGCGCTCATCTCGTAGCCTTTCTCGGGAAAAAAATCAGAATGGGGGCGGTGACGAACCGGTTTGAGCAAGCTCATGCCACTGCACGCGTCGACGCGGCAAATGCCCGGGCTGGACGCGCTGCATATAGGCGATCATGCCTTCGCGAATGCGGCAGCGCAGTTCCCAGGCGCGCGCCGAATTGGCCGCGCTCACCAAAAAGCGCACCTGCACCGCGGTCTCGTTGGCGTCGGTCACATGCACCAGGGCCAGGCGGCCGTCCCAGTCGGGGTCGGCCGCGCATAGACGCTTGATCTCCTCGCGCAGTTGTTCGATCGGCGTGGCGTAGTCCACCCACAGAAACACCGTGCCTAGCAGGCTGGCGCTTGAGCGCGTCCAGTTCTGGAACGGGTGTTCGATGAACCACTGCAGCGGCAGGATCAGCCGCCGTTCGTCCCAGACGCGAAACACCACATAGGTACCGGTGATCTCCTCCACCCGTCCCCATTCGCCCTCGACGATGAGCACGTCGTTGATGCGAATCGGTTCGGTCATCGCAATCTGCAGACCTGCCAGCAGATTGCTGAGCACCGGCCGCGCGGCAAAACCCACCACCAGACCGGCGATGCCCGCCGATGCCAGCAGGCTGGCGCCGATCTGCCGCACATCGGGAATGCTCATCAGCGCCACGGCCAGG
Source organism: Thiomonas sp. UBA7699 (assembly GCF_002482605.1). Classification (NCBI taxonomy): domain Bacteria; kingdom Pseudomonadati; phylum Pseudomonadota; class Betaproteobacteria; order Burkholderiales; genus Thiomonas; species Thiomonas sp. UBA7699. Next base: position 46,190 of record NZ_DLGH01000028.1, on the reverse strand, counting down.
CCGACGAGCAGAATGAGAAAACTCAGCACCCGGGTGAGCACTCGGGCCCGGGTGAGCAGACCGCGCACCTCCAGATTGGAGTCGAGCAGATTGGGATCGTCGGGCAGTTGCAGGCCGCCGCGCCGCAGCACCACCAACTCGCCTCCCGACCGCACCAGGCGCATGGCCAGCCAGGTCAACGCAGCGATCAGGCTCAGGTGCAACGGCGCAATTACCCACGACCAGTTCTCCAGCCGCTGCTGCAAAAATCCCGCATCGAGACGCAATATCAGCAACAGCCAGGCCAGCCGCAGCGGATTGCGCAGGCGCAGATACAAAAACTGCCCGTTGCCTTCCGGCCCGCTGGCTTTGCGCAGCAGTCTCGCCCCCAGCATGAACACTGGCGCCGCCAGCAGGGTGAGGGCGATGGCCAGCGCGTCAGGCGGGTGGGACGATGCCCACGCCCACAGCATCGTCCAGGTCGCATTCAGGTTGTTGTGCATCGCCGGATTGCTCGGCTTACCGCGACCGCAACTGCGCGAACAGTTCGAGCACGTGGTGCGTCCAGTGGGTGATGTCGTAACGTTGGATGAGTGCATCCATGCGCTGCATACGCTCGCGCTGTTCGTCGCGCGGCATGTCCAGCGCCCGGTCGATGGCTTCGTCCATCTGGCTGATGCTGTAGGGATTGACCAGCACGGCGTCCTGCAACTCCACCGCGGCACCGGCGAACTCCGACAGCACCAGCACGCCGCTCTCGTTCACATGCGCGGCGATGAACTCCTTGGCCACGAGGTTCAGACCGTCGCGCAGCGGTGTGATCCAGCAGATGTCGGCGGCGCGGTAGTAGCTCAGCGTCTCCTCGAAAGGCATGGGCGTGGTGGACAGCAGGATGGGTGTCCAGGTGAGCGAGCCGTGATGGCCGTTGATGCGCCCGACGAGTTGTTCGATGTTCTGCTGCGCCCGCTTGTAGACCCGCATGCCGTCGGCCGCGGCCACCGCGGTGACCAGCAGCCTGATTCTGCCGTGCAGCTCGGGGCGGCGCGCCAGCAGGCGCTCGAAGGCCAGCAGCATTTCGCGCATGCCCTTGGCATAGTCCACCCGACCGATCGACACGATGGTGGTCTGCCCGGACATTTCGCGGCGGATGTGCGCCACCCGCGCCAGGTTGTCGGGCCTCTGCACCGTGCTGCGGATGAGGTCGGCATGGGTGCCGATGGGAAAGGCATCGATGCGGATCGTGCGCCCGCCCACTGCGATGGAGACTGGCGTGACCGGCTCGGACAGCGCGGTGCCCGTGGCCTGCAGTTCCGGGTACACCTTGCCCTCGACCAGGCCCTCGATTCTGCGCAGCGACTGCACCAGCGCGGCGAAGTTACGGGCATAGCGCGGCACGTGAAAGCCCACCAGATCGCAATCGAGCAGCGAGGCCAGAATCTCATCGCGCCAGGGCAGGATGTTGAACACATCGGGCGCAGGAAACGGCGTGTGGTGGAAAAAGGCGATCTTCACATCCGGACGCATCTGCCGCACGAAGCCCGGCACCAGCCACAGGTTGTAGTCGTGCACCCAGATCACCGCCCCCGGCGCGGCTTCGGCGCAGGCGGCTTGCGCAAACAGGCGGTTGACCTCGCGGAACACACTCCACTGGCAGTTCTCGGTGGAATAGAGCGAGGGAAAGCTGTTGAGAATGGGCCACAGCGCCTCTTTCGAGACGACGTGATAAAACTGGCTGATCTGCTCGGCGGTCAGCGGCAGCCGCACGACTTCATAGCTGCCATAGCTGTCGTTCACCGTGATGCGGCGCTCGAACTTCGCAGCTTTTCCCGTCGGCGCTTTTTTCCACGCCACCCAGCTGGCGCGGTCGACCTGGCCGATGAAGCCCTTGAGGGCCGGCACGATGCCGTTGGGGCTTTTGTTTTCCCTCAGAACAGTCTGGCCGCCCTCGCTGTATTCCTCATACGGTTGTCTGTGATAGACGATGACCAGAGATGAAGCCATTGAAGTCTCCCTGTTGATGAAATCGCTGCAAGGCGTCGAGCACCCCGGCTGCGCCCGGCTGGGCGCTGCGGTACACATTGGTATGCGGCGTGATGGCATGATCGAGCGCTGCCTCGCGGTTGCTTACGGCCACGCCGGTCAGGCCGGTCTGGAACATCGACAGATCGTTGAGGGTGTCGCCAGCCACCAGGGTGCGGTGTTCAGGCAGGCCGAGCGCGGCCAGGGTGCGCAACAGGGTCGAGCCTTTCTGCACCCCGCGCGGCAGCACGTCGAAATACTGGTTATCCGACATCAGGGTGTCGAAGCCCAGTCGCCGCAACTCAGTCGCAGCCACCTGCACCGGCTCCGGGCGACGGTAAAAATACGATCGTCTGCGGCCGCCGTGCTGCGGTTGGGGCTGCAGCTCTGGGTGCCGACGAACGATGACATCGATCTGCTGCGCCATGTCCGCAGGCCAGCTCGCGTCGAGCCACTGATCGATCGCCGCAATGGGCGCGAAGTCGGCGCCGGTCGCCACGCTGGTGCCCACATCGCCAATCACATGATCGGGTTGCACCGGCAGATCTCGCGCGAGTTGGCGCATGAAGTCGAACCCGCGACCGCTGACAAAAATCAGCACGATCTCGCTGCGGCGCTGCGCGATCCATTCATACAACGCCGCGCGCTGCGCCTCGTTGCCGCCCAGAAAAGTGCCGTCCAGATCGGTGGCCAGAATGGTTTGTGGCATCGACGCCTCCTTCATTGCGACTGCCGCGACTGCGCGCGGGACAGGGTGGGCCGCAAGCCCTGCACGTCGCGCAGCAGCCGGTGCGCATGCACGCCCGAAGCGACGGGTAAGCCGAGCGCGTCGTCCTGCTGCACCGGCTGAGTCAACAGGTGCCGCAAGGCCTCCTCTGCCGTTTGACGGCGCCCCAGCACGTCGCGCACCGCAGCCGCCACCTGCAAATGCAGGCCCAGCCGCCGTTCCAGAATTTGCACCGACTGGCTACTGATCGCGCCTTCGGCCAACTCGCCCTCGCCGCCGGGGAATTCGCCGCGCCCCAGCTGCATGCCCAGCCGGGTGTTGCGCGATTGGGCCGATGACGCGGTGAGAAGCAGATCGCCCGCACCCGCGCTCGACAACAGGGTTTCAGGGCGGCCGCCCAGCGCCAGGGTGAGGCGCCGCATGTCCTGCAAGCCGCGCGTCAGAATGGCCGCCCGCGCGTTCTCGCCCTGCTCGCAGCTCATGGCCATGCCGCAGGCGATGGCGATCATGTTTTTGAGCGCGCCGCCGACCTGCACGCCGATGGCATCGTCCGTCACGTCGAGCTGCACCTGACCTGCGGCGAACGCCGTGCGCAAGCCCCCCATCAGCCGCTGCGCGTGGCTTTGCACATCGACCGCACCGCGCTGACGCAGCGCAGGCAGACCGACCGTGAGCGCCGCAGACTGCCCGCGCACCACCTCATGCGCAAAACTCGGCCCGCCAATAGCGCCGATGAGCGCGCCCGGCCGCAACTCCTGCTGCAACACCTGAGTCATCAGCGCGCCGCTGTCGCGCTCGATCCCTTTGCAGGCGGCCAGCACCACAGCGCGCCGCTGCAGCCAAGGCGCGGCAGCGCGCGCCACCTCGCGCAATGCAGCCGACGGCACGACCATGAACACCGCGTTGGCGCCGTCAAGCACCTCGGCCATCTGGCTGCTCGCCTTCAGGCCCGCAGGCAATTCCAGCTCCGGCAAATGGCGCGGATTGCGCGCCTGGGTGGCGATGGCGTGGGTGAGATCGGGGCGGCGCGCCCACAGGCGCACCTCCAGCCCGCCGCGCCGCAAGGCGCAGGCCAGTGCCGTGCCCCACGCACCAGCGCCGATCACGGCAACAACGGGGGCAAGGGTCGGATTGCCGACGATGAATGATGAAGCAGAGTTCTGCATGGACTCTCCCAAGGTCGTGGACAACCCTCCAGGTTGTCCGATGGCAGGACGCCCAGCAAAGCGGGGCGTGGCGACTGGGCGGCCGCGCGTGCAGACGCGGCCGGGGGGCATTCAGAGCGAATGCCATGAAGCGCGGGGTTGGCTTGAACCCCTTATGCCGTCCAGGGGACGAACGAGAAATTTCTGGCCCGCGCAGGCCAGGAGGCGCACCAGAAAACACAAGTAGAACTCGCTACTTGTGGTGATATTTCTGGAGACTCATTGAATCAAAATATCAATGGATAGATTGTAAAGCAATTTTGAAGGAATTAAAACTTCAAAGTCACCAAATTACTTACAAGTTTTGGGACGATCCAAGGAACATCGAAGTGACGCCCGATGATCTGTCTAAACCAGGTTCCAAACTCGCTGCGGCGCAGCAAAACGACGCCAAGCGCAGGCCAGACTCACCCCGCCTGTCGCGCGCCGTAGCGCAAGCGCATGATCAGCACGGCCAGCGCCAGCAGGAAAGTCACCGCGTTGGCTCCCACCAGAGGCCAGCTCCGCTGGATGACGCCATAGGCCAGCCAGAGCGCCACGCCCGCGGTGAACAGCGTGTACATGCCGAGCGAAATCCCCGAAACATCGCGCGTGCGAACCGTCAGCCAGGCCTGCGGCACGAAAGACACGGTGGTAAGAAACGCCGCGCCGTAGCCGATGAGATCGGTGAGGTGAAAGGCCATGAGGGACTCTCGAAAGATGGGGGGAGGTCGGCGAAGTGCGCGCTCAAGCCGTCTGCATGAAGCCGTTGATGAAGGCTTCCAGCGCAGGCCAGGCGCCGCCGGCGCGCGGGTCGTTGACCAGCGCGGCGAAGGTGTAGCGCTGCCCGGCACGGGTCTGCGCATACCCGGCGAGCGACAGCACGCCGTCGAGGCTGCCGGTCTTGGCGTGAATGCGCCCTGCGGTGTCGGGGTCGCGGAAATGGCGGCGCAGCGTGCCGTCTTCTCCGGCCAAGGGCAGCGACGAGATGAATTCGGGCATCACCGGGCTGTTCCACGCCGAGCGCAGCAGCGCGTTGAGATCGGCCGCCGAAATGCGCGCGATGCGCGACAGGCCGCAGCCGTTGTCCAGCACCAGGCCGGGCATGGACAAATTGTGGGTGGACAACCATTGCTCCACCGCCTGCTGCGCCAGGCCCCAAGTGGCCCGTTGCGCACCCGCCTGTAGCGCCAGGGTCAGGAACACCTGCTGCGCCATGACGTTGTTGCTGTATTTGTTGATGTCGCGCACCAGCACGGCGAGCGCGGGCGAGTCCCACACGGTCAGTTCGGTGGCGCCCGCAGGCAGGTTGGCGGTGCGAACCCGCCCTTTCCAATCGATGCCGACCTGCGCAAACAGCGCGGCGAGCAAACGCTGCACATAGGCGTTGTCGCTCACCTCGGGGGCGATGTTCCAGGTCTGCGGCCCGCAGGCGGCCGCAAAGCCCCCGGCGAAGCGCGGCGCGAAGGGCTGTTTCCAGTCGGCGCGCAGTTTGTCCTTCCAGTTGCCGCAGGCGCTGGCGGTGAGTTTGGGCGCTTCGCGCAGATCGAAGCCCGCCACTGGCGGCTCCACTGTGACACGCACCTGTTGCCCCTGAGCGTCGGGCACGAAGCCCAGGCGCAGCACGCCGAAGTTCACCAAAAAGGGATCGGGGCCGACGTTGTAGGGGGCGGTGGCGTCGCCGTCGAAGGCGCCGGGATTGTGCGGCGGAAGATCGAAAGCCTGACGGTCGATGAGCACGTCGCCGCGAATGCGGCGGATGCCCAGATCGCGCAGCCGTACCGCGATGCTCCACAGGTTGTCGGCCATCAGATGTGGGTCGCCGCTGCCGACAAAGGCCAGATCGCCCTGCAGCACCCCGGCGCGGATCGGCCCCGTGGCGTACACCGGCGTCTTCCACACATAGGCCGGGCCGAGGATGCGCAGGGCCGCGTAGGTGGTGACGAGCTTGAGCACGGAGGCCGGGTTCATCAACGCGGCGCCGTTGAACGCGATCTGGGGCGACGGGCTATCGAGCGCTTGCAGCACGAAGGCGCAAGACTGCTGCGGAATGCGCGCCGTCTCCAGCGCCTGCGCCACACCGGCAGGCAACGCCCCCGACCCGCCCAGCCCGACCTGCTGCGCCCGAGCTAGAAGCGGCATGCCGGTCACGGCCAGTGAGGAGATCAGAAAACGGCGGCGGCTGGGTAGCATGGCATGGGCGGCGAAGAAGATCAGTGGAATGGTAGAGGCTTGCGGAAAGGCTAGCTTCAAAACCCCTGCCTACAATGCGCCGCATCATGACGACCCGCCCCCCCTTCATCCACCAGTGGCAAGAGGCCGCCGAGCGCAACAATTCGGCGCTGTGCGTCGGCCTCGACCCGGAGCCCTCGCGCTTTCCGGTGCCGTGGACCAACGACCCGCTGCGGCTGTTCGACTTCTGCGCCGCCATCGTCGATGCCACGGCCGATCTGGTCTGCGCCTACAAGCCGCAGATCGCCTACTTCGCGGCGTTGGGCGCGGAGAGCCAGCTTGAACAGCTCATCGCCCACATCCGCAAGGTCGCCCCGGGCGTGCCCGTCATCCTCGATGCCAAACGCGGCGACATCGGCGCCACCGCGGAGCAGTACGCCCGCGAGGCCTTCGTGCGCTTCAACGCCGACGCCCTGACGCTGTCGCCCTATATGGGCTTCGATTCGGTCGAGCCCTATCTGCGTTTCCCCGAACGCGGGCTGTTCGTGCTGTGCCGCACCTCCAACCCCGGCGGCGCCGATCTGCAGACCCTGCCGCTTGTCGCATCGAACGCCAGCTCGGCCACAGGCGCCTCGGCCCACCTCGGCGATGAACTGCTGTTCGAGCGCGTGGCGCGGCTGGCTGCGCTGGACTGGAACCACCACGGACAGAACGGCCTGGTGGCTGGCGCCACCAACCCGGGCGACATCGAACGCATCCGCGCCGTCGCCCCCGAAGCACCGCTGCTCATCCCCGGCATCGGCGCGCAGGGCGGCGATCTCGCAGCCACCGTGCGCGCGGCGCGCGGCAACTTTCTCATCAACGCCTCGCGCAGCGTGCTTTACGCCAGCAACGGGCGCGATTTTGTCGATGCCGCAAGACGCGAAGCCCGCCGTCTGCGCGACGCCATCAACCAGGAGGTGCACGCCGCCTCCACCGCCCCGAACGCCCCATGAGCAACAGCAGCGCATCCACCACCGGCCTCACCCACTTCGACGCCGCCGGTCAGGCGCATATGGTCGATGTCGGCGCCAAGGATGAAACGCATCGCGTGGCCGTGGCCACCGGCTGCATCCGCATGCAGCCCGCCACCTTCGCCCTGGTGCAAAGCGGCAGCGCCAAAAAGGGCGACGTCATCGGCATCGCCCGCACCGCCGCCATCATGGCGAGCAAGCGCACCGCAGACCTCATTCCCCTGTGCCACCCCATCGCCCTCAACCGCGTGGCGGTGGACTTCGACCTGCAGCCGCAGGACAGCAGCATCCACTGCACCGTCACCGCCGAAACCCGCGGCCGCACCGGCGTTGAAATGGAAGCGCTCACCGCCGTGCAGATCGGCCTGCTCACCATCTACGACATGTGCAAGGCGGTGGACCGCGGGATGATCATCGACGGCGTGCGCCTGCTCGAAAAGCACGGCGGCAAGTCGGGCGACTGGGTCGCCTCGGCCTGAGCGCCCAGCCAAAGCCGAGACGCGCCTGAACCGCCCCGCGCGCAGGGACATGCCGCTGTTCCTACAATCGGGCGCATGAACATGATGACCGAACCCGCGCTGTTGCGCCTCGACGAGGCGCGCCGCGTCTTGCTCGACCCCTATCAGATCGACGAAATCGCCTTGCAGCGTGCGCTGGGCAAGGTGTTCGAGCACAAGCTCGACTACGCAGACGTCTATTTGCAATACACCCGCTCCGAGGGCTGGAGTCTGGAAGAAGGCCTGGTGAAGTCGGGCAGCTTCGACATCGAACAGGGCTTTGGCATTCGCGCGGTACAGGGCGAGAAGACCGCCTTCGCCTATTCCGACGATATTTCCGAGCTAGCCTTGCTCGAAGCCGCCGACACGGTGCGCAGCATTGCCCGCGCGGGCAAGGGCAGCGCCAAAGTGCCCAGCGACACCCGCCGCAGCGCGGCGCGCGTGCTCTACGGCGCGACCGACCCGCTGGGCGCGCTCGACTCCAACGCCAAGGTGGCGATGCTGCAAAAGGTGGACCGGCTGGCGCGCGCCAAAGACCCGCGCGTGGTGCAGGTCATGGCCAGCCTGGGCGGCGAACACGACGTGATGCTGGTGCTGCGCTCCGACGGCCTGCTGGCCGCCGATGTGCGCCCGCTGGTGCGCCTGAGCGTGAACGTGATCGTCGAGCAAAACGGACGGCGCGAGTCCGGCTCGTCGGGCGGCGGCGGGCGCTACAGCCTGGGCTACTTCGACGACGCCCTCATCACGAAATATGTCGATGAGGCGGTGAACACCGCGCTGGTCAACCTCGAATCGCGCCCCGCGCCTGCGGGCGAGATGAGCGTGGTGCTCGGCCCCGGCTGGCCCGGCGTGCTGCTGCACGAGGCGGTGGGCCACGGCCTGGAGGGCGACTTCAACCGCAAGGGATCGAGCGCGTTCGCGGGCCGCATGGGCCAGCGCGTCGCCGCCCGTGGCGTGACCGTGCTCGACGACGGCACCCTGCCCGACCGGCGCGGTTCGCTCAACGTGGACGACGAGGGCAACCCGACGCAGCGCAATGTGCTGATCGAAGACGGCATTCTGGTCGGTTATATGCAGGACATGCTCAACGCCCGGCTGATGGGCCGCGCGCCCACGGGCAATGGCCGCCGCGAGAGCTACGCGCATGTGCCCATGCCGCGCATGACCAACACCTACATGCTGGCGGGAGACCGCGATCCGGCGGAAATCCTCGCCAGCATCGACCGCGGCCTGTACGCGGTGAACTTCGGCGGCGGGCAGGTGGATATCACCAGCGGCAAGTTCGTGTTCTCTGCGAGCGAAGCCTGGTGGGTGGAGAAGGGCAAGCCGCTCTACCCGGTAAAGGGCGCCACACTGATTGGCAACGGCCCCGACGCGCTCACCCGCGTGAGCATGATCGGCAACGATCTGCGGCTGGATAGCGGCGTGGGCACCTGCGGCAAGGAAGGCCAGAGCGTGCCCGTCGGCGTGGGCCAGCCGACCCTGCGCATCGACGGCGTGACCGTGGGCGGCACGGGCTGAGCTCAACCCGACCTTCATCCAGGCCCAGCAGCCGGACCGCAGCGATGCGTTCCGGCTGTTTCATTTTTTACTTGCGGTGACATCGGTGAAACCTGCTTTACGGTGGATGATGAACGGCCGAACACTGGCTACAGTGCATCCAAGCCGGACGCTGATCCGGCCTTCCCTCCCAAACTGCTGAAGAAAGGTTTGCTCGATGAAACACACCACCCTGCTCGCCGTCGCGCTGACCAGCGCTGCCCTGGCCTTCCCCACGATCGCCTCGGCCGGTTTGCTGAAAAATCACGAACAAAAAGTACAGTGCGAAAAACAGGCCAAGGAGCAAAGCCTCAAAGGCAAGGATCGCACCGAGTTCATCAAATCCTGCGTGAGCAAGGCCCAGGAATCCGCCGCACCCGCAACGGAGCAAGCCCACCACGAAACCAAGAAGGAAGAAGAGCATCACTCCCTGCAAACCTCGGGCGCAGGCATGGCCGCGGCGGCGGGCGGCGGCGCGGGCAAAGTGTGGGTGAACGCCTCGACCAAGGTTTATCACTGCCCGGGCGACAAGTACTACGGCAAGACCAAGCACGGCGAATACATGAGCGAGTCGGCCGCCAAGGCGGCGGGCGATCATCCGGCGCATGGCAAGACCTGCAACTGATCGCAGACACTCCGGACTCAGCCCGCGCTAAGTGAGGCCGGTTAAGTTGTGGGCATTCTGATTTTCAGCCGCAGCCCCGTGCGGCCTTGCTCACCATGTCCACAATCGCCCTGCCCGAAGCGCGCTATCACCCCGTCTCCCGCCTGCTGCATTGGGCCATCGTGGCGCTGATCCTGCTGGAATATCCCCTGGCCTGGCTGATGACCGATCACCGCGGCGCGCCTGAAGATGCGCTGGCGACCTGGCATATCGGCGTGGGCACGACCATCCTCACCCTTTTCGTGCTGCGCCTGCTGTGGCGGCTGATCAAGACACCGCCGCCGCACCCGCCGATGCCCGCCTGGCAGGCGCTTGCGGCCCAGGCCACGCATGCGCTGCTCTATGCCGGATTCGTGCTGCTGCCGCTGCTGGGCTGGCTGGCCGCGTCGGCCCGCGAGTGGCCGGTGCATTGGCTGGGACTATGGCCGCTGCCCGCCCTGTTTCCGGCCAACGCCACATGGGCTGAGCTGCTGGGCGACGCGCATCAAGTGGTCGCTCTGGGGCTGCTCGGCTTGATCGGTCTGCACGTTGCTGCAGCGCTGTACCACGCCTTCATCCTGCGCGACGGCAGCCTGCGCCGCATGCTGTAAACAAGCTCAAACCACCTTCAGCCCGATCAGTTCGGGCTTGGGCTCGGGCGGCGGGGTTTTGAGCGCCTCGAGCGCCTGCACCACCAGACGCGCCACAATCAGATTGCGCACCGGCTTGCGGTCGGCCGGCACCACATACCAGGGCGCCTGCGCAGTAGAAGTCGCCGCCAGCGCCTGGCTGTAGGCGGCCTGATACGACTTCCAAAACTGCCGCTCTTGCAGATCGGACGGGTCGAACTTCCAGTGTTTGAGCGGGTTGTCGATGCGCTCCTGCAAGCGCTCGCGCTGCTCGTCAAAGCTCAGGTGCAGAAAACACTTGACGATGGCCGTACCCGATTCCGCCAGCATCTGCTCGAAATCGGTGATCTGCCGCAGATAGCGCTTCATCTCGCCGTTCTTCAACTCACCGTGCACCCGGCGGATGACCGGTTCCTCGTAATGACTGCGGTTGAACACGCCGATGCAGCCCAGCGGCGGCACCTGCGTATGCACCCGCCAGAGAAAGTCGTGCCGACGTTCCTGCACGCTGGGCACGCTGAACGACGCAGCGTGGATGCCCAGCGGATTCACCCCGGTGAACACTGCCTTGGTCGTGCTGTCCTTGCCCGCCGAATCCATGCCCTGCAACACCACCAGCAGAGCCTGCTCGCGACGGGTGAACATCGCGTCTTGCAGCTCGCCGATCTGGCTACGCAGGCCGTCAAGCTCGGCCTCGATCTCGTCTTTGGAAGGGTCGCCCGGCAGGTCGATCTGCGTGGGGCGGTCCGAGAGGTCGAGGTTGTCTTCGGGGTCTACCCGCAGACGGCGCAGATCGGTCAGTAGAGGCATGTCAGAGGGCATGTCAGCTTCAGCGCCTCACACCCTTGGCCAGCAGCGCCAGATTTTTGCGGGCGCGTTCCTCACCCTGCGCGGCGGCCAGCGTCCACCAATGTCGCGCTTTCTCGACGTCAGGCAGCTTGCCCAGCCCGCGGTAGTACAGCACGCCAAGACCGAACTGCGCCTGCGCATCGCCCAGCTCCGCCGCCCGCTGGTACCAGCCGGCCGCCTGGGTGTAGTCGAGACTGCCGCCCCGACCCATCGCCAACAAGGCGGCAAGCTCGCGCTGCGCCTCGGGCATATCCATCTCGGCGGCCTTGCGCAGCCAGGCCACGGCCTGCGCGTCGTCCTGCTCGACGCCCTGGCCGGTGACGAACAGATGTCCGTAACGGTAGCAGGCTTCACGATGGCCCTGATGCGCAGCAAGAGAGAACATCGCCGCAGCGCCCGACGGATCGGCCGGGCCGCAACGTCCGTTGAGCAAAAAAATGCCCAGATTGCACTGGCCCGCCGCGTCGCCCGCCTCTGCGGCACGCTGATACCAGACCTGGGCCTGCGCGTCGCTGCGGGGCACGCCGCGCCCATGCTCGTACAAAAATCCCAGGCCATTCATCGCCCGGGCCAGGCCCACTTCGCAGGCCTGACGCCACAGATCCAGCGCCTGCGCATCGCTTTGTTCCACGCCGCGTCCGTGAACGTAGAGCCAGCCCAGGTTGTACCTGGCCCCGGCGGAACCCTGATCGGCCGCCTTGCGATACCAGTGCGCCGCATGAACAAAGTCCTTGCGGTCGTGATAGTGGGCGCCCAGCCACTCTTGCGCGGCCGCATCTCCCTCATGCGCAAGGACTTCGAGCGGATGCTGCGTCTCGCTGAAGTCGAGGTGCTGGGGCGGTTGGGTGTGAATGCCGAGATCGAGCTCGGCGGAACGTGGGGTACTCATGGGTGCGGCGATTTTCTGCAGGGATGCAGCATACCCCCGACTCGCCCCGGAACGGAACATTCAGGCGATATGCTTTGCACTCTTGTTTCAACGTGTTTCTTCCCGTGTTTGTTCCTTTTTTCCGGAGACTCTTTTATGCGCCGCTGGGTATCCCTCATCTTGCTTTCCGCCGCCCTGCTGAGCCTGAGCGGCTGCGGCTACAACGCCCTGCAGTCGTCCGACGAGCAGATCAAAGCGAGTTGGGCCGAAGTGCTCAACCAGTACCAGCGCCGGGCCGATCTGGTGCCCAATCTGGTGAACGTGGTCAAGGGTTACGCCGCGCATGAGAAAGACGTGTTCGTGCAAGTGACGGAGGCGCGCGCCAAGGTCGGCCAGATCCAGGCCACGCCCGAACTCATCAACGATCCGGCCGCCTTTGCCAAGTTCCAGGAGGCGCAGGCGCAGATGACCAGCGCGCTGTCGCGCCTGATCGCGGTGTCCGAAAACTATCCGCAGCTCAAGGCCGATGGCGTGTTCCGCGATCTGCAGGCCCAGCTCGAAGGCACGGAGAACCGCATCGCCGTGGCCCGCATGCGCTACATCGAAGCCGTGCAGAACTACAACAACCTGGTGCGCCAGTTCCCCAGCAACCTCACTGCCATGGTGGTGGGCATGAAGGTCAAGCCCAGCTTCACCGTGGAGAACGAGAAAGCCATCTCGGTGGCGCCCAAGGTGGACTTCGGCGGCGCCCCCGCGCCTGCCGCATCGAAGTAAGGCCGCATGACGCTGTTGCGCGGACTCTGGAAGCGCTGCCTGCTTGCCGCGCTGCTGCTGTGCGGACTTGGCACGCTGGCCTGGGCCGCGCTGGCGCCGGTGCCCGCGCTTACCGCGCCGGTCACCGACCTCACCGGCACCCTCACCGCGGAGCAAACCGCCACGCTCGATCAGGAACTGCGAGCCTTCGCCACGCGCAAAGGCAGCCAGATCGCCATCCTCATGGTGCCCAGCACCGCGCCGGAAGCCATCGAGCAATACAGCATTCGCGTGGCCGAGGCGTGGAAGCTGGGCCGCAAGGCGCAAGACGACGGCGTGCTGCTGCTCGTCGCCAAGGACGACCGCGCCATGCGCATCGAAGTCGGCTACGGGCTGGAAGGCGCCATTCCCGACGCCATCGCCAAGCGCATCATCGCCGAGGTCATCACCCCGCAGTTCAAGCAGGGCGACTATTTCGGCGGACTGCAGGCTGGCGTACAACAGCTCATGAAGCTGATCGACGGCGAGCAACTGTCACCGCCGCAGGCTGTCGCGCCGGGCGCAGACCGATCCAGCGCGCAGGAAATCGGCTTCATGGTGTTGATCGGCGCGGTCGTGCTGGGCTCGGTGCTGCGCAGCGTGCTCGGCCGCACCGTCGGCGCCGGGCTGAGCGGACTGATCGCAGGCGGCGCGGGGTGGTGGCTCGTCGGCTCCGTGCTGTTGGGACTGACATTCGGCGCGCTCGCCTTCCTTGCCGTGTTCAGCGGCATACGCATGGGAGGTGGGCCGGGCGGACTGGGTGGTGGTGGCTTCGGCGGCGGCGGATTCGGCGGCGGCAATGACCGCGGCTCGGGCGGATTCAGCGGCGGCGGCGGTGGTTTTGGCGGAGGCGGCGCTTCGGGCCGGTGGTGAGATGCGTTGGTCCCGTCTGCTGCAACACCTGCGCTTTGCGCCCTGGCAAACCCGCCGGGCGTTTCCGCAAGCCACGCTGGCCGCCATTGCCAAGGCCATTCACGCGGCTGAGCAGGCACACGGCGGCGAAATCCGCTTTGCGGTTGAAGGCGCGCTCGATCTGCCCGAACTCTGGCGCGGCCTGAGCGCCCGCGAGCGCGCCATCGAGGTGTTCTCGCACCTGCACGTCTGGGATACGGAGCACAACGACGGGGTGCTGATCTACCTGCTGCTGGCCGAGCGGGACGTGGAAATCGTGGCCGACCGCGGCATCCACCAACGGGCGCCGAGCGACGCTTGGGAGCAGGTTTGCCGCGGCATGGAAGCGTTGCTGCGCCAGGGCCGCTTCGAGGCCGCCGCGCTGCAGGGCGTGGCCGAAGTCAGCGGCCTGCTCGCCCAGTATGCGCCCCCGCGCAGCGGCGAAAAACGCAACGAACTGCCCGACTGGCCGGTGGTGCTGCGGCTTTAGGGCCTGCTGGCCCTACTTCAACCCAGATTTTCCATTGGGACATGGGATGATGGCGCGGCGGATTGGGGATGGATTTGGCCTTGCGCGACAAGCCCATAGCCCGAGCTATGGGCGCGAAGCGCGGGGGCGAAGACGCCCCAAACCGCCCGCCAGCGCCCATGTAGGGGCGTAGCCCCGCCTAATGGAAATTCTGGGTTCAAGGAAACAAACCCTTGAACAGGCCAGGAACCGCCTTCTGCAGCGGCTGGGCCTGGGCGGGTGCGAGCTGTTTCTGCAGTTCGTTCTGCAAGGTGTTTTTCAAGGTCTGCTTCAACAGATTCCCGCCCGCCTGCGACCACAGCACGGTGTAAGTCGGCTGGGCAAAACTGCCCGCGATACGCACCGGCACGGTGACGCCGCGCAAGACCGCGAGATCGGCCCCGCCCTGCCCGCGCAGCGAACCGACGACGGCGGGCAGCAGCAGATAGTCCAGACGCTGCCGGGGCAGATCGAACCAGCCCTCGCCGCCCACGCGCAGCAGCGGGCTCTGCACCATTAGGTCGCTGTTGTTCGCCACCCCGTTCTGCAGCACAAAGGTGGCGCCGAGCGCGGTGAAATCAGTCTGCTCACCCGCGGTGGCGGCGAACTGCCCATCCTTGCGTGCCGCCAGTAGGGCGCGGGCGTTACGCAGCATCTGTGCCAGATTGAAACCCTTCACAGCGCCGTTGCGCACATCGAGCCGCGCCTTGCCCGAAAGGCTGGCGATGAGCGCGGGCAGGGTCTTGCCCTGTGCCGTCAGGTTCATCGTCCAGTTGGCCTTGCCGAGCAGAAAATCCTTGCCGACCAAGGCCTGCAATATCGGCTGCACGCTGACATCACGCCCGCTTTGCTGCAGGGTGTATTGCTGCTGCGCCAGATTCACCCGCAGATTCGCGTCCACACTGCCGCCAAAGCCCTGCGCACTGAAAGGCTGCAAGGCCAGCGTTTTGCGGTCGCTGGTCAACTGGCCCTGCACCGCGCTCCATTGCATGCCCTTGAACACCAGGCTGCCAATCTTGAACTGCGCGCCCAGCCCGAGTTTTTGAAAGGCCGACAGGTCGATGGGGGCAGGCGCGGGCGCGGCGGCTTTTGGTTGGGCGGCGGGCGGCGGCAGCCAATCGTCGAGGTTGAGGCGGTCGGCATTCAAGTCGAGGCGCAGGGTGTCGGGCTGCGCCCAGCCGCCCGACAGCTTCATCCCGCTGCCGGCCACCAGACCTTGGAGCTGAAACTGCGCAGTAGGTCCGTTCATGGGGCCGTTCGCGCCGCCGTCGTATTGCGCATTGCCCTGCAGCGCCAGGGTCTGCGGTTTGGCGCCGGGGGTGAGCTGGCCCGAGAGCTTGATCGCGGGCAGAACATAGTGCGCATGAGTGAGGTCGAGCTGCAGCGGCGAGGCCAGGGTCAGGCGCATCGCCCCCGGCTTTCCGGCGGCGCCGCGCTGCACATCGCACTGCGCCACGGGAACGCGCAGCGCGCTCCAGGCGCCCGCGGCCTGCTGGGTCTTGCACTGCAGCTGCAGCGCCTGCGCCGCGCCGATCTCGGCGCTGGCATCGAGCGGCCCGATCTGCACGGTGTCGCCCTTGGCTTCGAGCGTTGGCAGGCTGATCTGCGCACTCAAGTTTTCCCCGCTCTCGGTGCGGCCGGTGGTCTTGATGCGCCATTGCCGCGCCGTCAGCGCCCACAATGAACCAGTGCGCAGCCCGAGTTGGTCGGCGTTGAGCTGGGTCTGCATCGCCTTCAGTCCCGGCACGTCGCCCTGCGCCGACAGCGCCAGATCGGTCAGCGCCACGCTGTGCTGCGCCGGGTCGGCCTGCAGCTTGCCGCGCAGGGCGATGCGGGTTGCCAGCGCGGGCTGGACAAAGCGCGCCGTGGTCTCCAGATGGAAGGCCCCGGCGTTGCCGCCGTCCAGGCCGGAAAGGCCGACGTCCAGGCCGTCGAGCTGGCCGTGGAGCTTGGCCTTGTCGTCGTCGTAAAAGAGCACGCCCTGCTCCACCTGCAGACGGTGCACCGACAGGCCCAGCGGGCTGCGCGGGGGCGCGGATTCGGGCTTGCTGTCGGGCAGCAGGTCGGCGAAGTTCAAACGCCCCTGTGCGTCGCGGGCCACATGAATCTGCGGCTTGATCATCACCACCCGATCGACCACCAGCTTGCGCCGCAGCAGCGCGAATAGATCGAGGTGCAGTCGCAGGTCGTCAGCCCGCGCGAAAACGGCGGGAGAGTCGCGCTCGCTCAAGGAAAACGGCCCGGTGCGCAGCGTCAGTGGCGGAAACAGCGTGAGCTCGATCGTGCCCGGCAACGTCAACGTGCGGTGCTCGCGCTCCTGCACCACCTGGATCAACGTGGCCTTGTACTGGTTCGGATCGAAGGTGAGCAGCAAAATGCTCATGCCGCCCACCACCAGAATGACCGCAGCCAGCAGCGCCGCCAGCAGCCCCTTGAACAGCCGCATCGGCCAGCGCCTGCGCGGCGCGGGCGCGTCGGGCTGCGGCGCAGTGACCTCAGTCATGGGCGGGAATTACGCCCAGGCGCTGATGCACCGGGGGCACAATGCGGCTTTTGTCGGTCAACATGGCGGCTGATTTTAGGCAGCTTGTCTGACAGCTCGAAGTTCCCAGAAACACAGCGCTTCAAGCGCAGCCATTCCATCATGTCCTCCCCTTCTTCCGACCTTCTAATCTGCGGCGGCGGCATTGCAGGCAAGGCCTGCGCGCTGGCGCTGGCGCAGATCGGGCTGCAGGTCACCCTGCTGGGCGCGCGCCCGGCCGCCGCCCTGCCGACCCAGGGCTATGCCCAGCGCCTTTACGCGCTCAACGCCGCCTCAAGGCAATTGCTCGAAGAACTGCGGGTGTGGCCGCAGATGCCGCCTGAGCGCATTCAGCCCGTACAGGCCATGCACATCCGCGCCGATTGCGCCCAGCTCGCCTTCGATGCCCGCGACGCCCGCAGCGAGGCGCTGGCCTGGATCGTCGAATCCGACGCCATCGAAACCGCGCTCGATCTGGCGCTGCGCTTCGAGCGTCGGGTTGTGATCGACCCGGCCCAGGCCGCGCGGCTGCAACGCCAGCCCGCGGGGGCAGGCTGGCAGGTGCAGACCGATGACGGCCGCACCCTGCAAGCCGCGCTGCTCATCGGCGCCGACGGCGAGCACAGTCTGGTGCGCAAGGTCTCGGGCATCGCGATGGATACGCACGACTACCTGCAGCGCGGCGTGGTGGCCAATTTCCTCTGCGCCGCACCGCACGAGGGCGTCGCCTTCCAAACCTTTGCAGATAACGGCGTGATCGCCCTGCTGCCGCTGGCGCCGATGCAGGGTCGGCCAATGGTGTCGCTGGTCTGGTCGGCCCCCGAGGCGCTGGCGCTGGAACTGCTCGACTTGTCGCCCGAAGCTCTGGCGCAGCGCGTCGAAGCGTACCTGCCCGCCTTGCGCGCGCAACACCTCGGGCAGCTGCAGGCCACCGGCCCCGCGGCGGCCTGGCGCCTGCAGCGCCAACTGGCCCGCCGCACCGTGGCCGACGGTCTGGTGCTGATTGGCGACGCCGCGCATCGCGTGCATCCGCTCGCCGGTCAGGGCCTCAATCTGGGTCTGCAAGACGTGCAGGTGCTGGCCCGCACCCTGCAGCAGCGCGGCGTCGGCCAGGCCGTGCACGACCCGCGACTGCTGCGGCGTTATTCCCGCGCGCGGGCCGAACAGGTGCTGGCGCTCGCCACCACCACCGACGCCCTCGCCCGGCTGTACGGCGCGGGCAGCCGGGTGCCCGGGCCGCTGCGCGCGCTGGGCCTGCAGACCGCCAATGCCCTGCCGCCCGTCCGGCAGTTGCTCACCCGCTATGCTTCGGGTCTTCCCTATCTTGCCTGACGCGCGTTTGTGCGCCCTCCCGTCTAAATGAACTCTTTGCTCTCCCGCTCCGTCGCGCGCGTTCTGCGCGGTGTCGCGCTGTCCGCGGCCTTCCTGTCTCTGCCGGTCATGGCGCAAACCCTGGCCGAAACCCGCGCCGCACTCGAAAAGGCCATGCCGGGTCTGCCCGCCAGTGCCAAGATCATCAAAACCCCCTATGCGGGGCTGTATGAAGTGGACGTGGGCAGCAAGATTTTCTACACCGACGCCAAGGCCACCTTTTTGTTCGCTGGCGAGATTTTCGACACCAAGACCCAGACCAACGTCACCAAGGCCCGCATCGACGATCTGCGCCGGGTGAACTGGAAGGATCTGCCGTTCAAAGATTCGTTCAAGCTGGTGTTCGGCAACGGCAAGCGCCAGATCGCGATTTTTGAAGACCCGTATTGCCCGTACTGCCACAAGATGGAAGCCACGCTGGAAAAGATGAGCAACGTCACGCTGCATGTGTTCGTCGTGCCCATCATCCGCCGCGAATCGATGCAACAGGCGCGCGATATCTGGTGCGCCCCCAACCGCAGCAAGGCCTGGCTGGACTGGATGAACAAGCAAGTGCAGCCGCCCGCGGCCGCGGCGACTTGCGTCGATCCGCTCAAGGCCAATGTGGAGCTCGCGGAGAAGCTGGGCATTTCGTCCACCCCCACGCTGATCTTCACCGACGGCGACCGCATGGAAGGCGCCCTGCCGCAAGAAGAAGTCGAAAAGAAGCTGGCCGCAGTCAAGTAAATCAAGCCAAGCCGAAGCGCCACAGCAGATACACCGCCATGCCGCCCGCGATGGCGGCCAGTAGTTTGCGCGTACCCAGCGCCAGCGTGGCGCTGGCAAGCGCACCGGCCAGCCAGGGGTTGCGCCAACTCAAATCCCAGTGCTGACCGTCGGGCAGCAACACCATGGGCACGACGATGGCGGTGAGCACCGCCACCGGCACATGGCGCAGCGCCTGCTGCACCCGCGGCGAAAACCTCAGCCGCCCGCCCAAGCCGAACAGGGTGTAGCGGATGGCGAAGGTCACCGCCGCCATGCCGACGATCACCGCCCACAGACTCCAGTTCATCGCGGGTCTCCTGCGGCTTGCAGACGGCGGCGACCATCCATCCACACCCCGACCGCCACCCCGGCGAAGGCGGCGAGCATCAGGCCGAGCTTGTACGGCAGGTCGCGCGCCGCCAGCGCCACCACCGCCGCAGTGAGGGCCACGGCGATGCTGGGACGTTCGCGCAGCAGCGGCGCGACGATGCCCACGAAGGTGGCCACGAGCGCGAATTCGAGTCCGAGATGCGTCAAGGCCGGGCTGGCCTGCCCCAGAAACGCGCCGACCGCCGTCCAGCCTAGCCAGTTGGCGTACATCGCCGCGCCCGACCCCGCCGTGTACCAGTGTTTGAACGGCGCGCCGTCGTCGTGCGCGTAGCGGTGATGCACCGCGGCGTAGGTCTCATCGGTCAGCCAGAACGCCAGCAGCACCCGCCAGCGCTGCGGCAGCCGCGCCATCTGCGGCTGCAGGCTGGCGGCGTACAGCAAGTGGCGCAGGTTGACGACCAGAGTGGTGAACACCAAGACCAGCGCGCTGGCGCCGGTGCCCAGCAGACTCAGCGCGATGAACTGCGCCGATCCGGCGAACACCAGCGCCGACATGCCCAGCGCCCCGACGATGCCCAGCGGACTGGCCGATGCCAGCGCGCCGAAAATCAGCCCGAAGGGCGCAGCGCCCAGGAGCAGCGGCAGGGTATCGCGCGCGCCGAGGAGAAATTCGGTGGAACGTCCCGCCGGGTGAGGCGAGGCAGAAGAAATCGAAGTCATGCCGACAGACTAGCGGCACGGCTCGATTCGGTCTTGAACGTTCTTGCTCTGGAGATAACCGCCAGGCGTGACGCCGAAGGCGCGCTTGAACAGCCGGTGCAGATGCGACTGGTCGGCAAAGCCCAGACTCGCCGCCGCCTCCGCGGGGCTCAGCCCGCCGCGCAGCAGGCGCTTGGCCTGCGCCAGCCGCCACTGGTTGCGCCAGGCATGCGGCGGCAGTCCGACGCTGCGCGAGAACACGCGGTTGAGGTGCCAGGGGCTCAGGCCCACCGCGCGCGCCAGATTGTCGAGAGTCAACGCCGCCTCAAAGTCGGCCCGCAACAGCTCCTGCGCTCGGCGCACGGCGGCATCCTCGCGTCCCGTGGCGGGCTCGACCACCCCGGCGTAGCGCAACAGCGGCGTCATGGCCTCGCGCCAGGCGCAGCTGCGATGCAAGGGATCGCGGCAGGCGATCAGCACGGCGTGCAAGCCCTGCAAAGCACGGAACAACGCCGGGTCGTCGAACACCACCCGATCGAACACCGGCAGCCGCGCATCGCCGTCGCGCAGCTCGGCCATGAGTTCGCCTAATTTCTGGGGCGCTGGGTAAAGTGCGCGGTAAGACCAGCCGGACTCGCCGCCACTCTGGCCCGTGTGCACCTCTGCCGGCGGGATCACGATGATGCTCCCCGCGTTCGCCACGCCTTCCGCCCGTCTGCAACGAAAGCGCTCGCTGCCTTGTTCGATCAAGGCCACGACAAAGGTGTCGTGCACATGCGGTGCAAACCGGTGATGCACATAACGCGCCGTCAGCAGTTCCATGCCTGCGAAATCCGGGGCGATGTGCATGCGGGCCGATTCGGTCTGCGGGGCGATGGCGGGTGAGGACATGCGCAGATTGTGCTGCAGACGCCGAGCGCTTCGACACAAAGTTGCGCCGCACAAAAACCCTGCCCCACACTCGGAAGCACATGATTTGTCACCGCATTGGGCGTACAAGCTGTGGCACCCCCGAATCGACTTGACAGGAGACCGTGATGCGTCTGTTCCATCTTGAACCGTCCGATACCCAGCAGCTCGCGCAATGGTTGCAGCAGGCCGACGCGCTGGTGCTCGCCCAGGGCGGCGGCGATGTGCTCAGCGGCACTTTGCAGGATCTGCCCATTCTCCAGAACCTTATTGCGCAGCACCTGGCCGCGCCCACACCCGAGCAGCTGCACGCCGTTTCGGCCGCGCTCGGCCGTGTCTTGCTGCATGAGCAGGCGGGCAGCGAATGGGCCATCGTGCAAGGCGTGCATCAGCGCGGCTACGCCATCCGCCGCATGGGCACCCTGCACTGGGTGTCGCCCGAGGGCGCCCTGCGCTCGCATCTGCACGGCGGCGCCCGGCTCGACCTGCGGCATCTGTTCGCCAGCCTGTGCGAGCGGCTCAACCCCCCGGCCCTTGCCGCTTGAAGCGGCGCACCCTGCGGTGATGAAGCCGCGCTTGATGAGACCGGCTTATGAAGTCGGCTTGAGCGGCGTATAACCGTCGTTCAGGGTGTGCAGGAAGGCGATGATGTCGCGCATGTCCTGCGCGGTCATCGCGGGTTGTTCGCCCAGCTTGCGGTTGAGCGGCGGATCGGTCACGTCCACATTGGCGCGGTACTGCGGCGGCAGGTCGTCGTACTTGCGCACCTGGCCGTCCACGGTGGGGAAGATTTTGCCCGGCTGCACGTCGCGGAAGTTGTAGAAATCGAGCACCTGCTTGAGCGAGTGATAGACCCCGTTGTGGAAATACACCGGCCGCTGCGCCACATTGCGCAGCGTGGGGGTGAGGAACATGCCGCAGTAGGCAGTCTGGTTTTTCAGGTCGGTGCGGAAGGGGCCGCACAGCCCGATATCGAAGTAGTGCGGGTTCTGGTTCGCCGGAATCTGCGGATTACGCGGCACGCCCAGCGCCTCGTACTGCGTGTCGGTGAACAGCGGCGGCAGATGATCCTTGGTCGGCTGATCCAAATGGCAGGCAGCGCAATCGCCCTTGTTCACATCGTTGAACGCCAGATAGCCGCGCATTTCCTGCGACGTCAGAGTCGCCCTGCCCTGCAGCCAGGCGTCGTACTTGCTGTTGAAGGCGTGGAACTGCGGGTCTTCGATCTGGTAACGGGCGATCGCAAACAGCGCCTCGGAAACCGTCTGCTTCGGGTCTGCAAACACATTGGGGCCGAAGAGTTGCAAAAACATCTTGGCATACGGCTGGCGCTCGATGATGGCAGCCACGCGCTGCGGCGTGCCCGCGTCCATTTCCACCGGGTTGAACAGCGGACCACCCGCCTGCTGCTGCAGGGTATTGACCCGCCCGTCCCAGAACAGCCCGCCGGTGGGCACCAGATTTTGTACCGACTGCGCCGTGCTCTGCGCGGTCTTCTTCGCCCGCTGGCTGGTCTGCCCTAGCGCCGCGAGTTGCTGCAGGGTGATGGTTTCGTTCTCCTCGTTGTCCGGGCCGATGGAGAACGGCTGCTGCCGGTAGAGGTAGGCCAGCGACGGCGGCGGGCGGAAGCCGGGTGAAGTCATATTCGGCCCGCCCAGCATCACCGGCCCGCTGCCCGTTGGAGGGTTGTAGCCATTAGCCGGATCGTGGCAGGACGCGCAGGACTGCTTGCCCGAGGCCGATAGCGCCGTATCAAAAAACAGCTGCCGCCCCAGTTGCGCCACGGCCGAGAGGGGTTGCTGGGGCGGCAGCACGAGTTGCACCGGATGCGGATTGCCGCCCAGCGCGTAGGTGAAACTGCGCACCGGGTGCTGCAGCCAAACGACGGGGGGAATGCTCGGCTCCTCGTGCATACCCCAGGCCAGCGCGCCGCCGCCCCCCGCAAGGGCAACGACCAGCGCAATGGCCAGGCGGCGTGCCCAGTGCGAGCGGCGTGGCTTGCTCGCAGGCGCCTGCGCAGCAGCCGAAGAAGCGACGGCAGGGGTGGATGAGGTAACGGACATGGTGCGGCTTCTCGGCGAATTTCAGTCTTTTCCGCGAGTCTCGTGGCGGACGAAACCCGCGGAAAAGACCGCCCCGAGCGGGGCGGCCTGCGGGGTACCAGCGGGACTTGGCCGATCAGCTTTGCTTGGTGAACAGCGAGACGTTGAACTGCGGCGTCAAGCTGCCCGCAGGCGGGGCGCTCAGCACCGTGCCCTGCGCCGGATCGATGAACACCTTGGGCGCGCTGCCCGTCGGTTTGCTGAAGTCAAACAGATCCATGATCGAGCCCGCCGTGGCGTCGAACGACCCACCGCCCAGGCGCTGGCCGCCGAGCCAGTTGTCCTCGATGAACCGCACGATGGACGCCTGACTGATGGGCGTGTTGCTCACATAGTTGGTCTTGGCCCAGGGCGAGATCACCAGGAAAGGAATGCGCGTGCCCGGACCGCAGCGCCCATTGACCGGCTTGCCGTTCACGCCACTGAGCGGCGTACCCTTGCCGCACACGCCCGCCCCATTGAGCTGGTCGGCCTGGCTGTCGAACGAGGGATTGGTGGTGTTGGCAAAAGCGTGGTCATACCACCCATCGGAATCGTCCCAGGTGACGATCACTGCGGTGCTGCTCCACTGCGGCTGCTGCTCCAGGAAGTTGACGACCTGCGTCACGAAGGCCTGCTCGTCCAGCGGGTCGGAATAGCCGGCGTGACCATCCTCGAAGGCCGGGGCCTTGAGATAGGCCACAGCGGGCATATTGCCGGCCTTCACTGCGGCAAAGAAGTCCTGCAGGCCGTATTCGTGGTTGGCCGGATCGGCAGTCTTGTTGTCGGTCTCCAGGGTGTGACCGATGGCCAGGGTCGAGCTCGGGCGGGCGTGCGTGGGGTTGGCCGTGCTCTTGTAGTACTGGAACCAGTTGTGGTGCTGGATGTAGTCGCCCACGGTGGAGTTGACGACTGGTGAGAAGGTGCTGCGCTTGCAGCCCGTCGTGCCGTTGGGGTTGGTCGCGCCAAGGTTGAACCCGCCCATGAAACCGCCCCAGGAAATGTTCTTACCGTTGAGCAGATCGCCGATGTTCTTGCCCGACATCGAGACTTGATTCGTTGGGCTGGAACAGATGTCATAGGCCGGATCGACATCGTTGATCAAGCCGTAGCCGCCCTGCCCGTCACTGATGTAGTACGAATACTTGCTCAGGGTGAAAGGCTGGTCCGTGGTCGCCACCAGCTGCACGCCATTGGTCTGGCCGCTCACCGCTTCGAGCGCGCCCGGGGTGGACGGTCCGTAGGTGTCGGTATAAGCGTCATCGCTCAGGGCGAAGTTCTGCGCGTAGTTCCACAGCGCGGTGACGGTGTTGCCGTCGTAGTAGCCCATGACCTGGCCCTTGGTACCGAAGGCGCCCACGCCGCCCGTCGTCGCCGCGCCGGTGTATTTCGGGAATAGGTCGGCCTTGCCGCCGTCATAAGCCTGTTGCTCGGCGGTGTAGGCGTGGTTTTGGTCGGCGGTGGCGGCCTGGGTACGGTCGAGACGGTAGGGCTCGGCGGCATCGGTGCCGTTGGCGGTGTTGGTGAAGTTGGGGTTGTTGCTCAGCAGATTGGCGCTGACCAGATTGTTGACCGCAGGCGTGCCCGCCTTGGCGGTGAACGCCGGTTCGCCCGCCGGGTTGGTGGCCGTGGGATAGGTGGCGTAGTAGTGGTCGAACGACACGTTTTCTTGATACAGCACGACCACATGCTTGATCGGCGTGGCCGTCGCGAGCGCGCGGGCCGCGGTGTAGCTGGTGCCGGGCACGGTGGGCGAGGCCGCGACAGAATTGGAACCGCCGCCGCAGGCGGCCAGCGTGATGGCAGCCACGGCAACCGCCGAGGCCAAGAGGGTTTTGCGCAACATGGTGAAACTCCCTGAAGAGTGTGAACGATGGATCGCGTGGGGGCTGATCGCAGCCCGTGCTTCACGCAACGACCGTGATTCTTGAGAGCGCAAATGTCGCTTCCGTGACCAAGCTCCTCAGGGCAACAACTGGTTTCAATCCATACGGATGGATAACGGTTTGTCGCAACCAGACAAACTGCAGGCGTTCGGTTTCCGCCTTAGCCGCGCCTAAATCTGGGCGTGAGGTAAGTTCAGCGCGCGAGGCTTTTCAGCGCCTGGCGGATGCCGTCGTCCACACTGCAGCCTTCCGGCAGCGCTTTGGCGGCGGCCGCTGCCTCGCGCTCGGAATAGCCCAGCGCGATGAGGGCCTGCAGCACATCGGAGGCGCTGCCCGCGGCGGCCGTTGCGGCCCCGCCCAGATCGGCACCGAGCTTGCCCTTGAGTTCGAGCAGCAGGCGTTCAGCGGTCTTTTTGCCGATGCCCGGCACGCGGGTAAAGCGAACGGCGTCCTGCTGCGTGACGGCTTGGGCGATCTCGCTCACGCTGAGACCGGAGAGCACGGCCAGCGCAATGCGCGGGCCGATGCCGCTGATTTTGAGCAGCTCACGAAACGTGGAGCGCTCCCCCGCAGTAGCGAAGCCGTAGAGCAGATGCGCGTCTTCGCGGATCACGGTGTGAATGAGCAGGGTGACGGCGTGCCCCACCGTGGGAAGGTCGTACAGCGTGCTCATCGGCACGTCCACCTCATAGCCTACGCCGCCCACGTCGAGCAGAATCTGCGGGGGGGATTTGTCGAGCAGGGTGCCGTGCAGTCGTCCGATCATGGGCGAAACTGTAGCAGCCGCAACCGCTAACATTCGCGGATTGTTCTGCGACGACACTCCATGACCCGACCTTCCTCCTACAGCAAAGAAGACCTCATCACCTGCGGCGAGGGCCGCCTGTTCGGCCCCGGCAATGCGCAGCTCCCTTTGCGCGAAATGCTGATGATGGACCGCATCACCCGCATCGCCAGCGAAGGCGGCACCTACGGCAAGGGCGTGATCGAGGCCGAACTCGACATTCATCCCGACCTGTGGTTTTTCGGCGTGCACTTTCAGGGCGATCCGGTGATGCCCGGCTGTCTGGGGCTGGACGCGATGTGGCAGCTCGTCGGTTTTTACCTCGGCTGGATGGGCGGTCTGGGCCGCGGTCGCGCGCTGGGTGTGGGCGAAGTGAAATTCACCGGTCAGGTGCTGCCCACCGCGAAACTGGTGCAGTACCGCATCGACCTCAAGCGGGTGATCAACAGCCGCCTGGTCATGGGCATCGGCGACGGCGCCATGCTGGTCGATGGTCGCGAAATCTATACCGCCAAGGACCTGCGCGTCGGGCTGTTCACCTCCACCGAAGGGTTCTGAACCCGGGGCTGCACCCGGTGAGTGCAACCCCGGATGGGTAGTGTCCCTAGAGGCAGGCCCGCGCAAACAACGATACAGTCCAGATGTATCCAATTGTTATAGAGACTGCATCATGCGCCCTTCAACCCTCCCCGATCTTCAGCGCCGCCGCCTGATGGGCTGGGGCTTGAGTGCGGCCGGGCTGGCCGCCGCTGGCGCCGCCGCGCCGCACCTTGCCGCCTTCGCCGCCGACGCGGTGGATTTCATCCGCGGCCCCAAGGTGCCCGATGTGCCGTTCACCCAAATTTCCGACCATGTCTATGTGATCTACGCCGCCGATGGCTTTCCCACCGAGAGCAATCAGGGCATGATGAGCAATATCACCGCGGTCAAGACGGCCAAGGGCGTGGTCATCCTCGACTCTGGCGCCTCGGTGCAGATCGGCGAGATGGTCATCCGGCAGTTGCCCAAGGTGAGCGACAAGCCGGTGGTCGCGGTGTTCAATTCGCACTATCACGGCGATCACTGGCTGGGCAACGATGCTTTTGTGAGCGCCTACGGGCAAGACCTGCCGATCTACGCCATGCCGCAGACCCGCGAGCAGATTCTGGGCGCAACCGGCACCGAGTGGCAGCAGGCCATGCTCAAGTGGACCAACCAGTCCAGCGCGGGCACCCGCATCGTCGCCCCCAACCGCGACGTGAAGCACGGCGACGTGTTCGACTTCGGCGACGTCACCCTGCGCGCGCACCATTACGGCACCGCGCACACGCCGTCGGACGTCTGCCTCGAAGTCGTGCAGGACAAGCTCACCTACGTGGGCGACGTGATGATGAACCGGCGCATCGCCAATATGGACGACGGCTCCTACCCCGGCTCGCTCAACTACATGGACAAGCTGGCGCAGAACATCCCCGGCAGCAACTGGCTGCCCGGTCACGGCCATGCGGGACAGGCCGTGATGGTCTGGCAGCGTGAACTGTTCGCCGCCATCTGGGAACACGCACAACAGGCTGCACGCGACATGGCCGGCCCCGAAGCCGCCATCGCCGCGGCCAAGGCCGATCCGCGCGTGGCCTCAAAGGCCAAGGAGACGGCCGGGTGGGACAACAACATCGGCAAGTACATCAGCCTCGCCTATCTGGAGGCGGAACAAAAAGTCTGAGCGCTTTTTCTTCGCGGGCCGTCCCACTCCCCTACTCCTCTCTACTTCACCTGCTCCACCGCCAGCGGCACTTTCACACCGTGCTCAAACTCAGATAGCGTGATGCTGGGATCGGCGAGTTCGCCCGTGGCGGTGAAGTGAATGTCGCTGTCGGTCACGCCGTCGTAGTCGATGTGGCGGATGTAGGGCAGATAGACCTTCGGGTCGCTCGACCCGGCTTTCATCATCGCATGGGCCAGCACCATGGCTGCATCAAAGGCGTTGGGTGAATAGAGCTGGAAGGCGGCCGCGCCGAACTCGGCGTCGTAGCGTGCCTTCCATGCCTTGCTCTTGGGCAGCTCAGAGAGCGGCGCGCCGCCCTGGGCGCAGATCGTGCCGTTGACCGCATCGCCCGCGACCTTGGCCATGATGGGCGCGCAGATGCCGTCGCCGCCCATCAGCCGCGCGGTGATGCCGATCTGGCGCATCTGCCGCACCAGCGGTCCGGCCTGGCTATACATGCCGCCGTAGAAGATCACCTGCGGATGGTCGGCCTTGATGCGGGTGAGGATGGCGGAGAAATCGGTGGCTTTGTCATCGGTGTATTCGCGGTCCACCACGTCCATGCCGAGCTTCTTCGCCTTGGCCGAGAACACATCGGCCAGTCCCTGGCCGTAGGCGGTACGGTCGTCCACCACCGCCACGCGCTGCACGTGAAGGGCGTCGTGGGCATACTCGGCCAGCCCGGCCCCCAGGGCGTTGTCGTTAGCGATCAGGCGAAAGAAGGTCTTGTAGCCCTGCTCGGCGATCTTCGGCGAAGTGGAAGATGGCGTGATCTGCGGAATCCCCGCCCGGGCGTAAATGCGCGCGGCCGGAAAGGTGCAGCCCGAGGTCTGATGGCCGACGACGCCGCTCACGCCCTCATCCACCAGCTTCTGCGCCACCAGTGTGGCTTGAGTGGGCAGGCCCTGGTCATCTTCAGCATCCATCGCCCAGCGCACCGTCTTGCCGCCAATCCGGGCATGCTCGGCATTGAGCTGGTTCAGCGCCATTTGCACTCCGTTGACTGCATCCTGCCCACTCGCGGCCAAGGGGCCAGACAGCGGCACGGCAACGCCAAGCACCACGCGCGGCTCGGCCGCCTGGGCCGACAGCCCCAGACCGGCAAACAGCGCCAAAGACATACCAGTCAATCGCAACGATGAAGTCATGAGGTTCTCCTTGAGAGATCCGGCTTGAAAACAAACCCGGATCATCAAGCAAAAACCGCGGGCGGCCTGTAAGCAGATGCATCTACATCTGCACCAGCAGTCGGCCGTCAGCCGATCAGCCGCCCCCCGCGCACCCGCATGCCCCGCAGTTGCGCCGCGCTGAGCTTGCCACTGGCCACGTCCGCCGTGCCCACATTCGCTGGAGAAGACGCCCGATGCAGCGCCGCCAGGCCGCGCTGCGCATGCGCGTGGCAGATCGCCAGCCCGAGCGCGTCGGCGGCGTCCGGGCCGGGCTGGCCCGGCAAGGCCAGCAGCCGCGTCACCATCTCCTGAATCTGCGACTTGCTGGCGCGGCCGTAGCCGACGATGGATTTTTTCAGCTGCAGCGCGGTGTACTCGACCACCGGCAGCCCTTGCGCCACCAGCGCGGCAATGGCCGCGCCGCGCGCCTGCCCTAGCAGCAAGGTGGACTGCGGATTGACGTTGACGAACACGATCTCCACCACCGCGACCTCGGCGCCGGCCTGTCGCGCCACCTCGCTCACGCCGTCGAACAGCGTCTTCAGACGCTCGGGCAGCGTGCCCTTCGGGATACGAATGGCGCCGCTGGCCTGATAGCCCAGACGTTGGCCATGGGCATCGATCACGCCGTAGCCCGTGGTGTTGAGTCCGGGGTCGATACCGAGAATGCGCATGGTCAGTTGGAAGACAGAGGGCTCAAGCTTAGAACACACCGCCCCCAGAACCAGATTCCCTGCCCGGAACAAGTCTCCCCTGCAATCGCGGGAGCGGCTTGGTACGAATGCACCATGGGCAGCCGCGGCTCGCTTTCCTACCCTCACACCCACGACAACCCACGGAGCAATGCCATGAATTCCTGCAACACTCAACATACCAAGCTGTCGCCGTTGAGCCTTGCCTTGCTGGGCAGCGTGTGCGGCGGTCTGGCCCTATCGCTCACCGCTTGTGGCGGTGGCGGCTCGTCGTCGCCGACTGCCTCGGCCAATACCAATACTGTCAGCGGCGTGGTCCTCGACGGCCCCATCCAGGGTGCCACAGTCTGCCTCGACCTAAATGCCAACCTGCAATGCGACAGCGACGAGCCGGCGTCTACCCCCACCGACGCGCAAGGCAACTACGCCATCACCGGCATCACCGACGAGCAGCGCAATGCCGGCAAGGAATGGATCGCTGTGGTGCCCACAGGCGCGACCGACGGCGGCACGCCGTTCACCCAGCCCTTCGTGCTGCGCGCCCCCGGCAGCAAGCCATCTGTCATCAGCCCCATCACCCATATGGTGCAGGTGGCGATGGATCAGGGCGCCATCAGTCAGGATGCGGCACAGACCGCTGTGGCCGCGCAACTTGGTGTGAGCGAAAGCAGCCTTTATGTCAACTACAGTGCTGGCACCCCGAGTACCGAAAACGCCATCCTGGCGGCCCATGCCCCAGGAGTGGTCGGCATGCTGCAAGGCGCAAGCCAGCCCACCATTAACCTCAATCCTGGCCAGCCACAGCCCGGCTACAGCGTGCGGCGTTTCGCATATACAGACGCGAACAACTACTTTATTCGGGTGTATTACCCGGGCACAGCCAATGGTCGCAGCGTGAATTACGACGTGCGCAGCGGTCTGAGCAATGGCAACGCATTGACCCAGGCCAGCCTTTACGGCACCACACGCTACCTGACTGAAACCGGCTGGGTGAGTCTGGATGGCACCACTGCCCGCCCCACCTCGCCCGGCAATCCCTCCACCAGCCAGTCCGCAGGCGCTACCTATATCGACATGAAGCAAGTCACCTCACTCAACGGCAAGACCGTGGCAGAAGCCGTATCGCTGGCCAACGACACCACGCTGAACAACGCCCAGACCTTGCCGGGCGTTCCATCCGGGCTGAGTGGCGTGTTGCCAGCGGGGGCCACTGCAGTCACCGTGCAATCCCGCTCGCTGATTGAGCCGGTGGCCTACAACCCGAATGACGGCAGCTTGGCCACGGGTTATGCCAACCCTGCGCTCACCACCCTCGATGCAGTAGTGGCGGCCTTTCCCGCCGTACAGACCCCCAACGGAGGCGGAGACACCTTGTCCATGGGCACCCGTCAATCCACCTATACCTGTCCGCAAGGCCAAAGTAGTTGTGTGATCGCGCAGCAACGCTTGCGCGCCATGCTCGACACGGGCAACGTCGCCCGCTGGGTGTTGTGCGATCTGAACTGGCCTGCGAACACCAATGCTGGCAACTGCCAGATCATCGGCAGCGGCAGCTATGCCCGCAGCATTGGCGCCGACGGTCAGACCCCGGTGCTGACTTTCAGCGGCTTGCCCGCGCAAGCCGACAGCAGGGGCTGGGTCCGTGTGTTTGTGGAAACCGAGGGCCAGGTTTGGTTCGGGTACCAGAACAAGCTGACGACCACGGTGACCACCCGACTGAACGATGTCGCGTTTGCCCCGATTGCCACGCAACTCGGTGTCATCGTTCCAGGGAGCACAAATTGATCAACAAGACTATGTACCGGTTGAGATCATCCAAAGTTGGAAGAGGTGCCGCGCTGCTGGCACTGCTGACGACCTGCGCCCCGACGTTTGCAGGAGAACCTCTTGCCCCGCAACAGATCGCCACACAGTGGATGGGCAGAACCCTGATCGGCACGACGGCGGCAGGCGTTGCAGTGGCCTTGCGACTGCACCCTGACGGCACAGCGCAGCTCGAGGTGGGCGACAAACAGGACACCGGCAGGTGGCGTCTCTCGGACACCGGATACTGCGCAGCCTGGACACACATCCGCCGTGGTCAAGAGGCCTGCTTCATCGTAAAGCAGGACGCGGAGGCCTACCACGTCTATTCTCTCGATGGTCAGCCCAGTGCCGTAGTGCGGACAAAAGCAGACTGACCCCGGACTGCACCACTCAGGTCAAAAGTCCGGCCAGCCGCACGACATCTGCCTGGCGGCTGCAACCCATCTTGACGAAGATATCGGCCATCTGATTGCGCAGGGTGTTGCGCGACACGCTGAACAGCAGGGCACAGTCGTTTAATGTATGACCTGCTGCGAGCTCTCGCACCAGTCGCGCTTGTGCCTGAGTGAGTGCGTAAACCTCGCGCAGCGTCGTCACATCAGGCAGAGTTTTCGCATCGCGCAGCTTCACCCGCACCAGCAGCAGCGCTTCGCCAAAAGCGGCGAGATGCCGAGGCGCCAAACGCAATCGCAGTTGCAAGACACGACCCCAGCCCGCGGAGAAATGCAAGGTCTGTGGCGGCTGACCGCGCCGCACCGCTTGCGCAGCCCTCTGCAGACGCTGCGCCACAGCGGCGTGCCGAGCTTGCAAGCAGCCGCCATGCAACTGCAAAACCTGGGCCTCGACGAGAAATTGCGCGGCCGTGGCGCTGGCATGGCGTACTTGCAGCTCTGGGGCGATCAGTAACCAACCCTCATGCTCTGAGGACAACACGGCGTCGAGCTTGCCGTACTCGGCGTTGGTCTGCTGCATGCGCTGCTCAAACGCATCGACCACGACAGGGCAGAGAGGCGCCAATGTCTGCTTGCAAACAGCGGCATCCGCCTCCTTGCTCCGATGCAGACTCATCGAGGCAATGTAGCGCGCGTCGTTACATAGGCACAGCGCAATGGTCTGCTCGACGCGCAGGGGACGCAGCAATTCGGCGTAGTAAGCGCCGCTGCGCCAAGCACGTTCCGACAGATCGACCGCGCTATCCACCCAAGCCCCTGCCTTACGCTGCAAGCCGATGGGAAGCAGCGGGTCGATCGCCTGGAAGTGATCGATATAGGCTTGCTGCAGCGCAGGTTGGCACAGACCCGCTGTGACGTGTCCGAGCAGTTGGCCTTCGACCTTATCCCAGACTTGAAAAGTGGCAAAGTCGGCGCCGATTACCTTGCACCAGACCGCGAGCAAATCCTTCCATTCGGCCGTGTTGCTGCCAAGAGCTTGCGCGACCTCGCTCACCTGCTGTTGCGCTCTCGAATCCATCCCGAGCTCCCACTAAGCCATGCCCAAGGCGGGAACGGCACGTGCTAGGAGGGTGTGCAAGGGCACGCCATCGATTGCGGCGCGTCAGATCAACTCATTCATATATTAAGCAGTGGCCTGACTACACCCATCCCTCAAACAAGTGTGGCGTCCAACCACAGCCGTTTTGCTCAGTGCCGGAAGTGGCGCATGCCGGTGAGCACCATGGCCATGCCGTGTTCGTCGGCCGCTTGGATGACTTCGGCGTCGCGCATCGAGCCGCCGGGCTGGATGACGGCTTTGATGCCGACCTGCGCCGCGTTGTCGATGCCGTCGCGGAAGGGGAAAAAGGCGTCGGAGGCCATGACCGAGCCGGGAACCGGCAGACCCGCGTGCTCGGCCTTGATGGCGGCGATGCGCGCGGAGTTGACCCGGCTCATCTGTCCCGCACCGACGCCGATGGTGGCGTTGTCCTTGGCGTAAACGATGGCGTTGGACTTGACGAACTTGGTCACGCGCCAGGCGAACAGCAGGTCGCGCATTTCGTCGGCCGAAGGCTGGCGCTGGCTCACCACCTGAATGTCACCCGAGAGCAGCAGATCGGCATCCTGCACCAGCAGCCCGCCGTTGACGCGCTTGTAGTCCAGCCGCGCACCGGGCTGGGCAGGCCACTGGCCGCATTCAAGCAGGCGGACATTCTTCTTCGCCGCGCAGATGTCGATGGCCGCCTGCGTCACCTTCGGGGCGATGATGACTTCGACGAACTGCCGCTCGACGATCGCCTGCGCGGTGGCGCCGTCGAGCTCGCCGTTAAAAGCGATGATGCCGCCGAAGGAGGATTCGGGGTCGGTTTTGTAGGCACGCTCATAGGCGTCCAGCAGGGAGGTGCCGTAGGCCACGCCGCAGGGGTTGGCGTGCTTGACGATGACGCAGGCGGGCGCGGTGTCGAACTGCTTCACGCATTCCAGCGCGGCGTCGGCGTCGCCGATGTTGTTGTACGAGAGCTCCTTGCCCTGCAGCTGGCGGGCGGTGGCGATGCTGGCCTCGCGCGCGCCCGGCTCGACGTAAAACGCCGCGCTCTGATGCGGGTTTTCGCCGTAGCGCAGGTCTTGCTGCTTGACGAAAGACAGGTTGAACTGACCGGGGAAGGAAGCACGCGTGCCGTCGTCCTTCAGCGCCGACAGGTAGTTGGAGATGGCCGCGTCGTATTGCGCAATGCGGTTGAACGCCGCCACCGAGAGGCGAAAGCGCGTGGCGTCGCTCACCCGGCCCGCCGCGCGCAGCTCAGCCACCACCACGGCATAGTCGGCCGGGTCGGTGAGCACGGCAACATGGTGATAGTTCTTGGCGCCCGAACGCACCATGGCCGGGCCGCCGATATCGATGTTTTCGATGGCTTCATCGAGCGTGTGCGGCTTGGCCACAGTAGCCTCGAAAGGGTAGAGATTCACGCAAAGGATGTCGATGGCCGGCAGGTCGTGCGCGTCGGTTTGCGCCACATGCTCGGGCAAGTCGCGTCGCGCCAGCAGGCCGGCATGCACCTTGGGATGCAGCGTCTTCACCCGGCCGTCGAGCATTTCCGGAAAGCCGGTGTAGTCGGCCACCTCGGTTACCGGCAGACCGGCGCCCTGCAGCATCTTGGCGGTGCCGCCGGTGGACAGCAGGCGCACGCCCAGGGCGTGCAGATCGCGGGCGAAGTCGAGCACGCCGGTTTTGTCGGAAACGGAAATCAGGGCTTGCATGGAAGTCTCGGTGAATGGAAATGGGCGGGTGCGGCGGGTTGGGTCAGAGCAGCTTGTGTTCGGCAAGCTTCTTACGCAGGGTGTTGCGGTTGATGTCGAGCCAGCGCGCGGCGAGCGACTGATTGCCCTCGGCATGCTTCATCACCGTGGCCAGCAGCGGTTTTTCCACCGCGGCCAGCACCATGGCATGAATGCCGTGCGGCTCGGAGCCGCCGAGGTCGTTGAAATAGGCCTCGAGGCTATCGACGACACATTGTTCGAGCGTGGTTTTGCGGGGAACGGCGGGCATGGCGGGATGCGAGTGAACGGGACGGTTTCAGGCCGCCAGCGGCGCGGCCTTGGAACCCGAATCGAGGAAGCCGCGCAGCGCCGCGAGTTGCTCCGCTGCGCTGCCCAGCGTGTTGAAGTGACGGCGGAAGGTCTCGCCTTCGGGCAGGGCCGCAACGTACCAGCCCACATGCTTGCGCGCGGTGCGCACGCCGATGGCTTCGCCATACAGCGCATAGTGGTCGTCGAGGTGGGCGAACAGCCAGGGCCGACCCATGGCGGCGCGGCCGATCATCACCGCGTCGGCGCCGCTTTGCCGCAGCACGGCGGCGGCCTTTTGCGGCGAGTCGATGTCGCCATTGGCCACCACCGGAATGCCCACGCTGCGCTTCACTTCGGCGAGCGTGGCGTACTCGGCTTCGCCGCCATAGCCCTGCTCGCGGGTGCGGCCGTGCACCACCAGCATCGCGGCGCCTGCGGCTTCGGCCCTGCGGGCGATGCGCGGCGCGTTGCGCGCGGCTTCGCACCAGCCGGCGCGCATTTTGAGCGTGACCGGGGCGTCGAACGGGCGGGCGGCCGCTACCGCAGCCTCCACCAACCGCGCGGCGAGGTCTTCGTCCTGCATCAGCGCGGAGCCAGCCCAGCGGTTGCACACCTTCTTCGCCGGGCAACCCATATTGATATCGATGATGTCGGCGCCGCGCTCCAGGTTGTAGTGAGTGGCCTCGGCGATCTGCTCGGGGTCGGTGCCGACGATTTGCACCGCGATGGGCGCGGCTTCGCCGTCGTGATTGGCGCGGCGTGAGGTCTTGAGGGTGTAGCGCAGATCGGCGCGCGAGGTCACCATTTCGCTCACACAGTAGCCCGCGCCGAGTTGCCGCGCCAGACGGCGGTAGGGCCGGTCGGTCACCCCGGCCATGGGCGCGGCGAACACCCGGTTGGGCAGCAGGTGCCGCCCCAGACGCAGGCCGCCCGTGAGCCCGGTCGGGGGCGCGGAGGGGGTGAGATCGGCGGGGTTGGACATGGGCGCGGCGGGCAGTGTGCGAGCAGAAGGCGGGCAACGTCTGCGCTGCCGTTTTTTTGAGCAGATGATTTTAGGCGATCCGGCTGGCCGCCAGCCCGGAACCGGCTCATGAGAAAACGTAGGGCCGCCCCAAGTTTTCTCATCCCCCTCGGGGGGCCTGACGCGAACGCGGCAGGTCTGGGGGCGCTCTCAAGAAAACGTAGGGCCGCCCCAAGTTTCCTTGATCCCCACGGGGGCGGGCTGGGCAACCCCCTCCCGGCCTCCCCCACTGCGTGGAGGAGGTGAGAACAGCGCTGTGCGGCGCTTCGAATGCCCCTCCCGCCCCCCGCCCACGCCATGGGTGAGGTGAGATCACTCCCTCCCTACTTGTGGGGAGGGTTGGGGTGGGGATTGCCCGGCCCTGGGGGCTCTCAACGTGCGCTGACAGGCCCCGGCTTGAGCGCGATGGGCTGCTCGGGGACTAGCCCCTGCGCGCGCCGTTCGGCGATGCGCGCCCAGACGGCGCGTTTGCCCGCGTCATCCAGATTGGACCAGTCGCTGATTTCCTGCAGGGTGCGGGCGCAGCCCAGGCAAAGCCCGCTGGCGGCGTCCAGCGTGCAGATGTTGATGCAGGGGGAGGGAACCGTCATTGCGGCGCCCGCGTGACAGCGCTCGGCGCAACGCCTAGCCAACGCGGCAGGTCATCGGGCCGCAGAGGAAAGACCGCATGCGGATGACCCGCCGCCGCCCAGACGCGGTCGAAGCGCCAGAGGCTGTCGTCCACCAAGGCGATGGGCGGCTGGGTGTGGCCCACCGGGCTGACCCCGCCAATGGCGAAGCCGGTGGCGGCGCGCACGAAATCGGCATCGGCCCGCGCCAGCTGGCCCACCTGCGCGGCCACGGCCTTTTCATCGACCCGGCGATCACCGGCGCAGACCACCAGCACCGCGCGGCCACTGTCGACATGGCGGAACACGATGGACTTGGCGATCTGCCCCAGCGCCACACCGAGGGCGTCGGCCGCCTGCTGCGCGGTGCGGGCGGCGTCGTCGAGCATCACCGGCGGTTCGGCATGACCCAGGGCGGCGAGCGCGTCGATCACGCGCTGCACGGAGTCGGAAGGAGAAGGAGAAGAAATAGCCGTTGTTTGCATGATGAAGCGGCTCAGGCGGCGCAGGCGGGTTCGCCTTGCTCGGCGGCCCATTTGGCGAGCAGCGCCTTGCCCGCGCGGCTGTTGTTCGGGCGGTTGATGGCGCGGGTGATGAAGTCGCCGGCCTCGACCACCGCGCGCAGGTTCACCCCCGTGTCGATGCCCAGGCCGTGCAGCAGGTAGAGCACGTCTTCGGTGGCGACATTGCCGGTGGCGCCCTTGGCATAGGGGCAGCCGCCCAGACCCGCGACGGAGGAATGAAAGCTGGCGACGCCCAGCTGCAGCGCCGCAAGAATGTTCGCCAGCGCCTGGCCATAGGTGTCGTGGAAATGGCCAGCCAACTTATCCATGGGGAAGGCCGCCGCGCTGGCCTCGAACACGGCCTGCACCGCGCCGGGCGTGCCCACGCCGATGGTGTCGGCAATGTCGATGCAGTCGCAGCCGAGATCGGCCATGCGGCGCACGACTTCGGCCACGGCTGACGGCTCGACCGCGCCTTGGTAGGGGCAGCCCAGTGCCACCGAGATGCTGCCGCGCAGCTTCACCCCCGCGCTCTTGGCGGCCTCGGCTACGGGACGGAAGCGCTCAATCGATTCGGCGATGGAGCAGTTGATGTTCTTCTGCGCGAACGCCTCGCTCGCGGCGCTGAACACCACCACCTCGCCGACCCCCGCGGCCAACGCCGCCTCCATGCCCTTCATGTTCGGCACCAGCGCGGAATACACGGTGCCGGGACAACGGCGGATGGCGGCCATCACCTCGCTGCTGCCCGCCATCTGCGGCACCCACTTGGGCGAGACGAAGGCGGCGGCCTCGACATTGGGCAGCCCGGCTGCGGACAGGCGGTCGATGAGATCGACCTTCACCGCAACGGGAACGGGGTTGGCTTCGTTTTGCAAGCCGTCGCGCGGGCCGACTTCGACGACTTCGACGAATTTGGGCAAATGGTTCAAAGTGGACATGGCAATCTCCCGTTCAATAACCCAGCCGCATATCCACCACGCCGCCCGGTTTTTCGCCGCGTTCGATGGCGGCAATCTTGCGCATCACCTGCGCAGCGGACGGCCCGACCAGGGTCTGCGCGGCCACATGTGGGGTGACGCGCACCCGCGGATGGCTCCACAGCGCATCGGCCGCGGGCAAGGGCTCGGTGGCGAACACATCGAGCAGGGCGCTGGCCAGATGCCCGCCGTGCAACAGATCGAGCAGATCGGCCTGATCGATCACCGCGCCCCGGCTGGCGTTGATGAGATGCGCACCCTGCGGCAAGCGGCTGAGAACAGCGTAATTGAGCAGGCCGCGGGTGTCTGCGGTCAGCGGCAACAACACCACCAGCACCCGGGTCTGCGCCAGAAATTCATCGAGGCGGTCCAGGGCGTAGATCGCGCAGCCCAGCTCGGCAGCAAAGCGCGACTGCCCGCTGCGGCTGCAGGCCAGAATGGGAAAGTCCATCGCCGCCACGCGCCGGGCGGCGGCCGCGCCCATCTGCCCCAGACCGAGAAAACCCACGGTGAAACTGGCGCGCGGCGGCAAGGGCAGCGGCTCCCAGCGGGCCTTGGCCTGCTGCGCCGCGTAATCGGTCATGCGGCGGTAGGCATGCAATACGCCTTCGGCCACGTAATCGGCCATTTGGCGTCCCATGCCCGCGTCTTCCAGGCGGATGAGCGGCACGCCGGGATGCAAGCGGTGCAGCGCCGGGGCGATAGCATCCACGCCCGCGCCCAGATTGAACACGGCGCGCAGCCCCATCTGCCCGGCGAGCCAATCGGCATCGGGCCGCCAGACCAGGGCGAACTCGGCCTGCGCGTCCGGGTCGCTCGGGGCGTCGATCACGTCGATGGCCAGGCCGATTTCCTTGGCGTGCTGCATCAACGCGTCGCGCCAGCGGCGAAACGGCTCATCCGGGTCCCAGACCGCGAGCCTCATGCTGGCGATCCCTCGGTTTTCAAAGCCTCGATGCGCAGCAGTTCCACGCCTTCGCTGACCTGATCGCCCACCGCGTAAAGCACCTCGCTCACCTGCCCGGCCGACGGGGCGCTGAGCGTGTGCTCCATTTTCATCGCTTCGAGCACCAGCAGCGGAGCGCCGGTCTGCACCGTGTCGCCCGCTTGCACATGCAGGGCGATGATTCTGCCGGGCATGGGCGCGGTCAGTCGGCCGCCGGCCGAGCCCCCGTCGGAGCTGCCCAGATCGGCGCCCAGCGCTTGCAGCGTGACCTGCTCGCCCCCTGAAAACACCTGAAAAGACGTCTCGCCCAGCCGAACCACGCTCATCTGCGCACGCTCTTCACCCAGCGTGAGAACCAGGGCGAATTCCGTCGTGACATCGTTCACCCGCGTGCTTTGCGCGGAGCAGGCGAAGGGCTGCGGCTGAGGCGAACCCGGCGTCTGGATGCGCAAGGGCTGGCCTGTCGCCGTAAGCAGCGTGCACGCCAAAACACCCCACGGGCTGTCGAAGCGAAACACGCGCGGCGGCAGCACGCCGTTGGTAAACCCGTCACAGATCGACCAAGGCGACCAGGAATCGGCGCTCTGTTGCGCGCGCCCGTCTTCGAGCATGGCGCCGATCGCAGCGGCACAGGCCAAAGACTGCGGAATGGACGGCGGCGCGAGCAGCGCCTCGTGCTCGCGGGCGATCAGTCCGGTATCGAGCACGCCCCCCGCAAACGCCGCAACACCCAGCAGTCGGTGGAGAAACTGCGCATTGGTCTGCAAACCGGCGATGCGGGTGGCGGCCAGCGCTTGGCGCAGCCGTCTGCGCGCCTGCTCGCGGGTCTCGCCCCAGGCGATCAGCTTGGCGATCATGGGGTCGTAGAACGGGGTGATGGTGTCGCCCTCGAACACCCCGCTATCGACTCGAATGCCCTCAGCCCCCACCGCACCGAAGGCGACATGCGGCGGCAACGCCAGCCGCCGCAACTGGCCGGTGGAAGGCAGAAAACCCGCCTCGGGATGTTCGGCGTAAAGCCGCGCCTCGATGGCATGCCCGGAGCAGCGCACCTCGGCCTGCGTGATGGGCAGCGGTTCGCCTGCGGCCACACGCAATTGCCACTCGACCAGATCGAGGCCGGTGATCAACTCGGTGACGGGATGCTCGACCTGCAGCCGCGTGTTCATCTCCATGAAGTAGAAGCGCTGCGGCGCCCCGGCCTCGCTGCATTCGACGATGAACTCCACCGTGCCCGCGCCCACATAACCCACGGCTCGGGCGGCGGCCACGGCGGCCTCGCCCATCTCGCGCCGCAGGGCATCCGGCAGGCCGGGGGCAGGGGCTTCTTCGATGACTTTCTGATGGCGCCGCTGCATCGAACAGTCACGCTCGAACAGCCACAACACATGGTCGTGCTGGTCCGCGAAGATCTGGATTTCGATGTGGCGCGGGTTGCGCACCAATCGCTCGATGAGCACCGCGTCGTTGCCGAAACTGCTCTGCGCTTCACGGCGGCACGAGGCCAGCGCGGCGTCGAAGTCTTCGACGCGCTGCACCTCGCGCATGCCCTTGCCGCCACCGCCCGCACTCGCCTTGATCAACACCGGAAAACCGATGCGCGCGGCTTCGGCCCTGAGCAACGCCGCGTCCTGCTCTGCACCGTGATAACCGGGCACCAACGGAACGGACGCCGTTTGCATCAGCCGTTTGGACTCAGCCTTGAGCCCCATCGCCTGCATGGCCTCGGGCGGCGGGCCGATGAACACCACCCCGGCCTCGGCGCACTGCCGCGCGAAGCCTGCGTTCTCGCTGAGAAAACCATAGCCGGGATGGATGGCCTGCGCGCCGCACTCACGCGCCGCCTGCAGGATGCGCTCACCCCGCAGATAGCTCTGCGCCGCCTCGGCCGGGCCGATACACACCGCCTCGTCGCACGCCGCCACATGCGCCGCCTGCGCATCGGCCTCGGAATACACCGCCACGGTACTGATGCCCAGCCTGCGGCACGTGGCAGCCACACGGCAGGCGATCTCGCCGCGATTGGCGATCAGGATTTTCGAGAACATTTCAGCACTCCAAAGCTGAAGCGGCAGCGAGATCGCCTGCGACGGCGCTGCGCGCCTGCAGGCAATTTGGCTGCGCCGCTGCGTCCCGGCTACGCCGGGACTGGTCGCCGCGATTGGCGATCAGGATTTTCGAGAACATTTCAGCACTCCGGTTCGTAGCTTGCATCAATCTGGTTTGTCTCGATACGACACGTCGGTCGCGCCGTGCGGGGGCTGCGTTGCGACAGGTTCGGGTCGGCCGCTGAACATACGCACCATGCGTGCGAGCAGGCCGCGCACGAAATGAAAGCTTTTGCGCGCCAGCCAAACCATGACGATCAGCACCAGCACCAGGGCGATGAAAAACAGCACCGGGTGCAGCCAGGCCAGCCACAGCCCGCCCAGCACCAGCGCGTCTTCGCCCAGCGAGGCGCCCACATTGGAAAACGGCTCTGGCGAAGTGTTGATGGCCGCGCGGGTGGAGAGCTTGGTGCCGTGACTCACCGCGGCCAGACTGCCGCCCGCCGCCGCGGCGAGCGCCGCGACAAAGGTGTGATCCAGCCCGAACACACTGGCGGCGAGCACCGCTCCCGCCGGAATGCGCAGTAGGGTGGAGATGAAGTCGAGCAGGCTGTCCACGCCGGGAATCTTGTCGCCGACGAATTCGAGAAAAGCCAGAAAGCCGGTGATGCCTACCGCCACCGGGCTGGCCAGGCCCTGCAGGCCCGCAGGCAGTTGTACCCATCCGGCCAGGCCCGCGGCGCCGACGGCGAACATGACCAGAAAGGCCCGCAGGCCGCTGGCCCAGCCCAGCGCGGCGGCCAGCGCCAGGAGTTGCAGGGTGTCGAGCGCTGGCGGGGTCATGGCTGGGATACGGGTGACTCGGTTTGCAAGGCGATCACTTTTTGCTTGGGCGTGGCCGATGGCATGGGCGAAGCTTGCGCACCGGCATGCAGGCCGAGGCGGGCGAACAAGGCGCGGTCGGCATCGACCTCCGAGTTGCCGGTGACCAGCAGGGTATCGCCGTAAAAAATGGAATTGGCGCCGGCCAAAAAGCACAGCGCCTGGATGCCATCGCCCAGTTCGCGCCGCCCGGCGGACAGCCGCACCCGCGCCGTGGGCATGGTGATGCGGGCCGCAGCCACGGTGCGCACGAACTCGAAGGGATCGAGATCTGGTGCGTGTTCGAGCGGCGTTCCGGCCACCCGCACCAAGGCGTTGATGGGCACCGATTCGGGGTGGGGATCGAGCCCGGCCAGCTCCGCCAGCAGGCCCGCGCGGTCGCGCCGGGTCTCGCCCATGCCGACGATGCCGCCGCAGCACACCGCCATGCCGGCTTCGCGCACGGCCTGCAGCGTGTCCAGGCGTTCCTGATAGGTGCGGGTGGTGATGATCTGGCCGTAGAACTCGGGCGAGGTGTCGAGGTTGTGGTTGTAGTAGTCGAGCCCGACATCGGCTAGGCGCTGCGCCTGCGCGGGCTGCAACATGCCCAAAGTCATGCAGGTTTCCAGCCCGAGGGCCTTGACGCCTTCGACCATGGCGGCCACGGCGTCGAGGTCGCGATCTTTCGGCTCGCGCCAGGCCGCGCCCATGCAAAAGCGTGCCGCGCCGGCCTCTTTGGCCGCGCGGGCGTTGGCCAGCACGAGGTCAAGGTCCATCAGCTTGCCCGCCTTCAGCCCGACATCATGATGCGCCGATTGCGGGCAGTAACCGCAGTCTTCGGCACAGCCGCCGGTCTTGATCGACAGCAGCGACGAGAGCTGAATGTCGGTGGGGTCGAAGTGCGCGCGGTGGATCTGCTGGGCTTGCCAGAGCAGATCGGGCAAGGGCTGATCGAGCAGGGCTTCGATGCGCTCTGGCGTCCAGACGTCGGAAGGTTTCAGGGTCATGGCATAAGTGGAGATGGAGAGGGGAGATGAAGGACGCAGTCAACGCGCCTCGGGGTCGATCCAGTTCGGCTTGCGCTTGGCGAGAAAGGCGGCGATGCCCTCGCGCCCGTCGGTGCTCGCCCGGGCCACGGCGATGCGCTCTGCGGTGTCGGCCAGCAAGGCATCGCCCAGCGGGCGATGCGCCACTTCGGCCAGCAGCCGCTTGGCCGCAGCCAGCGCTTGCGGTGACGCATTTTGCAACTCGGCGCACCAGCGCTGCACCTGCGCGTCGAGCGCGGCAGCGTCTTCGGCCACTTCATGCACCAGACCGATGGCCTGCGCGGTGGCCGCGTCGAGCACTTCGGCGGTCAAGGTGTAGCGCTGCGCCGCGCGCGCTCCGATGGCGCGCAGCACATGCGGCATGATGGTGGCCGGCACCAGACCGAGCTTGACCTCGCTCAGACAGAAGCGCGCGGTCTGAACCGCCACGGCCAGATCGCAGGCGGCCACCAGACCGAAGCCACCGGCGAACGCATCGCCCTGCACTCGCGCGATCACGGGCTTGGAGCATTCGGCTACGGCGCGCAGCATGCGAGCGAGTTGCAGAGCATCGTCGCGGTTTTGCGCATCGGTGTAAGCCGCCAACTGTTGCATGTAGCGCAGGTCGGCTCCGGCGCAGAACGCAGGGCCTTGCGACGCAAGCACCACGCAACGCACTTCAGCCTCCTGGCCGAGCTCCACAAAGGCCGTATGCAGCGCGGCGATGGTGGCGGCGTCGAAGGCATTGCGCACTTCGGGGCGATGAAGGGTGACCGTGGCAACGGCCCCTTTGCGGTCGATGAGGACGGGGGATTCGCTCATGGCTTGGATGAGGCTGTCGCTTCGTCACGCAGCATGTAGATCAGATCGAGCACGGGCGAGGGATGCCCCATGGCAGTGAGCGCTGCGGTGATCTGCCCGCGGTGATGCGTGGCGTGGTTGAACACATGCGCCAGCGTGGCCGCGAACGGTGCGCTCATCGGCTCGCCCTTGCTGGTGGCGTAGTGGAAGGGCCGATCGAAATCGGCCTCGCTCAAGCGCTCGACATAGGGCTGCCAGGCCCGCGCGGTCTGCTTCAGCCGTTGCGCCAGTCTGGCGCGGTCGGGCTCGGCCTCGTCGTCGAGCTTCAAGCCCGCAGGCGACACGCCCTCAAGGAAGCGTCGCTGCCATAGCAAGCCTTCGCCCACCAGCAGATGATTGAGGGTGCCGTGAACGCTGTTGAAAAACAGCCCGCAATCGCGGCGGTAATCGGTTTCGGGGAGCAGCGCGACGTGCTCGTCGAGCAAGCGATGCGTGGCCCAGACGTGATAGCGCGCCAGGGTGCGGAAATGGTCTTGGAGTGTCATCGGGAAATTCGCCGGGGAGAGCTTGCAGTCAATGCCGCCAGACCTTCAGGCCGCGCAGATCTTCCATGACGTCGAAGTCGGCGTCGTTGTGCAGCAGGGCGTAGTCGTGTTCGATGCAGTAAGCGGCCTGGAGCACGTCCACCGCGCTGCGGATGGTGTAGCCCATGGCGCGCAGCAGGCGGTCGTGTTGCGCGGCCTGCAGAGCGTTGTCTTCTCCGCCAATTTCAACCACGGTGAGCGCAGTCAGGGTCTTGCGCGCGGCCAGATAGTCGCGTTCATGGCGGAAGCCGCGCAACACCTCGAACAGCACCAGATCTGCCACGGCCACCGGCGCCATATCGTCCAGCAGGAGCGCCAGATTCGCGACGCGCGGGGTGGCACGGCCATTGAAAAAATCGATCCACACCGAGCTGTCGACCAGAATCATGCGGCTACTCCTTGTTGGCGGACGCCTTGCGGGCGGCTGCCTTGCGCCCAGCCGCCTTGGCAGGGGCGTTGGCCGCACTGTAAGGCGCGCGCCGCTCCTGCACCATAGGCGGCGCGGCGCCCTCGGCCAAGGGGTCTTCCCAATGCAGCTTGCCGCGCAGAGCGAGCAAATCGCGGTAGGCGGCGCGGCGGCGCAAGAGCTTGAGCCCCTCCTCGACTGCCTCCTTTTTGGTCTTGAACGGGCCGGCGCGCATGGCGGCGTCCATGAGCTCGTCGTCGATCTCGATG
This sequence comes from Thiomonas sp. UBA7699, assembly GCF_002482605.1. Taxonomy (NCBI): domain Bacteria; kingdom Pseudomonadati; phylum Pseudomonadota; class Betaproteobacteria; order Burkholderiales; genus Thiomonas; species Thiomonas sp. UBA7699. Next base: position 1,589 of record NZ_DLGH01000028.1, on the reverse strand, counting down.
TTTGTGCGCATGATGTGTACCAAGTCAATGAATAATGCACATTGTAGGGGACGACAATCACATGCGGAACACGCCGAAGCGGGTTTGTGGAATCGGCGCATGCAGCGCAGCGCTCAGGCCCAGCGCGAGCACGCGCCGGGTGTCGATGGGGTCGATGATGCCGTCGTCCCACAACCGCGCGGTGGCGTAGTAGGGATGGCCTTGCCGCTCGTACTGCGCGCGGATCGGCGCTTTGAACGCCTCTTCGTCTTGTGCGCTCCACTGCCCACCCTGGGCTTCGATGCTCTCGCGCCGCACGGTGGCGAGCACGCTCGCCGCCTGCTCGCCACCCATCACGCTGATGCGCGCGTTGGGCCACATCCAAAGCAAACGCGGGCTGTACGCCCGGCCACACATGCCGTAGTTGCCCGCGCCGAAGGAGCCGCCGACGATGACGGTGAACTTGGGCACCTGAGCGCAAGCCACCGCCGTGACCAGCTTGGCGCCGTGGCGGGCGATGCCTTCGTTCTCGGCCTTGCGGCCGACCATGAAGCCGGTGATGTTCTGCAGGAACAGCAGCGGAATGCGACGCTGGCAGCACAGCTCGATGAAGTGCGCGCCCTTGACCGCACTGTCCGAAAACAGGATGCCGTTGTTCGCCAAAATGCCTACTGGCATGCCGTGCAGATGCGCAAAGCCGCACACCAGCGTGGCGCCGAAGCGGGCCTTGAACTCGTCGAGCTCGGAACCATCGACGATGCGGGCGATGATCTCGCGGATGTCGAAGGGCTTGCGCGCATCGGTGGGAATGCAGCCGTACAGCTCGCTGGCCGCATACAGCGGCTCGCGCGGCGGGCGCAAATCCACCGCCGCGCGCTCGGCCGGGCGCAGGCGCGAGACGATGCGGCGAGCGATGTCGAGCGCATGCGCATCGTTGCGCGCCAGATGGTCGGCCACGCCCGACAGCCGGGTGTGAACGTCGCCGCCGCCCAAGTCTTCGGCGCTCACCTCCTCGCCAGTGGCGGCCTTCACCAGCGGCGGGCCGCCGAGAAAGATGGTGCCTTGATTGGCGACGATGACCGACTCGTCGCTCATGGCCGGCACATAGGCGCCTCCCGCGGTGCACGAGCCCATGACCACCGCGATCTGCGCGATGCCCTCGGCGCTCAGCGTCGCCTGGTTGTAGAAAATGCGGCCGAAGTGGTCGCGGTCGGGAAACACCTCGTCCTGGTTGGGCAGGTTGGCGCCGCC